>JACRLR010000040.1 GCA_016219645.1 Nitrospirota bacterium
AACCGTTCCCGGCGAGTGGGCTTGCGATACTGTTCAAACGTAACCTCGGCAAATGTCGATTGCTGCATGGGCGCGCCTCCCGTTCAGTGCTGCGCTACCCTTAGCACATCATGAACGGAGAATAAATCAGACCTTCCTTAGCATCGCCGTTACCCCTAGAGGCCATCGTCTCCGCGAAGTACTGCGCCCCTCCTTCCAACGAGGAAAAAGCTTTCCTTCAATACGATCGTGATGGGTTCGGTGAGGCAGGGGAGCTGTGCGCGCGTCAGATACGAATCACTTCTCATCATTGGTGCGCCCGGAGGGACTTGAACCCCCAACCCTCGGATCCGAAGACCCTCCTAGTACTTCTGATACTAAGAGTGAGCAGGAATGACAGACAGTGACGCTACCCCTATGGATAAAGGCGATTAAGTCATTGAGCTTGCGATCAGTGGCGATGGCGGCACATTGGCAATCGTGACCAAAACCGTGACCGAACCGTGACCGAACCGTGACCAAAAGTCGAGGCTCAAAACGTGGATGAGCGTGTCATCTGAACGACAGGATACCCCTTGGGATAGATCAGACCTGCGATTCAAATTCACTGCGTGCAATGCCACTTTGACGGATAATGGATTGGAGGGTACCTAGTCGAATTTCGTGGTGATCAGGGACAGGGACGGTCACGGTTCCAGTAGCGGTCCGGCGCTGCATGACGATGTGGCTGCCGCGACGCCGTACTTCTGCAAACCCATGCTGCGATAAAATCTGGCAGACCTCGCGTCCGGAGAGAACCCGAAGTTTAGCCATGCGTGGCTTCGAAGCGTGTCACAAAGACTTCGGTATGCAGCCGTCGCTGTACTTCTCCGGGGTCCGCGCATTCCAGAAATAATTCGACGGCTTCTTTCAGATGAGCCATCGCTTCTTCCACCGTGGCCCCCTGGCTGGCCACGTCCAATTCCGGGCAGAGAGAAACATACCCGTCGCCTTCTTTCTCCACAACCGCCGTATAGCTATTGGCCGCCATAAGTAAGTCCCCTCCAACCCGTCTATGCCATGGAGAATTATAGCTGAGCTCGCCTCAGAAACATAGCGAGACAAGTCAAACCCCCTCACTCGCCTGAGATCCTCGAACGGGAAGTCTTTCGACACCCCTTGCCCCCAATACGTCCACCTATCTGCCGGCATGGGGCACTAACAAGAAGTTCGCAGTGCACAATGGCCCCCAAACTGTATCATTTGCGAACCATCCGGATTGAGATGCCAAGACCAGGAAGACAAGCGGTTTAGGAAAGCGTTGCCACACCCTACTCCAGCCTACTCTGGCTCATTCAGGCCAATTCCAGCCAAGAGTTACGAAAAAAGCGACTTTGGCTGGAGTGGGTTGGAATGAGCTGGAGTGAGGTGGAGTTGAGCACAAGATGAGCACACTTCTGTTGGTTGGGCCTTCTTCTTCATACTGCTCGCTCCCTCCAGTCTCGAGTTCTCCGCTGGCTGAAACCACTGCATCGTCGCCACTTTGGCCACAATGATGATGTGGTGACTAGGAGGCTGATCTTCTCTCTCACTTAGGGTGGAGACGTTGTAGTAACCATTGGAGGATAATAGCGTGGAGGCGTTGTAGCAACCATTGAAGGAAATGGCTCAGATCTATCACCCTCGCGCCTCGATATCACCGAGGCATTGCTCCACCGAAGGATGTCCACAATCTGATCACTCATGGTTGATTTGAGAAGCGCACCATACCCACCTGGTTCGGCATGGAGGTAAATGGGTATAAACAGATTTCCGAGCGCGATCGACTGGAAATAGTACTGAATATGCAAAACAGACTCAGACACGGCATAGAAGAGATTTGCGTGAGACGCGCTATAGCCAAGGGAAAAGAAACTATGGATCGGCCAAGTATCGCTCAGATGCAAGGTGTTCGCATCCACTCGTTCGACCGACCAGTTTTCCTGAGCCTGCTGTGCCACTCGATCGAGAGGATTGTCTGCCACCGTTGCCCGAATGTAGGTAGCCGAGGAGCAACCGAATGTGCCGAGCAATAGAAGCAAGAGCAGCGATTTCGGGAATGCATATAGGACGGAGAATCTGCTCAGCATCATCACCCTCCGTGGTTGGATCTACAGCACCGTGAGTTGCGGCCGAAAAGTGGTACAAACAACATTTAGTAGGCGTCGAATGGAAACGGGATGAGCTGTTCGCATCATTGCCCGCTCACTGCCCAAGTTGATGGGCCGATTGTTTGGGTCCCTCAAACTTGATCGCGATCCCTTGTACTTTGGTACAAGTGTACGAGTAGACATTGTATATGGGAATAAAGCCGTAGAGGCTGGTCTCTACCGTCACATTCAGAATGGCATCACCACCTCTTTCTAGCAAGGCCTTATCGACCACAGTACCAAAATCAGATCTACCCCAAGGAATGATCGCTAAAGCAAAATGTCGGCAAGATTCTGCCTGTACCGGGCCTAGTTCAGTGAAGCCTCGGCTCTCTCTTAGCAAGGAACCCGGGTCCGCAGTACTTCTTGTTACGAGACCAAGTGTTCCGGAGGAACTACATCCAGCCAGAAACATGACAAAAAGGGCAACAATCCACAGTGGTCGCTGCATAAATTCCCCCCTTCTCAATCTTAGGTAATTATTATTCCTCAGCATTCTTGGTGGCGCATTGTAGAAGGGACACGAACGACCGCACAATAGACCCAAATGGGGGGATAATTTGGATGCATGGCGCAGCAGGATGAAGGGCTGATTTATACAGAAAGACAGGGAGTCAAAAATGGTTCCGCCATTTGCATTGTAACCCATTGACATTATGGAACAATTACTAGTCAAGTAGGCGGGGTCAAAAACAACTCTTTGTTGACCCGAGACTTCAGAGTTTTCCCCTAGACTGATTGAACCTTCGGCAACTGGGCGACGAATGCCGCTCGCAGTGACGGTGGAAGACCGGAATCACCAATCAACGGCTACTATTACAGGCAAAGACCATCCTCTTAATTTGTTTCACGCGAACTCTTAGGCCAACCAGAAGTTCACCTTGGCGATGTAAGCTGTTGGAATTTTGTCCACAACTCAGCCGTACAGATTTCTGTTGCCTCCTTGACCATCGTCTTTAGGATCTCTCCGTCCTTTGCTTTAAGGTCCTCTAACGTCGGATCTCGTTCCCCCCCATCAATCTTTTCAGATACACAAGTGTCGTACCATATCTCTTTAGCATCCTGAAGTGATATCAGCCGTGCGCTCGATTTCAAAATGACATGAAATTTCGACCACGAAGTGGATCGAAGTCCCCATTGAGCAGTGCGAACCTCAAGAAGCAACCCTTGTGAAAAACGACGCCTCAGATCCTCTGGTTCGCTCCATGATCCATCAAACTCATTCGGGCGAACGTCCTTCAGATCATATTCTTTGAACACGCGTCGAGTAAGATCTTGTGCAATCGTTCGATTGGGATTCTCCAGATGATAGAGCCCAGCCAAGTCATCATGGAAACCTTGCTTCACTGAACTAAGGAGACCCATACTGAGACCCGCCATTACCTCCTCTCCTCTTGTGACATAGTAAAAATAGGGAGGGGCGTCATGCACAGAATAGAATGGGACACTCTTCAGCAACGAACGGTTTTCAGCCGTTAGCTGTATCGAATCTTTCGCGCAACCGGCAAGCCCTCCACTCACACAAATGAGAACCAGTAGCATCCTTGACCACATCCGAACCCCCCTATAGTAATTACTGTTGATGGATTTGGCATGATTGATTAGGTGCTCAATCATTTGTTTTTGGACCCTCAGGAAAGGATACCTTGAGCCACCCAAAATATCGAGGGTGCGAATTGAGTCATCTAAAATCTTACCCAGCTGGCCCTCGTTGCGACATCTATGTTTCTTACCCTCCGGCCCGCATCCTGCGGCGCCAGGGAGGGCACCATGGAGCGGAGTGGGATGGGACAGCACTCGAAGCGCGAGTACCTGGAGTCGATTTATGTGCGGTATCGGCAGAGTCGCCGAACTGAGAAGCAGCGGATTCTCGACGAATTCATGCGGGTCTGTGGCTACCACCGCAAGTACGCGATTGGGCTGCTCAACCGACCCTTGCCTGTTCCGAGGCCGCGGCGGCGGGGGCGGCGCGCGCCGCACTACTCGGAGGCCGTCATTGATGTGCTGGCGCAGCTCTGGGCCGCGTCCGGCTATTTGTGTGCGGTGCGCCTGAAGGCGGCGCTGCCGCAGTGGCTGCCCTGGCTGCGCCAGCGCATCCCGCTGACCTCGGCACAGGAGCGGCAGCTGCTGGCCATTAGCCCACGGCAGGTGGAACGCCGCCTCCACACACGGAAGCAGCGGCTGAAGCGGACCCTCTATGGAACGACACGGCCGGGCGCGTTGCTCAAGCACATGATCCCGATCAAGACGGACCATTGGGATGTGACCCGCCCCGGCTATCTCGAAATTGATCTGGTCTCGCATTCCGGGGCGACTGCGGCCGGGGAATTTCTTTATACCCTGGACTGTGTCGATATTCAGACCGGGTGGGTGGAGCGCCAGGCGGTCAGGGGCAAAGGCCAACAGGGCATTGTGCAGGCGTTGACCATCATCGAACGCCACCTGCCCTTTGCGCTGCGGGGGATGGATTCCGACAACGGTAGTGAGTTCATCAATGATCAGGTATGGGCCTTTTGTCAGCGCCGGAGCCGGCCCGTGCAGTTTACGCGCTCCCGGCCCTATAAGAAGGACGACAACGCCCACATTGAGCAGAAGAACTGGACCCATGTGCGGAAACTCGTTGGCTGGGAGCGGTACGACAGCCCCGCGGCCCTCGCGGCGCTCAATGCCCTGTATCGTGATCTCCGGCTGTTTCAGAATCTGTTTCAACCGTCGATGAAACTGCTGCGGAAGGTGCGGCTCGGCTCACGACTCATTCGCCGCTATGCGGCGCCGCAGACGCCGTGGGCACGGGTCCTCGCCAGCCCGGAGGCCGATGCCGCGAAGGTGACGGACCTGCAGCGCCTCCTGGCTCGGACCGATCCCTTCGTCTTGTCGGCCCGGATCGATGTGCAGCTGGAGCAGCTGTGGGCCTTGGCGAGGCGAGCCCGCCAGCCGCGGGCCTCCGTGCCGACGAAGCCTCGGCCACGGACCGTGACCCCGTGGCGGGGCTGGACGTTCAGCGCCAAGGTCAAGCAGGACCGACAGGAGCAGCGACAGCAGGTCGCCGTGCGCCGGTAAGATTTGGTCATGACGCAACGACTCCCCAGTGGGTAAGATTTTTAGATGGCTCGACAGGGGGTGGCCTTAGAGAGATCTCGGCAGGATTGTGGACACCCCTTTCCTGCTGCTTTGACCAGCTGAATCAAGTGAAATTCTGCATGCTATGTGCTTCTCCTCAAGAAACCTAACAGGGGGAGCCTCACGACACCCCCTTACCCCCAAGATGCGCCCGCGTATCCGCCGGCGAACGGAGATTCAATCCCGCTGCGGTGGCTTCCTCCGGGCTGGCAATCGCGCCAGCATCACTGAAGAGGCTGGCACGGTTGCAGGCCCTTCGCGCGCGACTAGGATTTGGCCTCCTGCCCCGGAGTGGGTGGGGGCAGGGGTCTTGAGCTGTATCTGATCCAGTGAGAAGAGGGATCTGCGAAGCCTGACATCCATCCGAATGTACCTCCGCCTCCCATCCATTGATTGAGGGTGCTGTACTCCCCAACCCGACGGAGCATTTCCTGGAACAGGAGCCCGAACATCCGTGCCTCCACGTCTGGAGCCTGTGGTCTCACCACAAGCTGGAACCGTTCAGTCGGGACCGTGATCCCTAGGGAACTGAAATAGCGATGCTCTCCAAACTCGCGGGGGAGGTTATCCAGATCCTTGGAGACATATTTGGAGAGATACCGAGCAAGTTTGACCGGCGAACTCCCTGACCGTGGGCCTCTCACGTTGACCTGGCCTTGTCCATTGCCCACGATCTTGTACCAGCAGCGACGAAGAAGGCGCACATCCTGGAAACCTCGCACGGCGAGGTGTGGATGAATGGCCCCACGCTGTTGACACTCCAGCACCGCCACGAAGGGCATCGGGTACCCGGCGCGCGTGAGCATCCGGCGGAGTCGGTCCAAGTCTCGAAGGACTCGATCACGGTTCGCCACATTGTCACGGTAGGTGAGCGTGACAAGATGATCCGCGCTGATCGTAATGCACTTTCTTCTGATCTCTCCCGTGGCTCTCGCTCGCGCCCGTTGCTCATTGTGTGCTCGATTGCGTGATCTCCCCTTGCACCCTTTCTTCCCAGGTCGGGGATCAGACAGGCCCCACGAAGCCTCGACCCACTGTGTTCCAAAGTCATGAATCTTAATCGTCCACGCGGACCCGATCGCCCGGAGTGCGGAGCAGTGAGACTGAGAGTGATCGTCGAGAAATGTCCTCTTGTCAAGTTTAGGGGCTGCCGGGGGCCCGGCAGCCGTGCGCGGCTGGCTGGCGCCAGCCAGCGCATCGGCACAGCACGGGTGGCCCTTTCCCTGCAAGTGTTGAACGTGGTCCATCGTGGCGTCTTCTCTCGGAACCGTTCGCTTACGGCACTACGTCTCCGGGGTCGACGGCATCCCGCCATCCATCACGAATAAGGCGGTCGACCACCTCAATGGGAATCCGCACCGATCGCCCGATCTTCACATACGGGATGCGTCGTAACAGGATATCGCGCCGCCATGTCGAGACCTTGCGACCAGTGCGTGCAGCAGCCTCAAATACGGTGAGTAACTGGTGACTGTTCTTCTGCATCGCTCTCCCTCGCTGTTGATGATTGACATTCAAAGCCCGCTTACCTCATGATGACACTCTAGTAACTAGCAATAGGCAATTCAAGGTTACATATCGGTTACCCATGATGTCTCACTTCCCCACACAAGCTTCCCTCTGGTGGCGCAGTAGCATCCGCATTGAGGGGACTCGTCTTGTCCCCGTACCACCCTTTGTTCCGTACAATCCCTTTGACTCGTACTTTCCCATTGAAACCTCGACCCGCGAGCAACGGTCGCTGCCCTATCTCTTGCTCGACGTGGATTATGAGGACATCCAGGCGGTCGCACGCTTCTGTGAGCGGTTCGGGGTTCTCGGGAATTTTCAGAATGTCGGCTGGGCACAGTGGGCGGCGGAATCCGGGCTCGTCTATCCATTACTGGCCACAGGACCGTCGTCCCAGCATGCAAAGGAGGTCGTCAAGCAGACAAATCTCTATCGGGCAAGTGCAGGAGCACGACCGAATCAGACGCTCTGTACGCCGATGACACTGGATGATTTCCGCCACGCCCGCTGGGACCTGGCCGAGGCAATCGAGTTGGCACAACAAGCGAGCGGTCAGCCGCCCGTGCGCCCGCTGAACCCTGAAGACGACGCGGGCGTCAGGCACCTGTCGCTGAAGGAGATCCGCCGGCGCGCGTCGTTCGCCATGGCTGCAAGGCTGTCGATGATCCGGCCTCGCCCGATATGGGACGTGTTAAAGGATCAGTGGGTCACTACTTGGGACGTCGGGACGCTGGAAGCGGCGATGTATCTCATGCTGCTGTTCGATATCCAGGGACGTGGGCAGATCCTTACGTGCCCCCGCTGTCGCAAAGTCTTCGTGGCGGACCGTGCTCGCACGCAGTTTTGTTCCAACCCCTGTCAGAATGCGGCAAAGGTGCAACGGTTCCGGGCCCGTCAGGCGCAGCGCGAGCGAGCCAGTAACACCACGCACAACCCGGTGAAAAAACACCGCAAGGACTGAACGATTGTTTCATCGAGAGAGGAGACGAGTAGATGGCACGCAAAGGAGGTACTGATCGAGGCATCACCCAACGAAAGGGTCGCAAGGGCTGGTGGGTCCGTATCTATGTCCACGGGAGAGAGCGATGGTACCGCTGTGATGCCAAATCACAGGCCAAAGCCCTCTATGGCCGATTGAAAGCTGACATTCGGGAAGGGACGTTCTTCCCAGAGAAATTTGCGCCACGGAAGGACATCACGCTTCGGGCGTGGATTCTCCGTTGTCTCGAAGGGTCCACAAATCTGAACATTGAGGGTGAACGGCGGTATGGTCGTCGGTGGTCGCTGCTGCTAGGGAAGCGAATGCTGGCCGATGTCTCACGGGAAGACATCCGGCAGGTTCAGGCTAAAATGCGGGCCAAACTCAAACCGCGTCCCAAGAATGCTTCTAAAGATTTTCAACCCAAGCGGCGGTGGAGCGATGCGACGATCAACCGACATTTTGCGTTTCTCCGTCATGTGCTGATGCTGGCAGTTAAAGACGGGAAGCTGACTCAGAATCCGGTCTCTGGGTTGAAGTTCTTCCCCGAAGTGAAGCGAACGAGGTTTTTGTCCGGCGAGGAGCTTGCCCAGCTCCGAGGGGTGATGCAACAGAGCGACTGGAAGTTAGTCGCCTTTGCGATTGAGACGGGTCTGAGGCGAGGAGAACAATTTAGTTTGCGATGGGATCAGGTTGACCTAGAAAACGGTGTCCTCACTCTTCCATTGCCCAAGGGAGGAAAAACCCGGCATGTGCCCTTGAGCAAGGAAGCCCAGGTGATATTGAGGTCATTTGACTCGTTTCTGCGGTCGGCGTGGGTCTTCCCAGGGTTAAAGAACGTCTCTCAGCCAATGGACAGCCGTGCGTTCCTTCGCCGGTCGTTTGAGCCTGGCTTACGGAAGGCGGGAATTGTTGGGGCTTGCTGGCATTCGCTACGCCATACCGCCGCGAGCCGAAGAGTCATGGCCGGAGTGGATTTAGTCTCCGTGAAAGAGATTCTTGGTCATCGTGATATCCAAACAACCCTTCGGTATAGCCATCTCGCGCCAGGGCACCTTCGGGACGCTGTGAACCGAGGAAGTCTCTCTGGAACCGTGACCAAAACCGTGACCAATCTGGTGGGGAAACGGGAAGAGAAGAGGCAACCTGTTGATTATATGGTGCGCCCGGAGGGACTTGAACCCCCAACCCTCGGATCCGAAGTCCGATGCTCTATCCAATTGAGCTACGGGCGCACGTGGCTATTTCAAACACTTCGAATGAGATCCTGTCAAGGAGGAGGCGAGGGCACAGCCTCGTGTTGACATGGCAGAGACCATGATCGAGCCTGCTCACACCAGCGTGAGTAACGTTTCAATCAGCTGATTGATTGATTGATCGTCGGTCTCGATCCTATGGTCGGCCGCCGCTTGATATTTCGGCGTCCGTTCCCGCAACACCTCCTGAATTTCATCGACGAACGACTTGGTCCCGGTCAACGACGGACGCTGATTGTTACCGCCGATTCGTTTCGCGATCGTCTCGACGGAGGCTGTCAGCCAAAACACGGTGCCATTCTTCTTCAAGGCCTCGACATTCTGCGTGCGAAGTATGGCTCCACCGCCGGTGTCGATCACAAGCCGGTCACGGCTGGCGAGTTCTCTGCAGATATCGGACTCCAGATCGCGAAAATACTCCCATCCCTCTTGAGTCACGATCTCCGGAATCGTGCGCTTTGCACGTTTAACAATCTCTGTATCGGTGGACACAAGCTCTCGTCCCAATCGCGCAGCAAGCAGTCTGCCCACCGTACTCTTGCCGGTCCCCCGATAGCCAATCAGCACGATATTCATGAGAAACGGGATTCCAGGACAGAGCGCATGACATCGGCTGGAGCAGCCTGATTAGTCCAGAGTTCGAACTGGGCCGCAGCTTGATGAAAGAACATCTCGAGCCCTGGAATGGTCCGGCAGCCTGCTGCCTTGGCATCTTTCAGCAACTGGGTGTCCCGAGGGTTGTAGACAATATCCATGACCGTTAGTCCTGCATGAAGTAATGTCGCCGGCACAGAGGTATCATGCACTTTGGGCCACATACCCATCGGCGTACAATGGATCAGCACGTGAGTATCCGGCAGAACCTTTCGCAATGTCCTCTCATCAAGAGGCAATTCCTGCACGATCATCCCTGTGTTCGACTGGAGGTCTCGTGCCAAGGCTGTGCGTTCCTGGGCATCGATTCCAAGGATGGTCAAACGATCGATCCCAGCCTCTGCTCCAAGCGCGAATGCAATCGCTCGGGCAGCGCCTCCTGACCCCAGCATGGTAACTTGACGCTCTTTCAAGGCAACCGCGCCTTCACGAAGCGCCCGCAACGCGCCGGTCGCATCGGTGTTATACCCTGTGAGGGTTCCTTCCGTAGCAACAATGGTATTGATCGCGCCGATATGACGCGCGGTCGGCTCGACTATGTCAAGAAACGGAACGGCTGCCATCTTATGGGGGATGGTCACGCTGGCGCCGCGAAAGTTGCCTAAGGCGCGAAGACCCTTGACCGCATCCTCGATCGCTTCCACCCGGAACGCGAGATACACAAAGTTCAGCCCGAGCTTCTGGAACGCGGCATTGTGAATGGCGGGTGAGAGCGAATGCTCGACTGGATTGCCGATTACACCACAAAGCTGAGTGTGCGCGTTGATTTCCATGGGTTAAAAGATTGTGACTGCTGTTTCGTCTTTAGCTCAACTCACAATGTACCCATCGCCGCGAGTGGGGCCTTCACTATTTCCCAAGAGGCATCTACTCACGAGATGGTCATCCCTCCATCGATAGAAAAGGTTCCGCCTGTGACCCAGGCTGCCTCGTCGGAGGCCAGATAGAGGACCATACTGGCCACCTCTTCTGGTTTCCCGGCTCGGCGGATAGGATAGTGAGAGAGAATGGGATCCAGTTGTTCAGGGTTGCTCATCAGCGGAGCGGCCATCGGCGTATCGATGAGCCCTGGATTCACCACATTACAGCGAATGCCCTCCTTAGCGTAGTCGACCGCAAGGGCTCTGGTCATAGCATCGAGCGCCCCCTTAGAGGCTGCATAGACCGGCAATGTGGGAAGCCCAATCAGACTCGCGACAGAGGAGATATTGACGATGGCTCCCTTCCCCTGCTTCAACATCTGTGGTAGGACAGCCCTCGTCATGCGGAATACTCCGCTCAAGTTGACGTCGAGGACATGCGCCCAGGTCGCATCATCGATCTCGTGGAGTCGCCTCCCAAAGTCCCCTACCCCGGCATTGTTGACGAGGATGTCGAGCCGTCCAAACTGCTGCACCGCCTGACGTACCGTTTCCTGGACATGGGATTCATCTGTCACCGAACCGACAACGGCGAACACCTTGCCCTGCTCCTTCAGAATGTCGCTCACGACCCGGTACAGCTCATCTTGCCGTCTCCCTGTGATCACGACCGATGCCCCCTCACGTGCAAAAGCTTTCGCAATCGCCTCACCGATACCGGCGTTGCCGCCTGTGACGACCGCAACCTTTCCACTTAACCGATTCATCCTACGTGATCCTCTCGTTCTTCGTATGCATCAGTGGCCCCACCGACAGACTCAACAGTTTGAGCCGCGGGCCACAGGCCAGATTCGATTTTCCTAGCCACTGTGATAAATCCTGAATGCGCGACCATGCGATGATCAGGCCGTATACTGCGCCCCCGAATCGACCAGGTCCTCAGCAACGTTTCAAATGTTTCAACCATACCGAAGACCGTCGCTCGCTCAAGGGCCTCCACCGTCTGCACCACTTGAGGAACAGTAGGAACAAAACTCAAATACATGCCGCCGGAACGAAGGACCTGTGCAGCATGCGGTACCACCTGCCAGGGTTCGGGAAGATCTAGGACGAGACGATCGAAGGGCAGACCATCATCGAGCAAGCTGATCCCCTCGTACGCGTTCCGGCGAAGCGGGAGGAGATTCGGCACCGGGCCCATGTATCGTTCAATATTCATCATCGCCGTTCTCGCGAAATCCTCACGGGCTTCATAAGTCACCACCAGGCCCCTTGGCCCAACGGCACGCAAGAGGGCCATCGTCAACGCGCCGGAGCCTGTCCCCGCCTCGAATACGCGCGCACCAGGATAGACATCCGCCCACATAGGAATGAGCGCAAGATCCTTCGGATACAACACCTGCGCGCCACGCGGCATCTTCAGTACATAGTCGCCGAACGTAGGCCTAAGCGCTAACATCGTCTTGTTGCCGGAGAGTGTGACTAAAGAACCATCGGGCTTTCCGATGAGGTCGTCGTGAGAAATTTTGTGACCGCTCAGCTGGTAAAGATCTCCAGCCTTCAGGGTCAGGGCATACTGCCGCCCTTTCTTGTCGACTAAGTGGATACGTTCGCCTGACTGGAAATGCGACATCGGGAATCTATTCTAGAAGTGCTGTGCCAGGTTTTCAACAAGGCAAGTCACCAGGTGGCAGACTAGGATCGCCCGATAATTCGAATGAAAGGCTACCTGTATGCCACTTCCCTCGTATCTTAGACGACACTACGTCGCGTGCCGGGACAGAAGAGTTGAGCCAAAAGTAGATGTGGCGATTGGGCCAGTCGCCTTATGGCCACCCTACACACCTGTAGCAAGATCGCCTCACTGCCTCTCACATATCCTCATTAGAGAGCTTTAATAGTGTCGCCTTTTCCTCGTGATTGCGATCTGTCGTTCTCATGAGCGATCCAGCATAGGACTTGCTACGTAGAGAGATAGCAGAGGAACCATGGAGAAGGGAGTCTACAATGAATCGTTTGGCGAATCGCTGTCTCTCATAGACTAGAGCAGGAGCACGCAAGCCCCTTGAAATCGCAACCACGTGAAGTCAAACATCGGTTGCCAGAGGAGGGATGACGATATGAAAAAGAATCTGTTCTCAAACACTGATCCGGAAGAGTCGCTTACGCTGGCGAAGGACGTTGATGCGGACGACCCCGAAGCGAGCGATCTGTTGGAAGCGATCAGCCGAGGTTCATCCGAAGAAGACCAGCCCGAGGAGACGTCAAAAACAGAGACTCGCACCGTTGCGAGCGGCGGCCCGTTCTTGCTGGAGTCACTCTATTTTCGTTCCTTCGGCGAACGCGCCCTCTTGACCAGAGAAGAAGAAGTCGCGCTAGCGAAGAAGATCGATGACGGAACGAGTACCATTCGAAAAACGTTACGCCAAGTCATACAAGTCTTCTCAAAGCTCAAGCATTCGGACTCCGTGCGCGAGGCCCGGCGCACACTCCAGATGGTCAGAGGCTTGAGCGGATTTTCAGCTACCGCGATCGACAAGGCCGAGAAGAGTCTCACCGACATGATCGAGCAGGGAACCGGGCAGCAGAAGCTTCCGGCTTCCATCGCCAAGCAGCTCAAGGAAGGATTGGTCGCCCTCCATTCTGCTCGCATCATACTCGAACGGGCAAAGGATGAATTGGTGCGCTGCAACCTCCGCCTCGTCGTGGACGTCGCAAAGCATTACACGGGCCGCGGGCTGACGTTGCTCGATCTCGTGCAAGAAGGAAATATCGGACTCATGAAAGCGGCAGAGCGCTATCAATACCGCAAAGGATTCAAATTCAGCACCTATGCGACCTGGTGGATCCGCCAAGGCATCACGCGCGCTCTGGCGGATCAATCCCGGACCATCCGCATTCCAGTCCACCAGACAGAAGCCTCACATCGCATCCTCCGCGTGACCAGACGACTGGGGCAACAGCTGGGCCGGCCGGCTCGACTCGAAGAGATCGCGCGGGTACTACGGATGAGACCGGAGCGGCTCCGCGAAACCATGCAGGCCTTCCAGGAGCCAGTCGCCCTTGAGAAGCCGGTGGGTGACGGAAATACGGAATTTGGGGAACTGCTCCCCGATCTGCAAGCAGTCCAACCCGATGCCCATGTGCATCGGACGGAACTGTCGAACCAGCTTGAACGTATACTCGGCATGCTTACGCCCCGAGAGCAAACTGTCATCCGGCTGCGCTTCGGTGTCGGCCACGATCAGCCCCGCACACTGGAGCAAGTAGGGCAGAGCCTCTCGGTGACGCGGGAACGAATTCGCCAGATCGAAGCAAAAGCGTTGAAGAAACTGAAGACCCCCCAGGTGAAGGAAATGTTTGCCGCCATCCGGTAAACCACTCGCTTGTAAAGCAGAAAGAGGCGGGGACGATCCTCGTCTCTTGTCCGTTCTACGACTTTCACCCAGAGACGACTTGTGCGACAATGCGGGCGATTCGACCAGACGAGGCCCCATTTGGTATTTGCATGAGCCTCCTTGATGGACCAACCCCAAGTCCTGACTTCCCGGGACAGGGGACCGACCCTATTCCGCTACCACCTCGAACAGGCACGCTCGTCCGCTTTTCACAACCGATCCCCTATGACGAAGCATGGGCCATTCAGAAAAAACTGCAGGAAGAACGGATTGCGGAAAGGCAAGGGGATGTGTTGTTGCTGCTTGAGCACTCACCGGTCTTTACCCTGGGCCGTATGACACAACCGGCACATTGGAGCCTCGGGGGTGAAGTCCTGCGCCGGACAGGCGCCACCGTCCAGTCCGTCGATCGGGGCGGCTCGATTACCTACCATGGACCCGGGCAGGTCCTGGGCTATCCGATCCTGAAGCTGTCACACTATTGCTCAGGGCCGAAGCAGTATGTGTGGAAGTTGGAGGAGGTGTTGATCCATACCCTCTTGCGATGGGGGATTGAGGGCTATCGTCTGGAGAAGAAACCTGGCGTCTGGGTTCGCCGGAATCACACTGATGCGAAAATTGCGGCGATCGGAGTCCGGATCGATCACGGGGTCACGATTCATGGATTTGCCCTGAATGTCGATCTGGATCTATCCCCTTTTTCCTATATCATGCCCTGCGGACTGTCACAATGCCCTGTCACGTCCATGGCTGAGGTCCGGCAATCCATGCTGCCGCCCTCAGTCGTTGCACAACAGATTGCTGAGGAATTCGCCCGAATATTCGACATTCGATGGGAAAGTCTCTTGCCCGACATCATGGGACAGGGGCATGACGGCCATGGTCATACATCGGCAGTCCCGCTAGACACCTGACCAAAGGAACACAGGATGCACGAACTTGATACAGCAACCTTCCGTCTGGCGGTTGCACAATTCGATCAAGCGGCCGAGGCCATGGAGCTTGATCATAATTTGCGAGAACGGCTGAAACTTCCGCAACGGTCGCTGATGGTCAGTGTCCCGGTCCGGATGGATGACGGCCGGGTGGAGGTCTATACAGGCTATCGCGTCCAGCACGATTCTTCCCGGGGCCCCTCAAAAGGCGGCATTCGTTACCATCCGGATGTCAATCTTGGAGAGGTCGCGGCTCTTGCCATGTGGATGACCTGGAAATGCGCACTCGCCGACCTGCCCTACGGCGGAGCCAAAGGGGGTATTGCAATTGACCCCAAAAAATTGTCACGAGCGGAACTACAACGATTGACCAGACGCTATGCAGCAGAGATCTTCCCGTTGATTGGACCAGACAAGGACGTCCCCGCCCCGGATGTCGGGACAGACGCCCAGGTCATGGCCTGGATCATGGATACATACAGCCAGCAAGTGGGATTTGCTGTGCCGGGCGTCGTCACGGGTAAGCCCCTATCGATTGGAGGAAGCCTCGGGCGTGAGGAGGCCACCGGCCGTGGAGTCGTCTATGTCACCATAGAAGCACTTCAACACCTCAAGCTCGACATTCGAAACAGCACTGTGGCAATTCAGGGATTCGGCAACGTCGGGTTCCATACAGCCCGTATCATGCAGGAATATGGGGCCCGTGTGATCGCAGTGAGCGACGTGAACGGAGGCATCCACAATTCGAACGGGTTGAACATCTCGGAGCTCTTCACACGCTACAAAACCGGGGGCCAGTCCCTCCATGACACCAGGCTGGGGGAGTGGCTTTCCAACGACGAATTGCTCCAACTCGACTGCACCGTCCTGGTCCCTGCCGCCCTCTCCGAGCAGATCACCGAACGCAATGCCGCGAAACTGCGCTGCAGAATCCTCGCTGAAGGAGCGAACGGCCCCACGACACTGGAGGCGGATCGCATTCTACAGGACCACGGAGTCTTTATTATTCCGGACATCCTGGCCAACTCAGGCGGCGTGATCGTGTCGTACTTCGAATGGGTGCAGGATCTGCAGCGTTTTTTCTGGAAAGCGACAGATATTCAAGCTCGCCTGCAGGATATTCTCACCTCCGCCTTCCATCGGACATTGCAATTCTCTGTCTCCAAGAACACCTCTATGCGCATGGCTGCCTTGATGAGTGGGATTGACAAAGTCGCTCAAGCTCACCTCCATCGTGGACTCTATCCGTGAGTTCCCCATACGCATGATTGAAGGAGAATGCAGGGGCTTGGCCCCCTCACTCTTGCAGTCCTCTTACTGGATGCGCTAGGGTGGCCCGGCTATAGCCGAGTCGGAAGGGATGAAAGAGGCCTTCGGGATGGATCGAGACGTCGTGTTGTCCCTTTGGGAAGCCCACAAGAAGGAGCGATGGCCGCAAGTGGGAAACCTGCACGAGGGACCGCTGATGACCCTCGATACAGTGATCAGCGGGTGCGTGGTGTATTTCCTCGATAGCCCTGAAGGCCTTGACGCCCAGCGGATCGGGATCCTCGAAGATTGTGTCGCCGATCTGGATAATCTGACCGACGAACTTGAAGAAGGCTGTCGGCCATACTTTCAACGGCTCCGGCACCTCGGAGCCCTCCTCATCCCCACCCAACACACCAGCTAGAGTTTCCCTTGAAACGGCGGCCACTTGCATCGTGGGTGGAACTTCAAGTCCCGCGTGGGTGGCTATCGATCGTCCTGGTTGGTCTCTGCATGATGCTTCTCATCAACACAGCTCCACTCTATGCCCAGCCAGGCGAAGGCTCACCCGCTCACGGGCACGATCATCATGGGACAAGCGTGAGTGGATGGGAAGGTTCAACCCAGGGCGTGGCCTATTCGGAGTTTAACCATCATCTCGTTGGAATATTGGTTCTGATCATCGGCCTGAGCGAG
The DNA here is from genome assembly GCA_016219645.1 of Nitrospirota bacterium. Taxonomy (NCBI): domain Bacteria; kingdom Pseudomonadati; phylum Nitrospirota; species Nitrospirota bacterium. The sequence continues at coordinate 16,803 of JACRLR010000040.1, forward strand.
CTGCGCCAGGCGCTGGCAACGCCGTTCTGGGCTTGGACTAGGTTTCTTCTGCCGGGAGCTCTGCTCACCACAAGCTTGTACCTCTTCATCTGGAGTGACCATGAAGCTTGGCCCATCGGCTCGCTCAGTTTCATGGAAACGTTCTTCGGCAGTGACTCGGAGATTTTTCAGCATAAGAGTTACGCGATCTTGTCGTTGATGGTGGGAGTGATCGAGCTGTTCCGTCGACTTGGAACCATTGGTCATACGGTGTGGGTCACACCCCTGCCGTTGTTTGCCGTCATCGGAGGATTGATGTTGTTCGGCCACTCACACGGTCTCCATCCCTCGGCTGCTCGAATCGCCTTGGACCATACGATTATGGGCACGATGTCGGTGACGGCGGGGTCGTGTAAATTACTGTCCGATTGGTTCCGCGCCTCGACTCACAAGGGTTCTTCTCGATGGGAGTTACTCTGGGCCCTGTTGATTCTGTTCATCGGAGTACAGCTGTTGCAGTATTCAGAGTAATTTACCCTGCCGCGGTACGGCTTCCGGCATAATTGACAGCCTTCCAAACCCTGTGCTACGAGTACGAACTCTCAGCGAATGAAATAATGAAATGGTGTTTGAGAGTAGTCGGATTCCCTGAGTCCCGCTACATGGAGTAGGTATGGGTGGACATAGCCATTGGGCAACGGTCAAACGGCACAAGGGGGCCCAAGACGCCAAGCGCGGAAAGATCTTCACACGAATTATCCGCGAGGTGGCAATTGCGGCTCGCTCGGGCGCCGATCCAGATGGTAATCCGCGGCTCCGGTTGGCTATCTCGAAGGCAAAAGAAGCCAACATGCCCGGCGATACGCTGAAAAAAGCCATTCAGCGAGGCACGGGAGAATTGCCCGGCTTGGTGTATGAAGAATTCACTCTGGAAGCTTATGGGCCCGGAGGAACCGGTATATTGATGGAAATTACCAGTGACAACCGCAATCGCACCGTTGCCGAGCTACGAAACCTCCTCACGAAAAATCACGGCAATATGGCAGAAGCGGGCGCCGTCTCCTGGCAGTTTCATAAAAAGGGGCTGCTCACGGTTGAGAAGCACAGCGTCGACGAAGATACCCTCTTGTCTCTTGTCCTTGATGCAGGAGCGGAGGACGTGAAGGTGGGAGAGAAGAGCTTTGAAATCCTCACAGATCCGCACTACTTTGAGCAGGTCAAGAAAGCCCTCGGGGATGCCAAGATCAATACTACGCTTGCGGATGTAACATTTGTTCCTCAGAACACCATCAGACTAGAGGAAAAGTCAGCCGAACAAATGCTCAAGTTGATGGAGGTCTTGGACGAACATGATGATGTACAGAAAGTTCATGCGAACTTCGATATTTCCGATGAGGTGATGGAGAAAGTAGCCGCCGCTGGATGAACGACAGCGGTAGCTGCTCAGGCGTTGAGGCTGAAGGTCGGAGTTCAGAATGCTTCAGCCTTCAACCTGAACACCTTCAGCCTATGTTGCCTCTTAGAGTATGATCGCTTTATTGACAGGCCGATTGGCCTTCAAGGCACCGACTCATCTGGTCCTCGACGTTCAGGGGGTCGGCTACGAAGTGTTTATTCCTCTCAGTTCCTACTATGGGTTACCGAATCTTAGCGAGAATACCTCGCTGAGCGTCCACACCCATGTCCGGGAAGACGCCATTCAACTCTTCGGATTTCTCACGTCGCAAGAGAAAGAGGCTTTTGTGCTGCTGACCAGCGTGTCCGGGGTCGGACCCAAATTGGCGCTCAGCGTACTGTCGGCTCTTCCAGTGTCCGATCTGGTGTCGGCGATTCAGTCAGAAAATGTCGAAAAGCTGACGACGGTTCCAGGGATCGGGAACAAGTCGGCAAGCCGACTCGTGTTGGAGCTCAAGGACAAAGTGGGAAAGCTCCATCCCAGCCTCTTGTCTGCAAATGATTCACCCGGGCAGGGACAAGACGTGACCTTCGACGACGCGTTGTCGGCGCTCGTGAATTTGGGTTATCGCCCACAAGATGCCAAAGATGCGCTCAAACAGGTGAAGAAGTTCAATCCCGCATCCATTGTGCTTAAAGATATGATTCGTGAGTCTCTGAAAGAGTTGGCAAAGAGATAAGAAGAGAGCGACATGATGACCAGAGTGATTCAGCTGACAGCTCGGATGTTCTTGCCCATCGGGCTGGTGGTGTTCTTCTTGGGGCTATGGAACTTACCCGGGCAAGCCGAAGAGCCGAATGAGCCCAAAAGCATTCGCAAGACGTGTGGTACATGTCCTGAAGGCTACGCTACCACCGGCGTGACAGAGGCTAAAGAGATCTGCAAGGACGGCGACCCCACCCTTGTTCAGTGTGTCCCGCTAGGAGCGAATCTTCTGTCCGTCTGCGGATCATGCCCCGACGGTTATCGTGAAATCGGCAATTCAAATGTGCCGGCTCGCTGTGGAAATCGGGAGGGAGGGCGTCTCACCCAATGTCAGTTGGAGAAGCTGGAACTGAACCTTCCGGATCCGACCCAAGGAGGAAAGATATGCCCGCCGGACTGCGGGGGTACAGCAACACCCGGGCAAGGCGCCTTGCCGCCTCCCCCCAAGTACCTTCCAACACCGGAGAAGAAATAAGACCACCGAGAGAGAGTCCGCTACGATGGTTGAGCGAGTCGTCGGTACGCAGATCACGGACGAAGAGAGAAGTGTCGAGGCTGTGCTGCGTCCGCAGACCCTGGAAGAGTATGTTGGCCAGGAGCGGATGAAAGAATCCCTTCGGATCTGTATCGAGGCGGCTAAGCAGCGGGAGGAAGCGCTCGATCACACAATTTTTTACGGCCCCCCTGGGTTGGGGAAGACGACCATCGCCCACATCATTGCTCGCGAGATGGGGACCGCACTCCGCTCAACCTCTGGGCTCGTGTTGGCCCATGCGGGCGACTTAGCCGCCATCCTGACGAACCTCCAAGAGCACGATGTTCTGTTCATCGACGAGATTCACCGTCTCCCTGCCGCTGTTGAGGAAGCGCTTTATCCGGCGATGGAGGACTACCAGCTTGATCTCGTGATCGGCCAGGGGCCTGCTGCCAGGACGGTGAAATTAGATCTCCCCCGATTTACGCTCGTCGGGGCCACCACGAGGGCCGGTGCCCTGACCTCTCCCCTTCGTGACCGATTTGGGCTTGTTCACCGCCTGGACTTTTATTCTCCGATGGAGTTGCAGACGATTGTGACACGCTCGGCTGGAGTCCTCGGGATCCCGATCGATTCCGAGGGAGCGAGCGAGATTGCCGGTCGCGCTCGCGGAACCCCACGCATCGTGAACCGGCTGATCAAACGGGTACGCGACTATGCCCAGATCAAGGCGGCGGGACGAATTACCCAGACTGTGGCCCAGGACGCATTGACATGGCTGGGCGTTGATACGGGGGGGTTCGATGAGATGGATCGTCAGATTCTTCTCACCATCATTGACAAGTTTGCTGGAGGACCGGTCGGGGTGGAATCCCTGGCTGCTGCGGTCCAGGAGGATAAGGGCACGCTCGAAGATGTCCATGAGCCCTATCTGATTCAGGCCGGCTTTCTCGAACGAACCGGCCGTGGCCGCCAAGCCACGAAGCGCGCCTACGACCATTTTAAGAAGCCGATCTCCCCTCTTTTCTCGTGATAAGCCTGGCCGCTGTTACGTCCTCCTAATCGAGACGTGAACAGCCGGGACCATTCTGCAAGCCCATGAAACGTTGAAGGTCTCCTTGCATTGCCAGGAATGGTTCCTGTATCATTTATGACTTGGCCTGCTCCCTTCCAGCGTAAGGAGGGAAGCCCATATCCATGGGTGGGAAGAGGGGGAATTAGTTGTGTCCGGGGACTTCTCCAACTACCGGAAAGAAATCGATCGCATCGATGATGAGATCTTGCGCCTGTTGAATGAGCGGTCCAAGAGTGTCATCGAAATCGGCAAGATCAAGAAACAGAAAGATTCGGGTGCCAATCTCCATACCCCGGCGCGGGAGGCGGCGATCATCGAGCGCCTCGTGCGACAGAACTCCGGACCATTTCCATCCGAGGCCATTCGGCCAGTCTATCGAGAAATCATGTCCGCCTCCCTCTCGCTCGAAGGCCCTCAGAAGGTTGCCTATCTGGGCCCTAGGGCTACGTTTACGCACATGGCCTGTGTGCAAAAATTCGGGTCGTCCGCTCAATATATTCCGGCCAATAGCATCAGAGAGGTATTCAGTGAAGTCGAACGAGGGCGCGTCAATTTTGGAGTAGTCCCGATCGAGAATACGACAGAAGGTGTGGTGACCCACACGCTTGATATGTTCATTGATTCCGAGCTTCTGATCTATGGCGAGGTACTCCAAGAAGTCTCCCATCACTTGATGTCGAAATCCGGCGTGATGGGAGATGTGAAAACCATCCACTCTCATCCCCAAGCCATTGCCCAATGTCGCAACTGGCTGGAAACCAACCTGCCCGATGTGCCCTGGTCGGAAGTGGCGAGCACCGCACGTGCCGCAGAGCTGTGCGTGGAAAATCCCGCTGTTGCCGCTATTGCCTCAGAGTTGGCGGCCCAGTTGTACGGCTTGAAGGTCATTAAGTCCCGCATCGAAGATAATTTGAACAACATGACCCGCTTCCTGGTCCTGTCTCAGAAACCGCCCGAGCGTACGGGAAAGGATAAGACCTCCTTGATGCTCTCAGTGAAAGATAAAGTCGGCGCCCTGTATGATCTACTCAGGCCTTTTGCCTCTCATGGCCTGAGCCTGACCAAGATCGAATCGCGCCCTTCCAGACGAAAAGCCTGGGAGTACATCTTCTTCGTTGATGTCGAAGGACACATCCAGGAAGACCGGGTCAAGAAAGCCGTCGATGAAATCGTTGGCCGCTGCCTGTTTATGAAAGTCCTCGGATCCTATCCAGCCCACAGTTGATGTCATGGCACTGAACGTCCATCCAGATATTGCCTCACTGAGTCCCTACGTTCCCGGGAAACCGATTGAGGAGCTGCAACGGGAACTGGGCCTCACACGCGTCATTAAACTGGCCTCTAACGAGAACCCCTTGGGCTCATCTCCGAAGGCCCTCACGGCGTTACGTGAGGGGAGCTCGGCCCTGCATCGCTACCCAGACGGCGGTGCATTCCGCCTGCGTGAAGCCCTGGCAAATCATTGGAAGGTGACACTGGATCACGTCATTCTCGGGAATGGATCGGATGAAATCTTGGGCCTGCTCGCCCGCACGTTTTTGGCCCCGGGAGACGAAGCGGTCATGGCCGATCAGACCTTCGTCATCTATAAGATGGAAGTCACGGCAGCCCACGGAAAGCCTGTCGTCGTCCCATTGAAGCAGTGGAGACACGACCTTCAGGCAATGGCGGCCGCTGTCACCGACCGAACAAGGCTCTTGTTCCTCTGTAACCCCAATAATCCAACCGGCACGATGGTGACAGCCGATGAAGTCGAACTGCTGCTCTCGCGCGTGCCTGCCCATGTGGTCGTGGTGTTCGACGAAGCCTATTTTGAATATGTCAGGAGCCAGCAGTTTCCGGACTCCATGGCGTATGTGAGACTGGGACGGAATGTGATTGTGCTGCGGACTTTTTCGAAGATCTACGGCCTCGCTGGATTGCGAATCGGGTACGGTGTCGCGACAGCGGAGATCATTAGTTTCTTGAATCGAGTGCGCCCTCCCTTCAACGCCAATAGCCTCGCGCAGCGCGCCGCGCGCGCCGCCCTCGGTGACGAGGAACATGTGGCCCGGAGCCGGGCGGTGAATGAAGCAGGGATGAGGCAGATGGTCAATGGATTGTCCTCGCTTGGGTTTACCCCAATCCCAAGCGAAGCGAATTTTGTCTATGTTGACGTCGGACGTGACGGCCGGGCGGTATTTGAGGCCCTGCTGAGGGAAGGCATCATCATTCGTCACATTGATGGGCCTATGGTTCGAGTGACCATTGGCCTCGAGGAAGAAAACAGGGAATTCTTGGCTGCACTCAAGCGGGTGATCCACTCGCATTGAGTGCCTAGTAATCACGCAGGATGCTCAAAAAGGCTGTTCAGCAAGGCCGCAGCGAGCGAAGAGGCGAGGCGTACGCTTCGGTACGTTGAGCCTCTGAGCGAAGCGAGAACGATGCTGGCGGACTTTTTCAGCATCCTGCTAGTGAGGGCAACATGATTATCGTACTAAAACCAGAGGCAAGCGAACGGGAAGTCGACCATATTATCGATCGACTGCGTGAACTGGGGCTGAAGTCGCAACTGTCGACTGGTCAGGAGCGGACGATCATCGGGGTTGTCGGCGACGATCGGATACTGCACAACCAACCCCTCACGGCCATGCCGGGTGTTGAAAGCGTGTTGCCGATTCTCGCGCCCTGGAAACTTGTCAGCCGAGAGTTTAAGCGTGAAGGCACGGTTATCGATGTCAGCGGCAGGAAGGTGGGGGGCAGCAAACTGATCATCATGGCGGGACCCTGCGCGGTAGAACGGCTCGAAGTCACGGTCGGCATCGCTCACGAAGTCAAGGCGGCCGGAGCGAGTATTTTGCGCGGCGGCGCCTACAAGCCTCGGACCTCGCCCTATTCCTTTCAGGGGTTGGGACGTGAAGGATTGGATTATCTGGTTGAGGCCAGAAAACAAACCGGGTTGCCGGTGGTCAGCGAGATTCTAGATACCCGTGATATCGAGCTGTTTCTCGAAAAAGCCGACATAATCCAGATTGGCGCCCGCAACATGCAGAATTTTGAGCTCCTCAAGGAGGTTGGGGCCTACGACAAGCCGGTGCTCTTGAAGCGGGGGCTTTCGGCGACGATCAAAGAATTTCTCCTGTCGGCAGAATACATCATGTCCCGAGGGAATCCGAACGTCATACTGTGTGAACGGGGGATCAGGACCTTCGAAACGCAATATCGCAATACACTCGATCTCGCTGCTGTTCCTACCTTGAAAGAACTCTCGCATTTGCCCGTCATCGTCGACCCCAGCCATGCCACAGGGAAATGGAATCTGGTGGCGCCGATGTCGAAAGCTGCAGTGGCCGCGGGAGCAGATGGCATCCTGATCGAAGTCCATTCGAACCCGGAATGTGCGCTGTGCGACGGTGAAGAATCCATAAAGCCGAGTCAGTTCAAGGAACTGATGCGGGACATGGGAAAGATTGCCGTCGCAGTCGGTCGTGAACTGTAATGGCGCTGCATTTCACCCAAGTCGCAATCATCGGAGTGGGGCTGATCGGTGGATCGCTCGGCATGATACTTCGTCGAAAGGGGTTGGCGGCAAATGTCATCGGGGTCGGGAGGAGTGTCGGGAACTTGAAAACAGCGGTCGAACTTGGCGCGATCGATCGTTTCGTGCGCGCTGCCAAAGATGGAGTGGAGAATGCCGACCTAGTCGTGTTGGCCACACCGGTTGACACCTATGATCGCCACCTGACTGAGTGGGCATCATGCCTAAAAAAAGGCGCCATTGTGACCGACGTCGGAAGCGTAAAGGGTCGGCTGGTCGAACAGGCTGAACGGGCCATGCCGGAGGGGGTCCATTTTGTCGGAGCCCATCCCATTGCCGGCAAGGAAAAGACCGGCGTGGCGGCCGGATCTGATCAGCTCTTTGTCGGTGCACGCTGCATCATCACTCCGACGGACCGGACGGACCCCCAGGCGCTTGAACGGGTCCGCACGATGTGGGAGGAAACCGGCTCCGTGGTGCTCACAATGGATGCCCATCTGCATGACAAAATTCTCGGAGCGGTGAGCCATTTGCCTCATGTGGTGGCCTTTGCCTTGATCAATGCCCTCGCTGAAATTCGCGACCGACAAATTCCCGCACTCGATCTGGCGGGCCACTCGGGCGGCGGGTTGCGGGACACGACCAGGATTGCCGCGAGCTCCCCAGAAATGTGGCGCGATATTTTCCTCTGGAACCGAGACAATTTGGTCACGTTCATTGAGGCCTATGAACGTTCGTTGAGCCAATTGAAACAGTTCATTCGAGTCGGTGATGTCACAGGTATCGAGAAAGAACTTGAGCGGGCCAAGCAGGAAAGAGAAAAATTCTCTGTGCGACCTGCTCCGTCTGCATAGCACCTATCTATATGGCAACTTTGACTGTCACGCCAGGCCGACCATTACGGGGAACGATTTCTGTCCCGGGCGATAAGTCGATCACCCATCGTGCCATCATCATGACAGCCTTGGCGAACGGGGTCAGTTCGGTTGCGGGTTATTGTCGAGGCGAAGACTGTCTCAATACGATGCGCGCATTCCAGACTCTCGGAGTACGTATCGATGAATCGGCCGAGGAGCTACGTGTCTACGGCAAGGGACTCTGGGGCTTGACCGAGCCGAGTGGGCCGATTGATTGCGGAAACTCGGGAACGGGCATTCGACTCTTGACCGGCCTGCTCGCAGGACAGGATTTTTTTACGGTACTGACCGGCGACGAATCGATTCGTCGCCGACCAATGGGGCGGATCGTCAAGCCCTTGCGGGAAATGGGAGCTACCATCGCCGGACGCAAGGGCGGTGAACTCGCCCCCTTAGCGGTAACGGGAAGTCGTCTCCGCGCAATCAACTACACCTCGCCGGTGGCGAGCGCGCAGATCAAGTCAGCATTGTTACTCGCAGCCTTGTTCGCCGAAGGAACGACCCGTGTGACGGAGCCGCGTCTCTCGCGTGACCATACGGAACGGTTGTTCCAGTCTTTTGGTATTGCCCTTCGACGGGAAGGGCCGACCCTGCTGATTGACGGACAGCCGTCGGTTGGGTGGAGTGCGGCACCACGATTGGTTGTACCGGGTGACTTCTCTGCCGCCGCATTCTTTATCGTCGGCGCGACGATCATTCCCGGCTCGGACGTGACGATTCAACAGGTGGGAGTCAACCCGACCAGAACCGGCCTATTGGACGTGCTGACGAGGATGGGCGCAGACATTCAATTGCTCAATCAACGGGAAGAGGCAGGAGAGCCGGTTGCCGACATCCGAGTGAGGTCTGCGAGGCTGCGCGGAGTGGCAGTCAGGCCGGACTCGATTCCACAGACGATCGATGAATTTCCCATCCTCTGTGTCGCGGCCGCAGTCGCAGAGGGCCAAACGGTCGTCTCAGGGGCCGAAGAATTGCGGGTCAAAGAGAGCGATAGGATAGCGACAATGTCGGCAGAACTGCGCGCAATGGGGGCGCAGATCACGGAGAATCCCGACGGGATGGTTGTGCGAGGACTTGGCACGACAGAAGATAACGGTCGGCTGCAGGGTGCCCATGGCCGTAGCCATGGGGACCACCGGGTGGCGATGTCATTGGCCATCGCGGGTTTGACCGCGCCCACGCCAACCCTGATTGACGAGACGGACTGTATCGAAACATCATTTCCGACATTTCATCACACACTCCTGGAATTATTGACTGAACGCCGCTGAGGGCTATAATACGAGGCCATGACGTGGGTTATGTTGCTGAGGACAAGCAAGCGAGCCGCCTGATTATCGCGATCGATGGTCCAGCCGGTGTCGGCAAGAGTACGGTGGCCCGGTTATTGGCTTCTCGGTTGGGCTATCTGTATCTCGACACCGGCGCCCTCTACCGGGCGGTGGCGTGGGCTGTTCTTGAATCTGGCCGGGACCCTACGGATGCCGAGGCGGTCGCCGCTCTGTTACCCACCCTCTCGCTCCAGGTGCAGTTCCATCACGGAACCGCAACGGTATTGGTCAACGGCAAGGACGTGAGTGGTGGCCTACGAACGCCTGCGGTGTCGGCCACTGCGTCGGTAGTCTCGGCCATTCCAGCGGTTCGGGCCTGGCTGCTGCCCATCCAGCAACAAATCGGACAAGACGGGGCGGTAGTGGCTGAGGGACGGGACATGGGAACGAACGTGTTCCCCGCGGCAGACGTGAAGTTTTTCCTTGAAGCGGATCCGACTGTCAGGGCTCAACGCAGACATCGGGAACTCGTTGCAGCGGGACATTCCAAGGCTCTTGAAGAGACGACAGCCGACTTGGCGGGACGGGATACCAGAGATCGTTCCCGCTCAACCGCCCCGTTAGTTCCCGCTGAAGATGCCCGGTTCATCGACACCTCGATATTGTCCGTCGCGGAGGTCGTGGACCAGATGATGGCTGTGATTGCGGCCAGGTTGTGAGTTCGGTCCTCTATGGGATCCTGTGGATCCTTTCCAGGACCATCGGCTGGCTCTGTTTTCACTATCGAGTCGTTGGTTCAGTGCCCCGCACCGGTGGGTTCATCGTTGCGGCGAACCACGCCAGCTACCTGGATATTCCGCTCCTAGGTTGTGGGATGCGGCGGCGGGCCTGGTATTTGGGGCGCAGTGATCTTTTTCCGATACCGGGCATGAACCAGATTCTGCAGTGGCTGGGGTGGATTCCACTGCGGACCGGTCGATTGGACCGTGATGCATTTGGTAAAGCAGTGACGCTGATCAAGGAAGGAAAGGTCGTGGTGATCTTTCCGGAGGGCACACGCAGCCAGGACGGTCGATTACAACGTCCCAAACCCGGGATCGGTGTGATTGTTGCCCAAACCGGTTGCCCCGTGGTGCCGGCCTATTTGAAGGGCACATATGATGCTTTACCAACGGGAGCCAAGTGGCCGCGCTTCCGTCCTGTGACCGTTCTCTACGGAGATCCCCTGACGTTTCCCCGGAGTGGGGAATCAGGAGAGTCTAGGCAGTTTTATCAGGAGGTGAGCCGCACCGTGATGGATCGTATCGCCTCCTTAGGTGCCGTGGAATCACCGACCCAGCAGTCCAGTGCCGACATTCGCAACGCTGAGTGAATGCCGGTGTATAACTATCAGCACCCGACTCCGGTCGGAAGAGTAGGATTCATATCATGAGTACGGCTTCGCCATCGAGTGATCAGCAATTAGATCGAGCAGCCTTAGCAGCCCTGTACGAGGAGACCTTCAAAAACCTCGAAGAGGGCACCATTACTGAAGGCCGCGTTGTCGCCGTGACCAAAGACAAAGTGGTCGTCGACATCGGCTACAAGTCCGAAGGCATGATTCCGAACGATCAGTTCTCCGCCGAGGAGCTTCAGAACATCAAGGTGGACGATCGGTTTCAAGTCTATATCGAGGAGTGTGAAGACGCGGACGGCAACTTGGTTCTGTCCAAGGAAAAAGCCGACAAGATGAAGATTTGGGAAGAGCTGGAAAAGCTCTTCAATGACGGGAAAAGCATCGACGGCAAGATCGTCGCGCGAATCAAAGGCGGCATGATGGTGGACATCGGCGTCAAGGCGTTTCTACCTGGCTCACAGATCGACCTTCATCCGGTGCGAGATCTTGACGGGCTGGTCGGGCGCACGTTTCCGCTCAAGATCATCAAGATCAATCATCGGCGCGGCAACGTCGTGGTATCCAGACGCGTGCTCTTGGAAGAGACGAGGGATTCGAAACGCAAGACGACCCTCTCCACGTTGAAGGAAGGGCAATTGATTCAAGGCGTGGTGAAGAACATTACGGATTACGGGGCCTTCATCGACCTCGGCGGTATCGACGGACTCCTCCACATCACGGACATGTCCTGGGGCCGTGTCGGCCATCCGTCAGAAATGTTCAACATAGGCGACAAGGTGGAAGTGAGCGTGCTCAAATACGATCGAGAGACTGGACGCATTTCGCTCGGCTTGAAACAAAAGAGCGCCGACCCCTGGACCGGCGTAGCCACTAAGTATGCGATTGGCACCCGTGTCCGAGGTCGTGTCGTGAGCCTGACCGACTACGGGGCATTCATCGAGCTCGAGCCCGGTGTCGAAGGACTCGTGCATGTCTCCGTCATGTCATGGACGCACGAGGTGCGCCACCCGTCACGCGTCGTATCTATCGGGGATCAGGTCGAAGCGGCAGTACTGAATGTGGATACAGCCAGCAGGAAGATTTCGCTCGGCATGAAACAGACTGCGCCAAACCCTTGGGATATGGTTGAAGGGAAGTACGCCATCGGCACGCGCATCGAAGGAAAAGTGAAGAGTCTTACTGACTTTGGCGCGTTCGTTGGACTCGAAGAGGGCATCGACGGATTGATCCACATTTCCGACATGTCTTGGACCAAGCACATCAAGCATCCCTCCGAACTCTTCAAGAAGGGGCAGAAGGTAGAAGCTGTAGTCTTACGGATCGATAAGGAAAAGGAACGGCTCTCGCTCGGCTATAAGCAACTCAAGAGCGATCCATGGGACGACGAGATTCCGAGCCGGTTTACTGTTGGGGATGTGGCAGTGGGGAAGGTGAGCAAGGTCGCCGACTTCGGCATTTTCGTCGAGTTGGAAGGGGGAGTCGAAGGGTTGATTCACATCAGCGAGGCCGGTCTCGACCAACAGGCTAAGCTCGAAGAGAAATTCAAGCTGATGGATGAGGTGACGGCCAAGATCATCAAGGTCGATCGTGAAGAACGGAAGATCGCACTCAGCCTACGCGACCATGAACTGGATACCGATCGCCGTAAGGTGGATGAATTTCATGCCACGCAAGGTGCGTTGGACCAAAGCTTGGGTCGTGCCGCGAAGCAGAACCGGAAGCCACGTCAAGGCGAGGACGATAACGAGGTGCGATGATGCACCATATCTCGGTGTAGGCAAGCAGAACCATGAGTGATGAAACGATCGAAAGACCGGCCAAGCGAGGGATCCTGCGCAGAGTATTCTGGGCACTCGGCATCGGGCTGGGTTTACTGTTTCTGATGAACCTATTTTTCCCCGACCTCGACATGTCGATGGAGGACCGGGTTGGATTGATTCGTATCGAAGGTGTGATTGTGGATGCGCAATCCACCATCGGCGAATTAAAGCGTTTTGCCGACAATCCCTCCATTAAAGCCATTGTATTGCGAATCGACAGTCCGGGAGGTGGGGTCGTCCCGTCCCAAGAAATACATGATGCAGTCCGGCGGGTTCGGAACAAGAGCAACAAGACAGTGATCGCATCGATGGGTACGGTGGCGGCCTCAGGAGGATACTATATTGCCGTCGCGACCGATCGGATCATGGCCAATTCAGGGACATTGACGGGGAGCATCGGCGTGATCATGGAAATGGCGAACGTTGAAGGACTGCTCCAGAAGATCGGGGTCGAAGGTGTGGTGATTAAAAGTGGGCGCTTCAAGGATGTGGGGTCGCCACTCCGGAAGATGGGCGATGAAGAGCGTGAGCTGCTCCAATCCGTCATGGATGATGTCCATAGACAGTTCATCGAGGCAGTGGCGGAAGGACGGGGACTCGACGTGGCGGCTGTGCAGGCTTTGGCGGACGGTCGAATCTTCACGGGCCGTCAAGCCAAAGCCTCTAAGCTGGTGGACGAACTCGGCGATCTCCAAGCGGCAATCCAGCTTGCGGCAGATGTCGCCGGCATCGAAGGTGAGCCGAAAGTCATTGAGCCACGCCGGCGATTTTCAATAAGAGAGTTGATCGAATCACGATTGTCCGGGCTCTTTCCGAAGCTGGACTTTTACTCCGGGGTCAGCCTTAAATATCTTCTGGCATTCTAGCGCGATCAGATCGACGGATAGGCCGATTCATCATCACGAAGGGGGATCCAACATGACGAAGGCCCAAATCATCGAGCGCGTATCGGAACAGGTCACAACTTTGACGAAACGGCAGGCGGAAGTTGTCGTCAATACGATATTCGACTGTGTGCGAGATTCATTGAAGAACGGCGATAAGACAGAAATTCGAGGGTTCGGAAGTTTCCGGTTAAGGGCTCGCCGCATGAAAGAAGGACGGAATCCTAAGACCGGAGCCACGGTGGCGGTCCCTGCCAAGAAAGTTCCTTTTTTCAAGGCCGGCAAGGAATTGAAAGAACTCCTGAACCAGTCATAACAGGACGCTCGCATGAACGCACCAGAACCCCATGACGCGGTCGGGATCGATATCCGCTGGACGGATGAGGCCTCCACCCGTCTAGAACGGGCACCGCTGTTCTTGCGGGGAATGGTTCGTCGTCTAGCCGAGAAAAAGGCCCGCGAACTTGGCTGCCCAGAGATTACGGGAGAGCTACTCGATCAGTTCAAAAACCAAATGATGGGAGGGATGGGTGGAGAGTCCGGCATCGCGGAAGCAGCGGCTGTGATGGCGGAAGGCCGGTTGCCTTGGACCGCTGCCGCGAAAGAACGGTTGAGCGGCGTTCCTGAGTTCATGCGAGGTATGATCAAGCAGATTGCTGAAGAAGTCGCCAAGAAAGATGGCCACCTGGAAGTCAATATCGACCTTTTTACAAAGGTCGAGGCCATGGGGGATATCCGTGAAGCGGCGGCGGCTTCTCTTCCATGGACGGAGGGGGCCTTGGCAAGATTGCAGGACAAATTGAAGCAATCGCCTCCGATCGCAGCCGAGTTTGTGACCGATATGCTCAAGCGGGATACCGAAGACTTGGCGCGAGAAAAAGGGATCGCCCAAATTGACGAGCAGGTTCTGGTACAGCTATGGGATGAACCTCAAGAACGTGTGACGTGGGCGGATGAAGCATGGAAACGGTTGCAGACATCGCCGGATTTCGTGCGGAGTGGCATCCGGAAAGCCGCTGAGCGGCGAGCCCGAAAACTGGGGCTCAAGGAAATCGACTCCGACCATCTGACCACATTTCGCAATCAGGCGATGATGAAGGCCGTGAAACGGATCCGTTCGTTCGGATACAACGAACTGACGTTTGAGGCCTTCGATACAGCGCTAGAGCAAACCAAGCGCCTACAAGGGAATGAGCAGGCGGAAAAACGGCTCCAGGAAATTCGTGGGCATTTTGCCGATCCTGATACGAAGAAGCCGGAGGGTGGCACACTCGGCGCCGATCTGATGGACCGCTTCCGCAGGTACCTGAAAGGAGAAGGAACTCTCTAGAACGAATCCCGCGACTCGCCATAGCTGTGCTCCCAGCAGGTCTTCCCGTCCACGATCTCAATCTGAACACATCGGGTCTTTCAGACGCCTCACGGCTGATCCTTATCGATTAGCTGACGAATCGTGATGAGGGTGAGGCCGTTTGTAGGCGGCCTCTGTTACGATCAGTGGACAGCCGTCTCTTGCGGCCAGAATTTGTGTCGGATTTGAGGAAGTGGCTCGTTATCCAAATTCGGGATGTCGTAGAGACAGCGATCAATCGTCGCTACCTCCTCTTCTGTCAGGTCCAAGGTGATCCTCTTCTTCCAAAACTGATCGAGCGTAAAATAATCACCCGACTGGGGCTTTTCAGCCAAGAGTGCTTTCATCTTCTCGAAGCCTGCCGTGTCTACCCCAGGGACCCGACCGTTATTGCGGTCGTGACACCAATGCAGTATCTCGGCAATTCCATACATCGATAGCTCAATCTTCACTGTCTTGCTCATAGATTCCTCCTTCTCCAGGTGCTTATTGTACCCCAACCATTGCCCCATTTACAAAGGGGTTGCTGGGCGGGCCAGGACCTGGCACACCACGGTTTGGTGGACAACGTTGCGCAGCCCGATTGATTGCCAGGAGAAAGCGCCGATCTGTATACTGGGGACTTTCGTTTTGGCGAGAACGCCCGAGTTAGAGGCATGCGCCCATGTGGACGAATCACCACGCCGTTGGTTTCCTTCTTGAAAAGTGGTGGGCGATCAAGGAACCTGCTTGCTCTACCAGGTCTCGCGCGTGGGATCTTGCGGCCGCGGCGGCAAGCTTCTTACTGCTGTTGGCAAGTGGTTGCACCAAACAAGATCCCTACGTTCCACCAGATCTTTTCTACTACTTTGCCAGTTACAAAGTCGGTAAGAATCCAACGACCGTCACTCCCACTGACGTGAATCAGGACGGTTTCACCGATCTGGTGACCACCAACATGGGCAGCAATACCCTTTCGATTCTCTTAGGCAATGGGGACGGCACCTTTGGCGAGCAGGTCGAATTGAGTGTGTGTAGGGAGCCTCGCTCGCTGGCGCTAGGGCTGTTCAATTCCGATCCTTTTCCCGATGTAGTCTTGGCCTGTTCAGGAGCTGACGAAGTTGCCATACTGTTCGGCCGAGCAGATGGAAAGTTTCAAGAGGGGACGCGCTATCCCGTTCATAGGACCCCCATCGCAATTGCGATCGACGACCTGAACGGCGACCAGGCGCTGGATTTCGTTGTTGCGTTGCGCAACGACAAGATCAAAGTCTTCTTGGGGACCGGTACCGGTGAATTCACCCATGGGGCGCAGTACGAATATGGCGATACACCCACATCGGTAGCGATGGCTGACTTGGATGGCGATGGGAAGGTCGATTTAGCCGTCACAAACGGGGGCCCGATGTCGAATGCGGTCTCAATCTGGATGGGGAATGGCAACGGCACCTTTCGCCCTCCCACAGACTACCGGACAGGGAAGCGTCCCCTCGGAGTCAGTTTCGCCGACTTCAATCATGACCGGATCCGCGATCTCCTTGTGATCAACGGCGTGAAGGACAGTTTTACAACTTTCCTGGGAATAGGGAATGGAACCTTCCAGCCAGGGCACGATTCCGGCGCCGACGTGGGGCCGAATTTTGGACTTGCCCGCGACTTCAATGGCGACCGGCGCACCGATGTGGCTATCGTCAACCTTCAGTCGAGCGATCTCTCCATTCTCTTCGGCCGTGACGATGGGACATTCGAATACCCACCGAGAAACTATAAGACAAAACCAGGCCCCTTCGCCCTTGCGTCGTTTCGCGTCACAACGAAGGATACTGAAGAACCTGGACTCGTGACGGCGGACAACGGCAATGAAAGCGTTTCCATCTTTCTCCATCGGGGGTTGAAAGCGTCATCTGCCTCCATCGCGCCTGCTCCATGATTGTGATCCGACCTCTGACGCGAGACGGATCTGAACCAATGGGCAGTCTTCTTGACAGCCTATCAACCCTCGGCTAGAGTGGCCGAGAATTGGGTTTCCGAGCCTTTTGGCGCTCTGTTTGGAGACATTGTGAGATCCTTTCGATGGTGGTTTGCTATGGGCGCTCTGCTCACCCTCTCTGTGCTTATGGTACAAGGGGGCGTACGAGACCTGCTCGACGGGCCCCCACTCGGCAGTGGGGCCAGTGCGTATCTCTCGTTCGGCACCACAATTTTTGGCGGAGGGTTGTTGGCAGGCTGCTTGGCATTGGTGATGAATCGACTTAGGTAGGCACCTCAATGCACTGTTTGAAATGTAAGGGCTTTATGATGGTGGAGCGTCACTATACGCTGGTAAACCGGAGACTGTATGCCCGTTGTTTGAATTGCGGGTTCTGGATCGACCTTGCCGATTTGCTCCGCTTCTTCCATAAGGTGATCGACAGCGGGTTTCGGGGCGGGAAGGTGAGGGAATCTTATACCCTATGAGTCGGAGAAAGGCTTCATGATGACAACAGCCCACGTCAAAGCCCATCGGCCACCACTGCTTGCCTACGTTGTTGGAGTGTTCGTCGGTTTCCTGTTGATCGGTGCCGAGACCGTCATTCCTTCCATCGCTACTGCAAAGAGCGTAGGAGCTCAGCCTGCGCAGGTCCGAACGGCATTCGCTCCAAACCAGTTTCCTCCATGGCGAGTTGCGCCAGCCCATGGCATTCTTCTCAAAGAACTCAATAGTGGGCGTGTGCTGTATGAACACGATGCGGGAAAGCGAATGTCCCCGGCCAGTCTCACGAAAATCATGTCAGCGCTGGTCATTCTGGAAAGGGGACAGCTCGATGATCTCGTCACGATTAGTCCCAGTGCCGCACGGGCTCACAAGACGCATTTACGCATGAAGGCAGGGCAGGTCTTTAGGCTGGACGATCTGCTGAAGGCCATGTTGATCATGTCAGCGAATGATGCTTGCCTGGCAGCCGTAGAGCATGTCGGCGGCGACGAAGCACAGTTCGTAGCGCTCATGAACGACAAGGCAGAGGCCCTAGGCTTGGCTGATACACATTTCAGCAATGGCTGCGGGTTCGATAACCCGGACCACTACTCGACGGCTGAAGACCTTGCCGCGTTGAGTGTTATTGCCCTCGATCAGCCGATCTTCCGGCAGTTGGTCCGTGAAGAACGCGCGATCATCACACCGATCAGCGGCCACCGGGCCTACGTGCTGCACAACACCAACCGGTTATTAGGCCGCATCCCCGGCGTGGAAGGCGTCAAGACCGGATTTACATCGAAAGCGGGGCGGTGTCTTATCGCCAAGGTCTCTCAAAACGGCAACGATCTTCTGCTGGTCATTCTTAACTCCAAGCGTCGCTGGAACACCGCGACAAATCTCATTACCTATGGGCTGCAAGCAGCCGGCTTGCCGCACTGAACTGAACTCTTCTGTTTGATAAGTCGACAGCCTAGTAGCCAAAGGCGCGAATGTCCTCTGATGCGATCGGCAAAGATAGCCAGGCGTGTATCGGCTTGTAGGAGAGAAAAGAAAGCTGAAAAGTGATCGAAATTGACAGACATGTGTTCGGGTAGGATACCCAGCCCACATCGCTATCGGAGCAGAGAAAACTCGATGTTGATGTCTTTCCCCAAATAGTTGATGACGAACCCCTGCTTATCGTAAGCCAGTATTGCACCCATCACGTTTTCGTCTCCGTACTCTTCTTTGCCCAGCAGCTTCCGGATGTCATCAGGGCTTTCGCTGTTCAACACGTTGCGAAAGATGCCGCGAGTCTTATAGGAAAATCGATTGTTGATAAAGATCAGGTCGACCTTGCCGTCCTGGATGCGCACGCCAGCCATAGGACCGGTCGGTTTGCGTTGGTCGAGCAAAAAAATAAACAAGGCTTCCTGTTCCACTTTGACTCCGGGAATCTTTTCATTCACCAGCGTATCCAGGGCTTTGGCTTCGGAGTCTCCCAGTTTCACTCCAAACAGTGAAATCTCAGGACTCTTCAAAGCCTTGGGATCCATCACATCGTTTTTGCTCAATTCATAGGGTTCGCCATACCCCGGAGACACCCCTACGCCGACTCCCGTCGTCACGATGCAGACTAACGTAACGACTCGCAGTACATCCTTCATCGACTCATCCTTATCCGTAGATGCCGAGAGATTTTATGGTACGCGAAGTTTATCGGCGAAATTGGTAGGGCCAACGCAGCTTCGGGCATTTTATCGAACAGCCTGAGAACTTGCAAGGAACGGCTGAACCCATCATCGAGATCCATCCTCCCGCTGTTACTCAGGGTTCAACGAGTTGCGACGCGTCATTTTCCGCTCACATCTATGGAGCGGTCACGGGAAATTCTTCCATCTCCCCCATATTCCGAATGCGACTTTCGCAAGCGAAATTTGAACCGGGATATCACATTCATCGCAGCGACTGTATCATGTCCTTTCGAAACGTGGCGCCATCGGGCAACGCCCTTCGTGTTGTGGAGACGGGTGGCAGTATTCCGTACCATGAGGGTCTCGATCGGCAATGCAAGAACGGAACGGACACAGTGGTGAATCCGTTGAATAAGAAAACGGCATGCTGAATTCATCTTTAAGAACAATGGGATAGCTTGACATGCCCGTAGTCTTCACGCAGACTGCGGTTCATGCAGGACCAGACGGAGCAGACACTCCTTGCCACACTCGCTGAACGTGCCGGCATTGCACATGACTATCACGATATAGCCGGAACTCTTCACGTTACGTCCGATGACACCCGCCGCGCCATTCTGACTGCCATGGGATTTACCGTTGATTCAGCCGCATCCCTGACACAGGCATTGCAGGAATGGGATGAAGCACCCTGGCAACGTCCCTGCGAGCCGGTGCGGATCCTCCATGACGATGAGACGGAACCTTCTCTGTTCTGTTATCTCGCACTTGAGGAAGGAAAAGAACAGTCTGTTGCGGTGGAGTGGCAAGTCCACGACGAAACGAATGTCTTGGTGCAGGAAGGGAGCACAGGACCCGGTCTTTCTGCTGTCGAGGTCCGTCTTCTCAACGGTCGACGGCATGTGCGTGTTGAAATACCTGCCCCCCGTGGTCTCTCGCTTGGGTATTATAATTTGACCCTGCGGGCCGAGGGCTTGGTCGGAGGGCCCGTGGGAACGATGCGTGTCATCGTGGCGCCACGCCACTGCTATGTCCCCCCATGGCTCGAAGCAAACCAACGGTTGTGGGGACTGGCCTTGCAGCTCTATTCGTTGTCCTCAGATCGAGATTGGGGATGCGGCGACTTCAGCGATCTCGGGCGGATTGTGGAATGGGCCGGAAAGGAACTCGGCGCCGGAGTCATCGGGCTCAATCCTCTTCATGCGCTCCGGAACACCAAACCCTATCATATCAGCCCCTATGCGCCCAACAGCCGACTGTATCTCAATGAACTCTATATCGATCTCGAGCAGCTGCCGGAATTCTATGGGTCTGAGGAGGTGCGGCACGAGCTGCTTGCTCCCGAGTTTCAAGCCAACCTGCAGGCGCTACGAGAAAGCCGTCTGGTGGACTACGACACCATTGCGACCACGAAACGTACGATGCTTGAGTTGGCCTACCGCTCATTCCTTACAGAGGCCTATGGCGGTGAAGAGCCGAATCTCCGACCAAAAACTTCGCGAGCCTTGCTTCTAGAGAAGTTCATCCAGTCGGAAGGCCTACCGCTTGAGCTCTATGCCGCCTTCCAGACGTTGGAGGAAGAACGCCGACTGATTCAATCCAAGTCAGCCACCTGGTATGAATGGCCTGAACCTTTTCTGACGCCTGGCCAGCCGGTTCGTGAATATGCGGAGCGGCACCGGAAACGCATTCGCTTTTTTCAATACATTCAATGGGTGGCGAGCGAGCAGTTGAATGAGATTCGACAGACAGCCGAGAAGCTGGGGATGCCGATCGGGCTGTATCACGATCTGGCGCTTGGCGCTGATCGCAATGGGGCCGAGGCCTGGATCTATCAAGCCGTCCTGGCGCTCGGAGCCGACTGCGGCGCCCCTCCAGACCCCTTTGCGCCAGAGGGGCAGAATTGGGGCTTACCTCCGATGAATCCTCGCGCCCTCCGCGCCAGCGGCTATGAACTGCTCATTCAACTGCTGCGCAACAATTTCCGATCGGGGGGAGCCATCCGGTTGGATCATGTGATGTCGTTCTGCCGCCTCTTCTGGATTCCGCGTGGGAAGCCCGCATCCGAAGGTACGTATGTGCATTATCCCTTTGAAGACATGTTGGCCATCCTCTCACTGGAGAGTGTTCGATCCAGGACCCTCGTTATCGGAGAAGACCTCGGCACAGTTCCTGATTGGATTAGAGCGCAGCTGGCACAAGCACGAGTGCTGTCCTACCGTGTATTCTACTTCGAGCGCGCCGCGGATGGCGCAATGAAATCACCCAGTGACTATCCCGCACAATCGCTCGCTGTCGCCACGACGCACGACCTGCCGACGCTCACTGGGTTTTGGTCCGGCGAGGATTTGCAAATACGGGCGAGGTTGAGCGATTTTGCAGATGGCGCGGCACACCACCATGCATGGGAAGAGCGCCAGCGAGACAAGAGAGCCATCCTCAGTGCGCTTCAGCGGGAAAGTCTCCTGCCAAACGGCGTGACTCAGGACTTAGCCACCGCGCCTGCCATGACGAACGATCTTTGCCGAGCCATTCATACCTACCTGGCTCGCACGCCATCTTGTATCGTGTTGGCAAGTCTCGAAGACGGCTTGGGCGAATTATCACAAACCAATCTTCCTGGGACGGTCGACAGTCACCCAAACTGGACCCGCAAGTATTCAATTCCCGTGGATGAGATTATGTGTGATGAACGCCTCCGGCGGCTTGGGTCTGTCTTGTGTTCAGCCCGCCAGCTCAGGTAAGACCGTCTAGCGGCTGGTGGAAAGCACGTGATGGAGGAAGGGTTTCACGCCGGGAAGTCGAGGTCTTCTGAACTTCGAACCGGAACGTCACATGTCAACCCCGAGCTTCGGATCACACCCGTTACGCACATGTCCGGTTTCATGCGTCATGGACCAGGGCGTTGACGGAATGGTTCGGCAGTCTACCGGCCTTCTCTTCATCTTATGTTAAAGCAAAATCGCATTGTGCTGGCGATTGCAGGGGCTGTGTTTCTGGCGATCGTCGTTCTCGAAATGGTCGCCCCGGCGAACATCGTCGCCGCGTACGGCCTTGTATTACCAATTCTTCTGGTGGCAACGGTACGTAGCCGCAGCCTGATGCTGCTGACGGTCGTAGCCTGTATCGTGGCGACCTACATCGGGCTGGTGCAACCAACTAAGCCAGGACGTTTTCAAGCAGCCGTCATAAACCGCAGTGTGGTTGCAGGAGTGCTCTTGGTCGTAGCCTATATCGGCATGACTTGGGAAGAGCGCAAGGCGAGAGAGGAGGCCGCGCGTGTGGCGCTCGCCCGAGAAAGGGAAAATCTCCTGAAGGCTAATACACAGCTGGTCAATGCGAAGGACCAGTTGAATCGGTCGGAACGCTTAGCCGCAGTGGGACAATTGGTGGCATCGGTGGCGCACGAGGTCGGCACACCGCTGCACTCAATAGCCTGGCACCTCCAGGCGCTGGCTGAAGAACCGGGCATCACGCCTGAGATGAAGAAGCGGGTGACAGTGATCGATGAACAGCTCACCCGCGTGGTTCGGATCATTCAGGATTTACTATCCTCAACCAGGCAGCGCCAGCCTAAACCGACCTGGTTACCAGCGGAACAGATGATCAGCCCGGCAACTGTGCTCATGGAGCCAGCCTTCCATGCAAAAGAGATTACCTTGACACTTGAGATTCCTAATGACCTCCCGCTCGTCTGGGCTGATGCGGAAAAGATGCATCAAGTATTCGTGAACATTTTGGCCAATTCCTTAGCCGCCACCCAGCCTCACGGGATGGTGAGCATCATTGTTGGAGCCCGTGCCGCCTCTCCTGACGAACTCGACCGCGGCCTCCGGGTAACTGAGACGATGTCATCCCTGGTCGTCACAATCGAGGTGCGAGATACAGGATGCGGCATGCCGGAAGCTGATGTGCAGAAAGCGTTCGAACCATTCTTTACGACGAAGGCTATTGGCACCGGCACCGGGTTAGGACTATTCTTAAGCCGCGAAACAGTCGTGGCCCATGGGGGCAGTCTACTCCTTGAAAGCCAAACTGGCCGCGGCACAACCGTTACCGTAACCTTGCCTGGCTTGATGGCCGAGTCGACGCGCGTGACAGAAAGGGTTTGATGCAACCAGCGAATATCCTCGTAGCCGATGACGATGCAGTAGCGAGGGATCTCTTGGTTGAGGCTCTAAAGAAGGAAGGCTATGCCGTTGAAGCCTTTGCCAGCGGAGAGGAGATCATCGCTCGTGGACGCCAGGGGCAAGTGGATCTTGTTCTGACTGATATTCGAATGGGTGCAGTCGATGGGCTTACGGTCCTGCGCGAGTTTAAACGGATGAGCCCTGACACGGCCGTCGTGGTCCTGACATCGTTCGGCTCTCTTGAAGGCGCGATCCAAGCGATCAAGCAAGGAGCCTATGACTATCTCGCCAAGCCGTTTAAGAAAGAGGATATTACACTCGTGGTGAAGCGGAGCCTCGATCACTGCCGCCTCGTTCGAGAAAATATCCGGATTCGTGAAGAGTTAAAAACCAAAGACGAATGGTCGCCGCTGGTGGGAAGCAGTCCCGCTATGCTCGAAGTTTACACGCTGGTCGCCCGAGTAACCGAGAGCAAGAGCACAGTCCTCCTGCAAGGGGAAAGCGGGACCGGCAAGGAGCTCATCGCCAGGGCGATCCATGCGAACGGGCCTCGTCGGGACAAGCCGTTCATTCCGGTGAATTGTGGGGCATTGCCAGATACTCTGTTGGAATCGGAAATGTTCGGGTATGAGAAGGGCGCCTTTACCGGCGCGGTGGGAAGCAAAGTCGGCCTCTTTGAATCTGCGAACGGGGGCACGTTGTTTCTCGATGAAATCGGTGAGTTGGGGCAAGCCGTGCAAGTCAAGCTGCTGAGGGTCATGCAAGATCACGAAATCCGCCGCGTCGGCGGCACAACATCGACGAAGATTGATGTCCGGATTATTGCCGCGACAAATCGGGATCTCGAGCAACTCGTCAAGGAAGGGAAGTATCGGGACGACTTGTTCTATCGCCTCAATGTCGTACGCATCACCTTGCCGCCGCTTGTAGAACGGCGGGAAGACATTCCCATGTTGGTCCATCACTTCTTGGAGAAGTACGCGACGGGAACGGCGCATGCGGTGCGCGGAGTGCTGCCGGAAACGATGAAGTTGTTGACGCAATACCGATGGCCCGGCAATGTGCGCGAATTGGAAAATGCCATTGAACGGGCCGTCTCGTTAGGTCACGGCCCCTTCCTCACGCCGGACGACCTGCCGGCACAGCTGCGTCGGCCTGAGTACCTGTCGAAAGAGACAGCAGAGGCGATTGGCCCAGGCGACGAGGGATGTTTGTCGCTTGAGGAGGTTGAGAAACGTCACCTCGTCCGCGTTTTGAAGGAAACCAAGGGAAACAAAGTCAGAGCCGCGAAGATTCTCGGTATTGACCGGCGCACACTCTATCGGATGGCTGAGCGGTTTGGATTGGATCTTGGGGATGATGCCGACAGTGGAGAGATAGAGTAAGAGCTTGTGAACCTTCCGACCGGACTTATAGACCGCCTTTTCTGTCATAGAGCGCATTCACACGGATCACTTACCGGTACCGGCCTTCAATCGATAGACAAGATGGGTGTCCGTCTGCGAGACACCGTCAATCTCATGAATCCGGCTCAGAACCAGCCGGGTGAGTGCATCCTGGTCCGATACTTCGGCGATCACAATAATATCAGGCTTGCCCCAGCAGGGGTCGATGGTCGTAAGCTGTTTGATTCCGGACAGGGCTCGAACGACATCACTTGTACGTCCCGGCAGTACATTGATGAGCACGTAGGCCCGATCTGATATGACTCTCCCTCCGTCAACTGGGGTGTGAATCGTACTAGGCACGGCAGAAACGCCTGGATCAGGGCCAGCGTGGCGGATGCCTGTTACGTGCGGCAATGCGGAGGAACGTACAGGTGGGGCAGGAAGCGTGCCGACAGCGGGCTTAGATTTCTTCATAGATCACCTCATTTCGGAGCGACAAGTACATCGATGACAAATGATTTGCTCACGCTCGCGAGACTCGCTTCGAGACCTCGGGGGTTTCCGATACGCCCATCGGGGTCATACACAAAGCACAGGAGCGTGGTGCAGCGACCGTGAGACCGATAGCGTTCTGCGTCAATCTGAAGTTGGTCGCTAAGGTCTTTGGCATTGAGGCCCGGACGCGTTTTCTTGACGATCACCGCAAGTCGGCCGTCGTTCAACAAGAGTGCCGTGCGCGGGGTTCCGCTTGAGTAGCTCGGAGTCCATTCATCCGTGTCAATGTTGTCAAATTGAATTCGTAGGAGTGCGTGCAGCAGATCTTGCGCATCACACTCATCTTCTACACTTAACGTGGCTCGATATTCTCCGCGCAGGCGCAACTGCCGTGCGACGGAATGGAACCGAGAACAAAACATTTTCACAAGTTCCGCTGGATCCGATCCGGCCTTTGGAAACTGGAGAACAGGCTCCTGGTATGAGGAAGGGTCCATAGGCAACGAGGATCGCGGCTGCATATGCGGTGGAATGGAAACCGGTTCCTGCGTCTGGTGTTCTGTCCTGGCGGAGGGAAATGAATGCATGACGGACTCCTGTTCTTGTCGTAGCAACTGTGGTGGATGTATCGTTTGTGATGAAATGGCCTGCTCGGCCTGGGGAGCTTGTGGAGGCCTGTCCGTGGATACAGGAACGAGCCGAGCCACCGGGTGCGCTGGGGTATCGGAGGCCGGCGGCGCCGGCGAAGCCGCTACGGTTGGCATTGGTTCAGGCGGAGGGCTGGACAGGCTCGGAGGCTCGGGCTCTCTTGAAGGGACTGTTCTTGTCTGATTGGGCTGCGGTTGATTTGGTATTGCCACAGCTGATGCCAGATCGAGATTCGTGGTCATGGCGACGGACATGACCACGGGCGGCGGCGTGATCGGTGCAGTTTGCATCATGGTCATCTGGACCGTCGGAATCGCCGGCGGCACTAAAGTCAACAGAGGGCTGGCGGGTATCGGTGAGGTCGGGACTGTTGATGAGGCTTGGGCAAGCGGCGGCTCCCCGTGAAGATCACGCTTCTTCTGCTCAAGCCTAGCAATGAGATTCTTGATGAGTGCAATGCTCTGCTGTGTTTCCTCAGGGCTATCCATGAGGAGTTTGTGGTGCCGATGTTCTTGGAATTCAGAAGATTTCTCACCAAACGTTCGACGGATACACTCACGGAACTGTAACTCTGTTCTGGCTCTGGCCGCGTCTAGGTAGGGAAAACCTTCTCGGCTAAGGTCTTCCACCTGTGCGAGAAATTCCTGAAGGTTTGCGACACCACGGGCGAGTTCTTCTATCGTGGCGGATTTGGCCCGCAAACGGGACTGTTCTGATGTTTTCGCTCGTGCCATGAAGTCTGGGAAAAGTCTAGCCCAGGCTCCACAACGTGGCAAGAAAACATGGGAAAGTGAACAGAGGCTCCGGACGCCTGTGAAACTAGATCACTGGATTGCCGGCTATCCAAGGAACTGGCAGTGATGCAGACTAGGCTGCGAGACCTGGGATGACATCGCCCTCTTCTTGGATCCCAATACGGTCTTGGCCAGACGCCCGCCCGGTTGAGACAACTGCAGCCCTCCCCTGTCTGAGCCGATTTCGCTCCATGACGGGATCAAAGACATGTCCGCAGTTCAGACAGCGCCAGCCGGTCAGCCACATATCTTCGGAACTCTCCAGCAGATCCATGAAGTGATCTTTCGCCATACAGCCCTGACAACGCATGCAGGTCATAATGCCCTCCTTCTGTGTTCCACTAGCCAGAAGAATAAACGATTACTCCCGCGTTGGTTAGACCCCAAAAGAGTTACCTCAAATGAAGGGGGCGTCGCGCGGCCCTGATTATTTACAACGGCTTGTTGCGCAATGGCTGAGCCATCCACAGCCAGACAGGCGTGCAGAGCCCTGAAGATACGACGTTACCAGGGGATCTGTTTGGTTGAGTATGGCGTGGAATGGATGTGGAATCGTCCGTATGAGGGAAGTTGGTTTGGTGCCCCCGATACGAATTGAACGTACGACAAACGGTTTAGGAAACCGCTGCTCTATCCAACTGAGCTACGGGGGCATGGTGTGAATCTATCGCACTTACCGGAGGATTGGAAGGAGAGATTGGGGTGACCACCCTGTCAGCTTCGTTGTTCGCATGGAGTACTCTGGCCCCTATCTGTTCAGCCAACCTTCCTAGGGCGAGGTCTTATGCCCGGGCGCTGATACTCCTCCATCAACATCAGACCATTTCTTCCCGTTCACCTCTGCCCATACTTCATGGACGATTCGTTGCTCGAAGCCATACCATGCGGGCTTGCCGAGTAGTTCCTTAAGGAATTTGATGTCCGCATCCGTCAGAGTCTTCGGACGTGGTCTCATCGCGAGCACTTCGCTGGCTGCAGCAAGTTCTCTTGGCGAAGGGCGGACACGTTGCGAGCCCTGAGGCGGTTCCCCTTGCCGTGACGATTGACTCGACTGCGTTTTGTATATCTGGGTCAGTGCCACCCCTTCAGTACTCGAAGTTGCTTGCGTCGGTATCACATGAATCATGGTGACCAAGAGCACAAACCCCAACGATACGGGCAGCATCATCTGCTCCACCTCACTTCCAGTAATGATACTCGGGAAGATCGAGCGACTGGGTGACAACTCCATGTTGATCAGGAGATAGAATATAGCAAGGTGCGCCGAGACGGGCAACGGGACGAGGTGTCATGATAGTTCGCAACGACAAAGGCGGAGTATTCACAAGCAGGTTGGGATGTCGGAATGTGTGTAACGTGCCGGGTGAGATTAGCCGTACCAACGAACGGCTTGTGTGGCGCTCGACTTGCCGGCGGAGTCATCGTAAGCAAGGAGAGTCGCTGCGAGCACGGCATGGACCAGTTGGATCAAGGTTTCAACGGAGAATGGCTTCTGGAGAAACGGTGCTTGATCCGTGCCGATTCGATAGGCTTTGCGGTCCTGTGCCGACAGGCTCGACATCAGGGTCACGCGGAACGTTCTCTTCATAGCCAGGGTCCGTTGGATGACTTCATGACCATGGACTCGTGGATACGGATTTCCGGTTGAGGTCCTGTGAAAGCCAGGAGGACGCAGCATCAGATCGGTCAACAGCAGGTCGATCGGCTTCTGGCTGGTAGCCATGATCTTTAAGAATTCAGCTGTCTTTGCTTAGAGGGCCTTCTCCGTTTTCGCACTCAGAAGTTCGCTCTTTTTGGGAATCTGTGTGAGCAGATCCGCGCGAATCTGAAATATCCCCGAGATCCGCTGCCCCATGGCATAGGCCAATCCGTCGGCATGGCTCCCAATCGAAAGTCTCCCTCTGCTCTTCCCATCCCTCCCTGTAGCGATAAACTCCGCAGTCGGGGTCACGAGCCCGTAGGGGGCCAATGGCCCAGCCTGCTTGCTCACCCGATCCTCAGCCGGGACATTCGCGACACGGCTGACAAACAAGTCGGTCGCCTGTTGGTCCAATTTTTCAGCAGGCCGATCTTCGAGGACCCACTCGTTTTGTTGATTGATCAGCACATATTGTTCGGTCGGGGTCTTCACGGAAAGGATGGCGATGTCCGTGTAATCGATGCCGAGCAGCCGTTTGTCCTGGAAAACAAATAATTCCTTGGTCAGGTCCTTGATCACAGCGGCATTGACACGATAGAGGGGGCCATCGGGTCTCGTTTCCGCGATGGCCATGCCGCTATCTTCATCCGGCTTGTACAGCCTGACCGTCTGATCGCCATCGGCCGTATGAATCGCGACTTTCACCTTCGGCATGGCCAGTCTTTTGGCTAAGGCATCGCGTTCAGGTCCTGGGTCGATGATACCGAGAGCCTTGAGGTCTTCGAGCCTGAAAAGCAGGGTCCGTACCTCTGTTTGATCGGCTTCGGCTTCGATGGGGTAGCGAAGCTTCCATTTGCTCTTGGGTTTTTCCTGTCCCTTATAGAGCACAATTTCTGTGGTCGGATAGGTCAGACGGATCCGTTCGACCTCCCCCTGTAACATATGCAAGATGTCCTTACGCCGGAAGGTCATCAACGTCTTGTTCACGAAGTCTTTCGGGGCCAAAGTGGTAAGCAAAACCTTGTGATCCGTTTCACGAAGGACATAGAGTGTGGAAGAGAGAGGGCCACTATCCCCAATCAAGAAGGTCTCCCGTGCGGCGCCGGCTATGACGGTGACTTTCGTCACCGGGTTGTCGAGTCCAAAGGGAGTCAGATTGGCCGGGTGGTCCTCGACGACGCGGGTCACGGTACCTGTGGCCAAAGCCCGAATCAGATTCTGTACCTCCCGCTGATCAGCTTCTGTGGTGAGAGGCGCGGTCAATACCCAGCCCTGCTGTGGCATTCGAACGAAGACGAGTTCGTACTGATCCGTCTTGATGGTGAGTCCGGAGAGGGTCTCCTGGTCAAAGAGCAGCACCTTCTTGTCGGCTGTGTCTTGTCGCTCTTGCGATTCTTTCTCTGGAAATTCAACGATATAGAGGTACAGGCCGAGCCCGGCCAGTACAAGCACCATGATGAGTGTAGGCCAATAACGCATGGAGTTATAGACGCCGGCGTCGGCGCCAAACCATGACGCCGGAGAACAACATAGTGGCCGGCAGGAGGATCACTTGGAGATAGAGCAGTGCTCGTTCCTGTAAGGGATTAGGGGTAAATGGTTGGAGCGCAGAATCCCTTGGGACGATCGCCATGATGTTTCGTTCTTCAGCCAACCAAGCAGCAGTGTGGAGAAAAAAGTCGCTGTTCCCTGGAAAGTTCACGAAGGCATTGGTCGCAAATATGGAATTGCCAATGGCCACGATCGCAGGCCGGGACTTGCCTTCCTCCTGTGCGGCTTTCGGTGTAAGGGCCGCGGCCATTGGCAGGGGACCTTTTATATCCTCCTGTTCATTGAGGGTCACGACACGGCCTTTCAAGTCAGTTTCTGCCCAGCTATTCGGCGACGTTCTGGCGAGCGGCACGAAATCCCATGCGTTGCCGGCCTGTTCATCGAAAGTAATATGTCGGGCGAGGGGAAACAGCACAGCGGCGGAGAGGTCCTGCGTAATTTCATGCTCTGTGAACGTACGGACCAGCAGAGATGTCAGATCTCCCTGGGCTAATCGATCTTGGAGGTCGACGAGTGCCCCGGGGCCGAGTCCGAGGCCCCATCGTTTCAGCAGGGGATTCAGGTCGGCCTGCGTATCCGGGTCGATGAGCAGGAGGAGATGGCCGCCCTTTTCCACATAGCCGTGAATCCGTTCCTGTTCCTCGGGAGTCACGGGGCGACGGGGCCCAGCCACGACGAGGATCGCTGTCTGATCCGGCACAGCTTCCTCTTTGAGCAAGCTGACCGTGCCGACGTCGTAGCCCTGTCTAATCAGGATCTCTCTGGCTGCTGACAGTCCGGTCCTCTCGCGATCGTCTAGACTCGGTTCCCCATGCCCTTCGAGAAACAACACCCGTTTCTTGCTGTCTTGAGACACACGGATCAACGCCCCTGTGAGTTCTGTCTCCGATGGAGATGTGACGCGAACGGTGCGACCGGCGCTTTCAAAAATAGCCGTGTCTGTCCGCGAAATGCCGTAGTTTTGAGCGACTTTTGGCTGGCGCTCCGGATCGACAAACGACACGGAGATCTTCGGGCTCGCTTGCCGATAGCTATCGAGTCTCTCCTTATACGATTGGTATCCGGGATCTTTTTCTCTGGTAAAGACGGTGATGTTCACCTCGCGCGCGAGACTTCTCAACACGCGATGCGTTTGCGGCGCGAGGGAAAAGTTCTGGTTCTCCGACAGATCCCAACGAATGGAATGTCGGGCTGCGAGAAAATTCACGATTGCAAGAATGCCGATGAAGAGGAGGATCATCAGCAGACTGTTTGCGCCCATACGTGTAGAACGACGGGAGGAAAAAGCTTTCAGGCTCATGAAATGGACGAAAAAAAAGACGATCAGACACAGAAGCGCCGATCCTTCCAGGAGGCTGACCAACCAGAGTTTCTCCGGAAGGAGGCTATAACTGACCGCCCCAGCCACCGCCAGAACCACTCCGATCACACCAAGGGGAATCGTTTTGAGGTTCATTTCCACCGTGCCGAGTCCACAACCCGGTGGGATAAAAAGAGCATCAATATCAATGCGCTAAAAAAATACACGAGGTCTTTTGTGTCAATCAGCCCGCGCACCAAGTGGTCATAATGGTCCATGAATGACAGGTACGAGACGGCTTGCCCGATGGTTGTATCCCCAAGCAGTGAGCCAAGGCCGGCAAGGAGCCAGAGAACGAGCAATAGCCCGATACTGACAAAGGCCGCGACGATCTGGTTTTCTGTCAGTGCCGAGGCCAGCACGCCGACGGAGAGAAAGAGGGCCCCGAGCAGGATCAATCCAAGATAGCCGGTCAGCACGGGATACCAATCGAAATCGCTGAACAGGGCCAGCGTAAGCGGCATGAGGCCGGTCAACCCGAGTAAGCCCAGAAACACGAGGAATACACCCATAAACTTGCCGACCACGATCTCGTTGATACGGATCGGAGAGGTCAGCAAGAATTCAAAGGTGCGGAGTTTGCGTTCTTCGGCGAACAACCTCATCGTCAAGATCGGCAGGATAATCAGAAGGATAAATCTGGTGCTGGCAAAGAGATTCCTGAACACCAGATCGTTCAGATTGAGTTGGGCGCTTCCCTGCATCTGCACCAACTGAATCGCCTGGGATCCGGCAAAAACGACGTAGAGATAGGCCAGCAGTCCTACGGTCAGGAGAAACACGGACCCGACGGCATACACCACGGGCGAGACAAAATACGAACGCAGCTCTTTTGCGATAATCGCTTGGACTGGTGTCATACTGACCGGCTTGCCGGTTCTGCTGAAGCAACGACTGTGTCCGGTGCGAAGCCTTCCTCATGTCTGGTCAATTGGAGGAACACGTCTTCCAACGTCATGGAAATCGCTTTCAGTTCAAGCAGACCCCATCCGCTGGCGACAGCCAGACGGGCCACTTCTTCCCGCACGTCCCGGCCAAGTTCGCATTCCAACAGATAGGTGCCGGGGGCGTCACTCGCGAAGACATTCTGGACCCCCTGCACCGCCTTCAAGCTGCCAATCGTGTCAGCTGCCGGAGATTTGACTGTGAGCGAAATCTTCTCAGACTGTCGCAGACGCGCCGAGAGCTGCTCAGGGGTGTCTTCGGCCACGATGCGCCCACCGCTGATAATCACGACGCGCTGGCACACGGCGGTCGCTTCCGGAAGAATGTGGGTGCTCAGGATGACGGAATGGGATCCAGCCAGGTTCTTGATCAACTCCCGGATCTCAATAATCTGTTTCGGGTCGAGGCCGACCGTCGGTTCATCCAGGATCAAAATCGGAGGATCGTGCAGCAGAGCCTGAGCGAGGCCGACACGTTGGCGGTATCCGCGCGACAGATTCCCGATGAGCCGCTGTTGCACCGTGCCGAGACCGAGCCGCTCGATTTCACGCTGCATGGACGAGGTGAGGATTTTTCCGCTTAAACCGCGAAGGCGGCCGACAAACTGAAGATACTCCGTGACCGTCAATTCCAGGTAGACCGGCGGAGTCTCCGGCAGGTAGCCAATCCGGCGTTTCACCTCCATTGGGTGGTCCGCACAGTCGAAGCCCGCTACCCGCGCAATGCCCTCGGTGGCCGGCATAAAGCAGGTCAGGATACGCATAGTGGTAGTCTTACCAGCCCCGTTCGGGCCCAGGAATGCCAACACCTCGCCCTTGGCAACGGAGAAACTCACACGATCGAGGGCGGTATGTTGTCCATACCGCTTCGTGATCTTTTGAACTTCAATCATCTGTGGTGATTGGATCGATTCTGTTGGGGAGTACTGCCTGGTAGGCTTGCGGTCGCACCCTACCAGGCAACTGAGCGGCATCTTACTCAGTCGTATCGAGGCAGTCAATATCGCGCTCGCCTGGAGCTTTACAGGTTTTTTCAGCCCCGATAGAGTCCGCTCGCGCGTGGACAGGCCGATCGGAGAGGGATCGAATGACCAGGAGACATCGGGCCTGGATGGCGCTATTCGCTCTGTCTACATTGATGGTATTGCCCGCGTTCTCGTCTGACTGCGAGGCAACCGACAGACGGACCTATGCCTAAGTAAGATGATATGATTGCGAGATTGCTCCTGAGTCCGCAGTAGGCTGTTGAGAGACTCGGGTTATAGGACTGTTTCAGACACGGTGCCTCAAATCGTCCTCATCGAACGAATCCCGGGGTTGACTGCTACTAGTACTTTCTTCTATAAAGGCTCCCAAGCAAGATACTGAAAATGTCCGTGAGCAGTAGTGGGGAGGTACGGCTGGTGTGTTTCAGCGCCCTGCGGCCCACGTTCATTCTAAGCAGGACGTGCATAGGATCACGACGTACGAGCAGAACATTTTTCACCGGCACGCCTAGGGTGCCAACGACAAAATTTGTCCGTTCATTTTCGTGCAGTTTTTATCAATATATTTTTTTCTCCTTCATCCCAACGTAGGGACTAGGGATACGCTCTCGGTATTGTTGGACTAACAGTTGAGCCGTACTCTGGGGGAACACAGGACAGTGACCTGTGTACTGTTAGTTCAACCAGAAATAAGAGGTGCTTGATGCTCAGTCATTCTCTCGGAGGCAGCCGGCAGCTGCTATGGGTACTGAGTCTCGGTCTGGGATTGCTCCTGAGCGCCTGTTCATGGGTTCCTAAGGGGGCGTCTCAATTGGATGTGGGGATTGAGGATCGCGGGGTTGCATCCTGGTATGGCGAGTCATTTCATGGCAAGCAGGCGGCCAACGGCGAACTGTTCGACATGAAGGCATTGACCGCGGCCCATAGGACCCTCCCCCTCGGCAGCGTAGTGCGGGTTGTCAATCTGAAGAACGGAAAGCACGCCCATGTGAAAATCACTGACCGAGGTCCCTATGTCAAAAACAGGATCCTCGATCTTTCTCGTGGCGCAGCGGCTCAGTTAGGGATGATGGAAGGGGGCCTTTCCGTCGTACGGGTTCAGCTGGTTGGGGAGCGGCGGCCAGCTGCGCTACTCTCTTCTAAGGCCATGGAAACGGCATCCCTCGCCGTTATTCTCGGAAATCGAGCCCCATCTTGGGGTACAGAGACATCCCTCTCAGATTGGGAAAAACCTGCTTCCCAGCTGGTCAATCCCCTTCGGCCACCTCCCGGCGATATCTGGATCCAGCAACGGGCCAGACGTTTGATTAGCCTGCAGGCGCCAGATAACGCAGACCATGCAGAAATAACGACCGCCGTTGTTACAGGGCTGCCTCAACCAATCAGCCTAGTCGCCGTATGTTCATTTTTTGAACGGTCGTGCCTATTCCGTGAGCGGCTGACCGCCTCACCGTCTTGCGATCTAGTATCTGGCCTGACGCGCTATGCACCACGCCGCGATGTGACTCAACCTTTCCAAGGCAAGCGTCATTCCTATCTCGTGTGAGGGCTGAAGCCTAACCAGATACAAGGCGCAACTCACCAGAAACAAAAGACAATCTCGAACGGCCCCGCGAAGCGTCGGCTCAAGCAGACCACCAACTGGTGGACACCGGCGTTATCCTGCTAGTTGCTACACCCAATCAGTGGGTGCCTTAGTCGGCTGTTCAGTCACCTGCCCGGCAAGCGAGTCACGAATCGTCCGACTCACCTCATCGATCGCTCCCGCCTCCGAAACCGGAACGATCCAGGCATCTGCCGGCTCCAGTTCAATACGATAGTGTCTCTTCCCAGTGGAGAACCATTCGATGTACGGATGAGGCACAAGGTTCGGGTGAGGGTCGAACGAAATCAAGTTCACATCCCCAATCTGCGGATTTTCCATATCACCAAGCAGCTGTCCGGCCAAATCCTCGTCCTCAAACCGGCGATTCCGAAACTGAATGACCTGCCCCGCGATATCGGCCTTGAAATTTCCCCGCAAATACATATCAACAGGACCGATCACCGCAAACACGATCCGCCCCACGATCGTACCGTCAACACGATTATCCAGAAACCCCTCCTGCACCCAGCGTCCATTGCCAAATTTTTGTGCCATCTGACTCCTATAACGAGTTACGCCGGCTGGATCGTGCCAACCGACGGGGAGGACGACTGGGAGCCGCTTCCGAAAGCCCCCACCAATACCGCCAATAAAATAAGGCCGCTCCCAATCCATCCTTGAAGGTCCAATGTTTCTCCCAGAAAATACCAAGAAAGGCCAGCTGCATAGGCCGGTTCTGACGCAAAGATCAACGCGACCTGTTGCGCTGGAACAATCCGCTGCACCCACATCTGAACGGCAAAAGCCCCCGTTGCAAGTCCTCCGGTCACCCCGAGCCCGACAAGCAACAGCGATGTCGGCGCAAAGGCTTGAGCCGGTGCCTGTTCGACCAGGAGAGCGGGACACAATAGGACGACCATCGCCATCATTTGCCAGGCAAACAAGGATGGTGCGTCGACCGCGCGTGTAAACCGTTCGAGACAGGCAATATGAGCGGCAAATGCGATCGCGCAGACGAGCGTCAAGAGGTCCCCTAGATTCGCTGATGCGCTGGGCTTCACCAGCAGCCAGAGTCCCACAGTTGCGATGCCAATGGCGACCCAGACACGACGGTCGAATCGTCGCAGAATCAACGGCACGATGACAACATAGAGCGCCGTAATGAAGGCGGAGTTCGATGCCGTGGTGTAGTTGAGGCCGATCGTTTGGAAGACATAGCCAAGAATCAGCCAACCGGTGGCGATCGCGCTCGCCCGCAACAGAGCCGGGTCGCGGTGCAAGTGAAATCTCAAGAGCAGATACCCTCCCCCGACCAGCAATGCTCCTAAGAGAAATCTGAGAAACAGAAACGAGAATGGCGGGATTTGCTCCAACACCGCCTTGGTAGCGGGGAATGTCGCGCCCCAGATGAATGTTGTCAGTAAGAGTGCGAGTCGTGGCATGGAATCGAAGCAGTGCTGAGTTTTGAGTTATGAGTTCTGAGTATTCAGGTGAACCCGAAGCAACCGAACTGACTGCAACTCAGCACTCAGAACCCAGAACTTTGCCTGTTTAGGCTTTGCACAAGGCACATCGGCGTTGTTCGGTCGTCCCAGCTTGTTCCATTGCTGCGAGCGCTCGCTCCTTATCCGGGTAATCGAACCACCCGCCTTCCCAGAAATCGGTTGAGGAACCGATCGACGTAGAGGGCACCTCGGAACAACGCTCGTTATGGAGCGTGACTCGATCGATCGAACGCGCGATGTGAATCCAATAGGTCATGAGGGACCAGCCAGGGGTGAACCGCAAGGGGTGCTCCTTACCCTTTACCCCTTACCGGCTTAAGGCAGGAGCTGCCACTCATCCTTTTCAATGAAGACCTTTACGCCCGTCTCAAGCTTTTTGATATCGTCCTTGTCAAAGAGCCGCATATACCGCTCAATCCGGTCCGGATCGTCGATCCGCTCTTCCTGCATCATTCCACCGACACTCTTATACTTCCGAATCAACAGAGACATCGAAATCCTCCTCTTAAACCACTAGAAGTCCTACCAGCAAGGTAGGTACAATAAGGCAAATCTCAACAGCCGGTCAAGAGCGCCTTCTTGTGCTGTGCTTGGCCTCGCATAAGGAGAGAAGCCATGCCGATCTATGAATACAGTTGCAACCAATGCGGGAAGCATTTCGACGCCACCCAATCCGTGCATGCCAGGGCTGAAGATACCCTGTGCCCACACTGTCACGCCCAGAGCGCCACACGGTTACTGTCGGCATGCACAACGCAAGTGAAAGGGACTCACAAGACCGGCTTCGCTGAAATGAAAGCCTACAGCATGTTAGACGAACGGATGGACAAATTCGCCAAACTCCCGCCGCTGATGGGCAAACGTGCGGCACCACCTGCCGCGCCCCCTGCTGACCCTACGACTGGCGGCCCAACGGACAAGTGAACCAGCTGTAGCCTGTAATTACGAGTCCTTCGTTCCCTGCCCACCAGAACCCCATGGAGATTACATGGTGGCGAGACTCTTATTCTCCTTAAGCCTGAGCCTCCTGTGTACCTTCGGGATGGGGTTGGTCACCCGAGCGGAAATCGCCGGGAACCTCACCATCGCTGGCAATGGGCCGGAGCTGTCAACGATCGAATCCCTCGCCCACGCGTTTGAAAAGGCCAACCCCCGGGCCTACCTTGATATCGTCTGGGACGGCAATTCGAGGCCAGTTCAGATGGTAAAATCTGGCCAGGCCCACATCGCCGTCACCGGAACTGAGGAGCCAGGCTTCTCCGCAATACCTATCGCGTGGGATGGCATCGGAGTCCTCGTACATCTCTCCAATTTTACGAAAGAAGTCACGAAGCAACAGGTGGCCGACATTTTCTCTGGAAAAACCAAGCTGTGGTCAGAACTTGGAGGCCCTGAGACGAAAATCTTGGTCATCGATCGGCCTCGAAACCAAAATCTCCGAGATGCCTTTGAGTCCCAGCTCGGTATATCCGGCAGGATCACAGGGGCTGCCAAGACTGTCGGTTCCGATGAACAGGTCGTCAAGACTGTCGTGGGAACACTACCGCCTCTCTCTGCGGTCGCCTACCTTTCCTTGAGCCAGGGATTGTCTGTCGTCTCAAGCGGAGTCGCCGTCAGACTTTTACCCATCGACAAGGTCGAGCCGGAGGTCCCTACCGTCAAAGACGGTCGTTATCCGCTCCGACGTCCCGTCCTTTTCCTATCCAAAAAAGGGCCGAATCCCCTGGCAGAAGCATTCATCCAGTTCGTTCTATCCCCTGCCGGTCAACAGCTCATTACCGAGACGTATGTTTCGATCAATGAGAAATAATCCTACGTCATTGTTCTTGAAGGAGGTGCCTATGCAAAAGAGGAAAGCGTTGTGGTTGATGTCACTGGGATTCTTTATAGTGTCGGCGTCGGCGTCGCCCATCGCCGTCTCTTACGCAGAGGAGCCAGGCGCCATGGTTGACGGCGCAGGATTCACTCTCTACGGTACAGAATCGATCAAGGGGTTCGATGCCGGAAAAGTCGAACGAGACCCTGTCTGCGATCAGAGTAAGCGCCCGCGAATCTCCAAAGTCGAACCGGATGAAGCCAGGCCTGGGGATAAAGTTGTCATCACGGGCGAGAATTTTGGCACAAAGGAGTGTTTTCATGCAGTGACCTTCAGTTCGGCCTCAAATAAGTCTGTGGAATTCAAGTTTATGAGCGACTCGGCGATTGAAGCAACGGTACCGGATGCAAAAGCGGGGATGTCGTTCGTGATTATCGTCGCAGGCGGCGGAAGCGCCCAGTCAAAACCGGTCTTGATCAAGTCCAAGTAGGC
Source organism: Nitrospirota bacterium (assembly GCA_016219645.1). NCBI lineage: Bacteria > Pseudomonadati > Nitrospirota > Nitrospirota bacterium. Next base: position 55,092 of record JACRLR010000040.1, read on the forward strand.
TCGATCAAGCAAGGCCCTGAGCCAGCGGCAACCGTGCCAATAGCCCCCGAAAATTGGCCTGTTTTCTCCCGACGTCCCTCGACAGGACTCCTGATCCTATGCTAGGTTACGCCCTCATTTTTGCCTGATATTTCATAAGAGTCTCACAGGATCTGAAGAGACAGGGACCGGTATGTTTAAGAAAATTCTGGTCGCCAATCGCGGCGAAATCGCCATGCGGATTATCCGCGCCTGCCGCGAACTCAACATCGCTACCGCAGCCATCTACTCCGAAGCCGACTCGACCGGGATCTACGTCAAAAAAGCGGACGAGGCCTACATGGTTGGCCCGGGACCGGTCAAAGGTTTCCTGGATAGCCAACAGATCGTCGACCTGGCACAACGGATTGGCGCCGATGCCATCCATCCAGGCTATGGTTTTCTTTCAGAAAATTCACAATTTGCACAACTGTGCCACACCTCCGGTGTGACCTTCATTGGCCCATCACCCCAGGCCATCGACTTGATGGGAAGTAAGATCAAGGCCCGCGAGCTGGCCAGGCGGATCGGGGTTCCAATCGTCCCTGGGACCGAAGGCGGCATCACTGACATAACGGACGCTCTATCCTTCGCAAGGGACACCGGCTATCCCATCATGATTAAAGCCAGCGCAGGCGGCGGAGGACGCGGCCTCCGAGTCGTACGGTCTGATACGGAGCTTCGTGAGAACATGGCGGTTGCCTCACGGGAGGCCCAAGCTGCCTTCGGCAATGGAACAGTCTTTCTTGAAAAGTATATCGAGCGACCGCATCACATCGAATTTCAGATCCTGGCCGACCGGCACGGGAACATCATCCATTTGGGTGAGCGCGATTGCTCGATTCAGCGCCGGCATCAGAAACTCATCGAAATTGCTCCATCCTTGATTCTCACCCCGCGTCTGCGTGCCGAAATGGGTGAGTCGGCCATCGCCGTCGCCGAGGCTATCGAGTATGACAATGCCGGCACCGTCGAGTTTCTCCTCGATCAGGACAGCCGCTATTACTTCATGGAGATGAACCCTCGCCTGCAGGTGGAACATACCGTGACCGAGCAGATCACGGCGATCGATATCGTGCGCCATCAGATTACCATCGCAGCCGGCATCCCTCTGGAGATCTCGCAACAGGAGGTCACGCTCCAAGGCCATGCGATCCAGTGCCGCATCAACGCAGAAGACCCCAAAAACAACTTTCGTCCCTGCACCGGTACGGTCACAGCCTATCTCTCGCCTGGCGGGATCGGCGTACGTATCGATGGAGCAGTCTACAAGGACTACACGGTGCCACCGTACTATGACGGCCTCTTGGCTAAACTCACCGTGCGCGGCAGGACGTGGGAAGAAACTGTCAGCCGCATGAGACGATCGCTCGAAGAATATGTCTTGCGTGGGGTGAAGACCACGATCCCTTTTATGATGGAGATCATGCAGGACCATGACTTCATGGCAGGACATTTCGACACGTCCTATCTGGAGACGCACCCTGACCTGTTCAACTACCACGACTTTGAGCAGCCGGAGGATCTGGTGCTGGCGCTCTCTGCGGCCATTGCCGCCTACGAAGGGCTGTAAATAACACCAATGATCAATTGTGAATGTTCAATGATGAATTCTCCGGATTGATTGAACATTGAGCATTCAACATTCCAAATTATCGTAATCGAATGACTGCAAAACCGAAGAAAAAGGCCAGTAAAAAACAGCCGTCACTGCAGATTGAGCCGGCGCCTGGCAAACCCATCCTGATCACCGACGTCGCCTTGCGCGACGGCCATCAGTCGCTCTTGGCTACACGCATGCGCACGGAGGACATGCTGCCCATCGCCCAAAAACTCGACGCTGTCGGCTATTGGTCGCTCGAAGTTTGGGGTGGCGCCACTTTCGACACCTGCCTCCGTTTCCTCAAAGAAGATCCCTGGGAACGGCTCCGTGCGCTACGGGCCGCCATGCCCAATACCAAGCTCCAAATGCTGCTCCGCGGTCAGAACCTGGTCGGATATCGGCACTATGCCGACGATGTGCTGGAACGATTCATCGAACGGTCCGCGGCGAATGGCATTGATGTCTTTCGTATCTTCGATGCATTGAACGATGTCCGCAATGTCGAACGGGCTATGCGAGAGGTAAAGGCCTGTGGCAAACATGTCGAAGCCGCCATCAGCTATACCGTCAGCCCCGTCCACAGTGTCGACCGTTTTGTCGACATGGCGAAACAGCTTGAAGATTTGGGAACCGACACGCTCTGTATTAAAGACATGGCCGGGCTCTTGTCGCCGCTCGACGCCTATCACCTTATCCGCCGAATCAAAGCAGCGGTCACGGTCCCGCTCCATTTGCATTCACACTACACCTCGGGAATGGCCTCGATGACCTCCCTCATGGCAATTTTGGGCGGTCTGGACATGCTGGATACATCCATCTCGCCCTTGGCCGGCGGCACCTCGCACCCCTCAACAGAAACACTGGTGGCCTCGCTGCGCAACAGCCCATACGATACGGGGCTTGATCTCGCGTCGTTCCTCCCGATCACCGAATACTTCCGCACTGTCAGACGCAAGTATCGGCAGTTCGAAAGCGAGTTTACCGGGGTCGATGCAGAGATCCTTACCTCGCAGATTCCCGGCGGTATGCTCTCGAATCTCGCCGCGCAATTGACTGAACAGAATGCGCTCGACCGGATGAAAGAAGTCCTGGACGAAGTGCCGCGCGTCAGAAAGGAGATGGGTTATCCCCCTCTCGTCACTCCTACCAGTCAGATCGTCGGAACCCAAGCCACGCTCAACGTCCTGACGGGCGAACGATACAAAGTCATCACCACGGAGACCAAAAACTACTTCCTCGGACTCTACGGACGGGCGCCGGGGCCCCTCGATCACGACATCATGGCCCGCGCAATCGGGGACGACCAGCCGATCAAGACGCGGCCCGCCGACCGCTTGGAGCCGGAGCTCGAGGCCACGAGAAAAGATCTCCCCGCCTCAGCCGCCACGGTGGAGGATCAGCTATCGTTCACCCTCTTCCCCACGATCGCGCGCGACTTCTTTGAGGCGCGCGAGAAGGGAGACCTGACGCTGGAGCCTCTCGAGAGCTTCTCCTCCAGTGGATCGGCTGCGGCCACCGAACTTCATCTTGCCCCGGCCGAATTCAACGTCACAGTCCATGGAGAAACCTACCATGTCCAGGTGTCAGGTTCCGGACGAAAGGTCGACGGACGCAAACCCTATTACATCCGGGTCAACGACAAACTCGAAGAAGTCTCGCTGGAGCCGATCCAGGAAATCCTGGCCGGCGTGCCGGAAGCCCCCGACGCCGGAAGCGGCGCCAAACCGAAACGGCCCAAGCCGTCCAAACCGGGAGACGTCGCTCCCCCGATGCCCGGTCGCGTCGTCAAAGTGCTCGTCATGGTCAAGGCTGTGGTCAAGGCCGGCGACCCCCTCCTGATCATCGAAGCCATGAAGATGGAAAGCCAGGTCCCAGCGCCGATCGACGGAACAGTCTCGGCGATCCTGGTCGCCGAGGGCGACAACGTGAAGACGGATGAGACAGTCATCCAGCTGGAGTAGATCGATAGTCCATCGCGACTCCGGTCCAGTCAAAAGACAGCGGTGCCTTCCGTTGCTCGCCGCCGCAGTGGTATGCCTTGTCATGACCGCCTGCTCCTCTCCACCATCGATTCCAACACAGTTTGACGCCATTGAGCGCATGCCTGTCCAAACCGTCCTCGTCCACAACCAGAGGATCGCCTATCTGGATGTCGGCGAAGGACCGCCGGTCATCTTGATCCACGGATTCGGGGGATCGATGTGGCAATGGGAATATCAGCAACATGCACTATCGCAACATTTCCGCGTCCTCACCCTCGATTTGCCCGGGTCCGGGCTCTCCGATAAACCTGAGATCGACTACAGACCGGATCAGATGTTGGAATACTTTGTCGGATTTATGGATGCCGTGAAGATCCCGCATGCCACGTTAGTCGGCAACTCCATGGGCGCCGGATTGGCTATCGGTATGGCACTGGCGCATCCGACACGAGTCGACAAACTTGTCCTGATCGACGGGTTGCCACAACAGGTCATGAAGAAACTCACCAGCCCATCAGTCCGGCGGGCCTTAGAAACCAGTGCGCCATCCTGGCTCGTCTCATTCGGCAATTTGCTGTTCGGCGGACTGATGACCGAGTCCGTCTTGAAAGAGATCGTGCATGACCCGACTCTCCTCACACCGGCGGTCATCGATCGATCCAACCGAAACCGTCAGCGCCCGGGACTCATCAAACCCATCCTGTCCGCCAGAGAAAACCTTCCGTTATGGGAGTCGGGATTTGCCAGGCGCATCGAAGAAATTATTCATCCTACGCTGGTGATCTGGGGAGAAGAAGATCGGGTATTCCCCATCGCCGTGGGCAAAGAACTTCACCAGACCATCAAGGGGTCACGATTCGTCAGCATATCTGGAGCAGGACACATCCCGCAGTGGGAACGACCCAATGTAGTCAACCAGGAGCTCATCGCATTTATTGAACCCTCCCCTCTCGTGCAATAACCCTGCGTGATGTTATTCTCTTATGCTATAAAAGCAGATCCGCGAGGTGCTTCTATGCTGAACCGTGTGCTGAATTCCGCTCACAAGACAAGCGCAAGCCAACTTATGTCAGATAAGAATGGTCACAGTCACTTCAACAAGGAGGGCAAAATGAGGGCAGTATATCGAACGGTCATTGGCGCCGCACTCTGCATGACGCTCGGGTTCACCGGATGCGGAAGCACCGGCAGCACCAGTTTTCTCTACAAGGATATGACAATCGCTGGCGGTAGCGCCATAGCTGGTGAAGGCCAAAAAGTCCTCTACAAGGGAAGCCCCCTGGTGCTTTCGGGAACCGGCATTAAAGTCGGCGATCCCCTTCGAGAGGTGCAACTGACACAGACAGACCTCTCGCCGATCGGCATCACCGACACAAAGGGCAAGGGCAAGGTCAGGATCATCAGCGTCGTGCCGTCGCTCGACACCCCGGTGTGCGAACAGCAGACCCACTATTTGAGCGAGAAGAACAAGGGTCTCGACAAGATGGTTGAATTGGTAACCGTGAGCGTCGACACCCCCTTCGCGCAAAAACGCTTCGCGCAGGAAGCCCGCATCAACAACGTGACTTTTCTCTCGGACTATAAGGATGCTGAATTCGGAAAGGCCTACGGACTGTTTATCAAGGGCCCCCACATCCTGGCTCGTACAGTCATGGTGGTCGATGCCAACAATACCGTGCGATATCTGCAAGTTACCCCCGAACTGGCCCAACTGCCGGACATGGATAAAGCCTTCGCTGTCGCCAAGTCATTGATCAACCAAAGCTAGGTAGAACAACTCGGGCTGAGGTTGAGGCTAAGGAAAGGAGCCGCATACTTCTCCTTAACCTTAGCCTTAACCTCAGCCTTCCTTTAGAATGGAAAGATGGCCCATTACGATCTTCTTGTCATAGGGACCGGGCCCGCCGGCCAGAAGGCTGCGGTTCAGGCGGCCAAGCTCGGCAAAAAAGTCGGCATCATCGAGCGCAAAGAAGTCGTCGGCGGTGTCAGTACCAACACCGGCACCATCCCCAGCAAAGCCCTCCGCGAAGCGGTTCTCTATCTCGCAGGATTTCGCCAGCGCACCCTGTACGGAGCCGAATATCGACTGAAAAAGACGATCACGATCGAAGATCTCGCCTTTCGTGCCAACCACGTCATCAAGAATGAGATTGAAATCGTGCAGAATCAGATGGCGCGTAACGGCATCGATCTGATCTATGGGGAAGCCAGCTTCATCGACCCCCATCGGATCAATATTCAACGGGCCGGCACAACCACAGAACACCGCGCGCACGTGATCGTCATTGCCGTTGGAACGAAACCGGCTCGGCCGGCTGATATTCCCTTCGACAAGGATACCATCATCGATACAGACGGGTTACTCACGCTCAAACACCTTCCAACATCGATGGTCATAGTCGGCGGCGGCGTGATCGGTACAGAATACGCGTCGATCCTGGCCATGATAGGCGTGCCGGTTATTCTGATCGACAAGCGACCGCGCTTGCTGGAATTTGTCGACGCCGAGATTATTGCCGCTCTGCAAAAACAGATGACCGCGATCGGCGTGACGATTTACCATGAAGAAGAAGTGGTCGCGATCCGAAAAAATACCGATGGCCAGGTGACGGTCTCGCTGACGCACACACCACCGATCAGCACTTCAACGCTCATGTACGCGATCGGCCGCGTCGGCGCAACGAAACGCTTAAACCTTGATGCTGTCGGCCTTACACCTGACACACGAGGCCGCCTGGTCGTAAACGACCATTTCCAAACAGCAATTCCCCATATCTACGCTGTCGGCGACGTGATCGGCTTTCCGGCCTTGGCCTCGACATCCATGCAGCAAGGACGCCATGCCTCCTGCCATGCCTTTGGCCACCCCGACCACACCGACACGGACCTCCTCCCCTACGGCATCTATGCTATTCCGGAAATCTCGATGGTGGGGCGGACCGAAGAAGAGCTGACCAAGGCAGAGGTCCCCTATGGGGTCGGCATCGCACACTATCGAGAAATCGCTCGAGGACAGCTCATCGGCGATGAGACCGGGATGGTGAAGCTGCTTTTCCATCGCCACAGCCGAGCGCTTCTGGGTGTCCATGCCATGGGTGAAGGGGCTACAGAGCTTATTCACATAGGGCAAGCCGTCATGGCGTTCCAGGGAAGGATCGACTACTTCATCGATACCATCTTCAATTACCCGACATTGGCAGAATGCTACCGGGTCGCTGCGCTCGACGGCATCAATCGTTTGCCGAGGCCCTGGATACCGCATCGGTGAAATTCGTGAAGCATCATTCGTGAATCGCATCTCGTTCGTCGCGCTAAATTCGCGAGACATGCGAGAAGAGCGAGACTGGTCGGAAGTGTCATCTTCGCGAGGCGAGCCTGGCGTGCACGTTTAGCCTGTCTCGCTCACAACTTACGAACGACGTTCACTTAAGAGAGAGGTCACATGTCCTTCTCAAATCATTTGAGGCAACTCGACAAGCCGATATGGAACAAACAGCTCACCCATCCGTTCGTCGTGGCCTTGGGCAAGGGAACCTTGCCGGAACGCAAATTCAAGTACTACATTCTGCAGGACGCGCGGTTCCTCGGTGAGCTATCCCGTGTCTTCGCTGCCGGAGCGCTCAGAGCGCCGGACTCCGATTCCGCTCTCCGTTTCGCCAAACTCGCCGAAGAAACCATCACCGTGGAGCGGAGCCTACACGAGAATTACGGGAAGCGCTGGAGGATGACCGCGAAGGAGATGGCATCCGTGCCCATGGCGCCGATAAACTATGCCTACACCAGGCACATGCTCACCATCGCCCACACAGGCTCGGCAGCGGAGATCACCGTCGTCGCTCTCCCCTGTGCCTGGATCTACTGTGTTGTTGGGCAGCATCTGTTGAAACAGGGTCCGCCAAGGAACAATCATCCGTATCGGGACTGGCTCATGCTCTATGCCTCACCGGAGTTTGCCGAGGTACAGCGCTGGATGAGAAAGAAGGTGGACCAGTGGGCCAAGTCGGCGGGCAAGGAAGAAAAGCGGCGGATGGAAGACGCGTTTGTGATCAGTTCACGGTATGAGTGGATGTTTTGGGAGATGGCGTGGAACGAGGAAACCTGGCCTGTGTGAACTGACGGGTCCTGTCGCTGACCAGCCCGTCCGGTCCGGCCGCCTCACCAACTCGGCGGCGCGCACAAACGTGGCGCTCTTTATTCATCACGCCGTGCGCCCTCTTACCCCGCCCGGTGTAGGAAGGAGAGGGTAGCCCGTTAGTCTCCTTTGCTCGCGCAACGCGCGGTCTCGGAAGACCCTCGTTGGACGCGCGCAGTTGGAGACCAATCGGGCCACCCTTGAACAGAAGATGAAAGCTAAGATGGAGGGCGCCCAGGTCAAAGCCACCCGTCAAGTCACGACGGGCCAGATTGGGGGGAGATAAAAATCGGAGAGACGTGGGTGGGAGCCCCTGTGCTCGCAGGACGCGCACGATGGGGCACCCCACCCACAGCCCCTAGTGAGTTCATAGCCACCCGGATGAGAGAAAAATGGGAAGTCCTATGTTGCTAAGCCCGCCTTGCTGGACAGGCTCTGTCCGCTGGGTATAATGTGCGCTAGCGTTGAAGTTGCCTCTTGTCTCAAAGGATAATTCCCTAGCTATGACTCGCCTCTTAAGCACGATCATACTTGCTATCGCTGCCCTCTGGGCAGTTCCGGTTCATGCGGCGTCGCAATATGAAGAGAGTTTGAAGCAATTGGCGGAGGGAGTGATCGCCGACACTGTGAAAGCGGGGAAGGGGCAGCTGGCGCTGATGGACTTTACCGACGCCAAGGGCGCAGTCACGCCGATCGGGAAATTTTTGGCGGAGGAGTTGGGCACGCAGATCTTAGTCACAGGAGAACTCAAGGTCGTCGAGCGCGCTATGGTGGGGTCGACGTTGAAGAAGTTCCATGTCACCCAGTTCGAACCGGCTCAGGCTAAAGCGGTCAACCAGGCAGCCAAAGCAGTGAATGCCGATGTATTTGCAACCGGTTCCTATCTGGAATCACCGGACGGCCTTCGGGTGACGGTCAAGCTACTGAACCCCAGCACGCTGCATTCACTGGGTGCCACGCGCAGCACAATTCCGAAAGCCGGCCCTCTGGCGGAACTGATCAAGGAGGCGCACAAGCCCCCTGTCGTGAAGGTGGACCTTGCTGCCAAACCGGCGCCACCGCCCGGTCTTGGGTCTCACAGCAACGAATATTACCAGTTGGTCGTGACGGCCTTGCACAGGCGGGAGAAACAGATCTCGGCCGATCTCACCATTGAGAACAAATCCTCGCGCGACATCAAAGCACTCTGTCAGCTGCAAGATACCCTGCTCGAAGATGACCATGGCGGACAGTGGAAGTTGGAGGTTGAGAACAACCGCGAAGGCCTCTGCGTGCGCGGCATCGAGATCCCTCGACGAGGAAAGGGCCGGGCAGTGCTGACCTTCTCGGCCTCGGCCGACGAACCAGGAGACCAAGTTACCTTTCGTTATCACGAGAAGTCGCCACGACCGGATGCCCTGTTCTCCATCGAGGGCCTCAAGGCTGAATCAGCCGGAACCCCTCCAGCAACAGTCGACACCTCAGCGCCACCGTCCAATTGATAGGCCTATGAGCACACAGCCGATCAAACAGGTCTTGACGATCGCCGGTTCTGATTCCGGTGGGGGCGCGGGGATTCAAGCCGATATCAAATCCATGTCGGCAAATGGTGTGTTTGCCATGTCGGTGGTTACCGCTGTCACGGCGCAGAATACGGAAGAAGTGACCGACGTCTTTGAGCTGCCGACCTCGATCGTCGCAGCGCAAATCGACGCTGTGTTCGACGACTTCGATGTCGCAGCGGTCAAGACCGGTATGTTGTCCTCTGCCGCCATCGTCGAAACCGTGGCCAGAATGCTGAAGCCACAGAATGTGACGAACCTTGTCGTCGATCCGGTGATGATCTCGAAGAGCGGCCATCTGTTGCTCAAGCCGGATGCCATCAACGTCATCAAGGGGCAGCTTTTTCCCTTAGCGCTCCTCGTCACGCCGAACATCCACGAGGCCCAGCAACTATCCGGCATTGAAATCAAGACCCTCGCGGATGCCCGTCGCGCTGCCAAAATTATTCACGGATTCGGTTGTAAGCATGTGTTGATCAAGGGAGGCCATTTGCCGACAGATCGCGCCACTGATCTGCTCTATGACGGTCGATTCTTCAATGTGTTCAAAGGGGAATTCATCGATACCCCCCACACGCATGGCACTGGCTGTACCTTCGCCTCGGCAATCGCGGCCCATCTCGCACAAGGCAAATCTGTGAACGATGCAACCCAGGCAGCCAAGACTTATCTTACCGAAGCGATTCGCCATAGCCTGGCGATCGGTCATGGGACCGGTCCAACGAATCATTTCTACTTTTTGCAAGCCTAGCGGGACGCTGAAAAATCCTGCCAGCGGCGTTCTCGCATCGCTCAGATCCTCAACGTACCCCAAGGGTACGCCTCGGACCTTCACTCGCTGCGGCCTTGCTGGCCGGCTTTTTGAGCATCCCGCAAGAGCATTTCGCCTGGAATACCGCATGCGCGGATTATCAAAATTCTCGCATCTCAACATCGCTTTCAGTATCCTGCCAGAAAGAGGATTCCATGGTTCGACTCACCTGCCGTCCACTGGCTTTTCTGATTTCTGGATTTAGCTGGCTCCTGCTTTCTTCCCTTGTGGGATTGGGGATCCTGCTTGGATTGGTCCATGGCACCGCGCTACCCACATGGTTGCGGTTGGTCCATGTACATGCCACCCTCATCGGCGGCATCCTGCAACTCGTGATTGGTGGGCTGCTGGCTTCCCTCTCGACCAACCCCCAGATCGGCCGACCCCTCTCACCCTCTCATCCCGGGCTGTTCATCGCTCTGAATGTCGCCACAGTGGGGCTGCTCGTCGGGTTGGGATTGGGCAATATGATGGTTGTCGGGGCGGCTGGAATGATCGTGATTGGCGCGGTCGCCTCCATCGCCAGGGTCGCTTGGCAGTATGGGTCGCAAAGTCTCACCCAACCGGCCGATACTCCCTGGTTGTATCGATTCTCTCTCGTCGCGTTACTCGCCGGATTGGTGATCGGCGTCTCCATGGCCTTTCGACTCATACAGGAATACTACGCCCATGCGAGACTTCTTCACCTCCATGTCACTCTGATGGGTTTCATCGTAATGGCGATGATCGGCGCCACGCAACAGTTCTTGCCGATCATCCTCCATACCACGCTCTACAGTCCACGACTTGCCCGTCTTGTGTCGGTAGTCCTCCCAGCCGGCTTCATCATATTAGTCGGTGGGTTTGTGACCTCCTCCCTCTACCTTGAGCTCGCGATCGGGGGGCTGCTCATCCTCGGCATCGGCCTCTATGCCTACAACCTGCTGCGTACTTGGATGGATTCGGGCCATCCCGGAAATGCCGCCTCCGACCACCTCCTGATCGCGACGTTCTTTCTGGTTCTTATGATGATCATGGGCGTCCTCGTCGGAGCTAACTATTCCCATCAATCGCCGACACTGCCCTTTGGATCCTTACAACTTGCAGCCTATACCCATATGGCCTTGATCGGGTTCATCTTACAGACTGTCTTTGCAGCCGTTTCCCACGGCATCCCTGAGCTACTGGTGACTGACCGAATCACGAGCCGGAAAGAACAGGGTCCCTATCATGCTCAACTTGTGGTCATCATGAACCGATGGCGAGCCGTTCAACTGACTGGGTTGAGCTTGGGGACGATGGGCTTCGGCCTGCTCGCCGCAATGGCCTGGAATTTCCCGCTTGGTTCCCTCTCCCTTCAGATCGCGACTTGGGTCACAGTCGGATTGCTCCTGAGCAGTCTCACCCTCTTTGCTGTCAAACTCACCTGGGCCTTGGGAGTTTATCCTTCCGATAGGTCCGCCTCCTCCCTCGCAGAAGAAGAGGCCTTCCATCAACCTTTCAAGCGCGCGGTAGGCATGACCAACAAGCGCTGATGTCGCGTAGCACAAATAGTCTTTCCTCCCCTGCCACCAGCCGGTACAGCCCGTATCCTCCCCCCTTCACTTGATCAACACTTTCGACTCCGGCCTCTCTGTGCAAGCCCCCGTCTTCTTTCATGAAACTCCCGGTCCGATGAGACCAGCCTGTTTCTTGCTTTACTTATTGAGGATGTAAGGTACAGGCCGTTTCGCGAGCCTCAACAGGAGGGGAATCCATGAACGACCAGATTTCACAGATGGTTCCGGACCCTTGGCAGAGCCTCTTCCACCTCCTGACCCTTCCGCTCTCGTGGATTCCTGACATGCAACAGGCGTTGATGGGCTTCATACTATCCTCGGCAACCGGCTGGCTAGCCGGCATCTATTACCTCCTGCTCCTGTTCCCGGCACTCCTGTGGATCGGCGCTGTCTGGTGCACACACCTGACGCTCTATACCTTGCCGTTTCGTTCAGGCCGAATCGAATTACTCAAGACGCTGCTTCTCGCCTGGTGGGACATGGCGTTTTGCATGTGGATGTATTGGGTCGGACTCGCCCGGTTCGTGATGGTGGTGTTCGGCTGGCTCTTCACACTAGGCCGCCTGGCCCTCAAGCTCTTCGCCGAAACGATGAAACAGCTCGTCATTCTCCCGTTCAAGATGACGGGCCAGATGACACAGAGTTACTTTCAACCCGGTGTACCCTGGATTGCATTTGTCTTACTGATCTTCTGGTGTCTGCTGGAATCAACGATTTTCACCTACACGCTCATGCCGACGATCACTGAAGTCCTGGCAGGCATCACAGGATCGGAGGCTTCGGTCATGACCGGCACGATTCTCTATCTGTTTTTGTCATTGCTCATCATGGGCAGCTTCGCCTGTATTCAAGTCTTGGCCGACGCAATCAAGAACCATGAGTATCGCTACCTTGCGCAGGTACTGCTTGTCGAAGTCTTTGTCATGGTATTCGAAGTGATGTTCCTGTACCGCGAACTGGTCGATGCGATCACACCCTGGATTGCCCAGCAAACCGGCGAGCAGTTCAGGCTCGGTATCGGATTCACGCTGTCTCTTGCAACATTCAGCTGGGTGGGCGTCCGCGGCATGACCTGGTTTCTCTTCGGCCAGTACGGCACACCCCCCTTGCTCTCGTTCATCTCACGCCGCCCGATGTATCAAATGACGCCCGAGGACGAAACGAACCAACTCAAGGGCACTGCGCCGGTGGTGTGGTGGCGCACACCATTGGATGATTTCAAGCGGGAAGTCGGATGGCTGCACGACAAGGCTTCTGAGCTGATGGAGTACCTCATGTTGCCGGTGCTGCATGTCGTAGCGGCCTTCTTGAACTTCGCCATGATTCTCGTCACCGGCAAGCCGGTCTTTTCCATCCCGTTCAAAAGCCTCAAGGAGGTCGTCGAAGCGCGTGAACTTCTACCGGCCATCCGGTGGGAGACAAAGAAGGTGCCATCATGAAGAGGAAGCCCGCTGCAATTATCCTCAGCGCTCTGGCAGCGATCGTTCTCCTGGGAGCTTTGGCTGGTTGTACCGGAGAACCAGCCGAGCTGCGCAAACCGAAGTCCACCCTCTTCATCGGCGTAGATGCCAGTGGTTCATTCCGGAGTTCTGGCCATTATGAAAACGCTCTGGCGTTCCTGGCCCATTATATCTATGGGCATATCAACGAGCTCGGCGACCTGGAAAAGCCGCAGGCCATGTTTGTGGCGAGCATGGGTGGGAAGAGCATGCGTGAGCCGAAAAGCTTTCATCCAATCCATGAATTCGAAGGGAAAGAGATATCTCAAATCGAGGCCGAACTGAAAAAATGGTTTCCCCCTACCGACATTGTCACGGACTTCAATCCATTCTTTCATGAAGTTGCGCGTATTACGAAGGAACGGAATCTGGTTCTTATGCCGGTCAACATCGTCATCATTACGGACGGGATCCCTGATTCATCGGCCAGCGGCACCAAAGCCGGCGCGCAGAAACTGTACGAGAGGATCGATCTGAAGCCGTTGGAGTATCTCTCGCGCAACGTCACGCTGCGCTTGGCCTACGTCAGCCCGAAAGTCGGCGAACAATGGAGGACCCACGTGCCTCGTCAACGAGTCCGGCTCTGGACGGTGGACGCAGACGTGATGAAAGGCTGGAAGAATCAGTTGCAGCAGGGGGCTGATATCCGTGAGCAAGCGAGGTTCTGGCGCTGGTTGAGGGACAACGTGGATTTCCGCATCCGGGCAAACAAGGGCTAGGCTCTTCCGCTCCCACCTACTGCCCGACTCTGCTACAATCCCCGCCGTGGAAGAACAGATCGTTTTCAACGACTCGTGTAACTATCGCGTCTCCGCAATTCTGACGGCTCCCGACAGCGGGGCAGACCGTATCGTAGTCCTTTGTCATGGGTTTCTTTCCGGCAAGAACAGTACGACGAATAAGATCTTGACCCGCATGCTGACAGAACGAGGCATTGCCACGTTCCGCTTCGACTTCTTCGGACATGGGGACAGTGACGGACCCTTCGAAGAGATCACGACGACTCTGGCCATACAGCAAACCGAAGCAGCTCTGGATCTCGTGACCGCCAGAGGATATGGCAGAATCGGGCTCGTTGGCTCAAGCTTTGGAGGGCTCGTTGCCATCCTCACAGCGGCCAGGCGTAGCGATATCGCCTGCCTGGCCCTCAAATGTCCCGTGGTGGATTTTGCGGAAGAACTTCGCCTGACACTCGGATCGGATGAGCTGCCGAGGTGGCAAAGCACAGATACGATTCCCAACATCATGGGAGGACCGGATCGAGTCCGTTTGCGGTATGACTTTTACGAAGACTCCCTCCGGCAAATCGCCTACGGGCCGGCTGAGCAAATCACCGTACCGACATTGATCGTTCAAGGCGAGCAGGATGAATGTGTCCCCCTCCATCAAAGCCGGCGCTTGCATGAGGCCCTAAAGGGCCCGAAGAGGCTGATTCTCCTGCCGGACGCCGATCATCAATTCACTCGAGGAGAAGACTTTCACCAGATGACCACAGCGATCAACGATTGGCTCGTAACCCATCTCACAACAACGGCCTAACGGCAGCTGAAACTTCCGCTTTGATGAAGAGAGTTTTGGGGTTCAGCGTGCAAGAGAGATATGGAATCCCCGTAGGCTGATCAAAACGGTCATCCAACGAGGCCGCAGCCGATGGCCACACCGCAGGCGTACCCTCAGGGGTACGTTGAGGATGTGGCCGAGGTGAGAACGAAGTTGGTGGCCGTTTTCATCAGCCTGCTATGATTTGGCGCAGCGGAAGCCCGTATAGCTGTTGCGCGTCTCAGGTGGGAGCTTGAATCGCCCATAGGTGAGGAGATATTTGGGCAGATCGGACCAAGACCCACCGCGGAGTACTTTGAATTGCCCCTGTTCAGGTCCTTGTGGATTTCGCTCAGGCGAGACTTCGTAGTAGTTCACGGCGTACCAATCCTGCACCCACTCCCAGACATTCCCGGCCATGTGCAAGAGTCCGTACGGACTCTTGCCCTGCTCATAAGATTGCACCGGCATCAAGACCTGGCTGTAACTGAATCGCGCTCCCAAGGCGAAATTCGCCAGGTCCTTGCTGGGGAATTGATCCCCCCAGGGATACAATCGTCCTTCCGTTCCCCTGGCCGACTTCTCCCATTCCGCTTCTGTCGGAAGCCGTTTCCCCTTCCACTGACAATAGGCATCAGCCTCAGACCAGTCTACGCCTATCACCGGACGATCATGAGACTGCGACAGATCGACGCTGTTCCATTGCCATGGCGCGGGACGTTGTGTCGCAAGAAGAAACTCCGCGTACTGCGCCGTCGCCACCTCGTAGAGATCCATGGAAAATCGATCCAACCACACCCGATGCACCGGACGTTCATCCTCCAAGGCCCGCACCCCATCCGATCCCATTGCAAACTGACCGGCTGGAATCTCGACCATCGGAGTCTCAGGTGGCACCGCCTGTTCCACCGGTCTAGTTTTTCTCAGACGTTCAAGCTGGGCTTGGGCAAAGTCATTACTTATAGATAGGCCGATCAAGAGTGGGATAAGGAAAGAGATTCCGAGCAAGAATCGCATGGTGCAATAGCATACATAAGCAAACACCGCTCCGCGAGAGCCATGCAAGTCGGTGTTGAGAAACAAGAGGAGCTGCCGTGGAAATGGGCCGGATGGTCAAAACGATCATCCAACAAGGCCGCAGCCGATGGCCACACCGCAGGCGTACCCTCTGGGGTACGTTGAGGATGTGGCCGAGGTGAGAACGCCGTTGGGGATCGTTTTCACCATCCGGCCTTGCTCAATGGATGATGCCGCTGACAACCCAATGCCGATCATCCACCACATCGATAACCAATCGGCTCAAATTCATCTCTGCCAGCTGCGCTGCTACTTCATCTTGAGTGAACGATGCCAACAGGGAATTGTAAAAGTCGCGCCGCAATATCTCTGATTCCTGCGCCGCATAACGTTCCACGATGGCCTGCGCCTCCTCGTGCGAATCCGGCCTGAGTAGATCCATCACGAGCACGGGAGAGTCTCGCTTCACCAGCTGCCGAAGCCGATACCAGAACTGCAAGGGATTTGGTACATGATGCAAGAGACTGTTGGAGACTACGGCATCGACCGGTTCGACCAACGAAACGTTCTGAAAGCGTTCGCAGCGGAGGCTTATCCGATCAGCCAGGCCCGCCTGTTTCACCGCCTCGGTTGCGAGCGCAATCATCGGCCCAGACGCATCGACAGCGATGATGCAACAAGCGGGAAGCGCCCGTGCGAACCGGACGGGGATATCGCCAGGGCCACACCCAAGGTCGAGGATATGGCCCCCGGTGAACTCCGGAAAATGTTCCCGAAAGCGATCGACGAATCCCTGATTCTCTGTTTCGAAATCCGCCCCTGCATAGGCGAGCGCCTGGTCAGGGTCATCCATCAGCTCAGGCTCAAGTACTCTCTTCATTATCGTCGTTCGTATCTCGTATCTCGTCGCTCGTGGTTCGCAAGGTTCTTACGAGATACGCTTCACGTTTCCACCGCCACTGCGTCTCCCGGTCTCACCATGCCCTCACGCAGAACCTTCGCATACAGTCGACTCCATCCCGGATTCTTCTTTTGAGAGACGCGCTTGTAGTCTCTGTCCAGGAACCACTGGGCATTTTTGTCACAGGGAGAGGTATAACTCATGATCTCGATCTGCACTTCCGGCCCAATCTTGAGCTGGTCTCCCGGTTTCAGTTTCTCCCACTCAAGCCCGGCGAGCGTCAGGTTTTCTCCGGAAGAGCCGGCTTCGATCGAGTGGCCCTCGTCCTGCAGCCGCTCGATCAGCTCTTGAGAATAGAGACAGACCGCGCGATCTGGTCCGCCATGTACCTTCAAATTCTGTTGCCGATCACCCTCGACTCCTGTTTTAGAAACCATGGCCTCCAGCAACGGACGTTTCGGGACTCCTCCATCAGACACATTGATCTGGTATACGTGGGGATAGGGGGGTCGGCCAGTTTCGGTCATGCGTCTATTCCTTCGCAGGGTTCGACCATCAAGAGTTCCAACGCCACCCAGCCTTCCTGTTCACGCCGTCGGGACGTCATAGCGCCGACCCGGGAGAACGCCCCAATAATCTCATCCTCTTGATCGAGCAAGATGCCGGACAGCAAGAGCCTCGCACCATGACTTACGTACCGCCCCAGTTCATCGCATGACAGCAACAGGGTCTGGCAATCGAGATTGGCGAGAATCAGGTCCGGTCGCAATGTGCCTTGCGGATCAATTGTTCCCAACGTTCCGCACCGAAAATCGAGACCATCTCCAAACACGTTTTGAGCGGCATAGTCTTTTGCACATTCCACGGCGACGGGGTCACAATCCACTCCGAGGGCCGAGTCAGCTCCAAGCCGCAATGCGACCATCGCCAGAATACCGCTCCCCGCGCCCACATCCAACACGAACTCGCCGCCGTGAATGAGATCCTCGAGCCACTCCAAGAGCATTCTTGTCGTCGCATGGTGTCCTGTGCCGAACGCCTGCTTCGGATCGAGCACGATCTCGATGTCCTGACCCTGTAACGTTACTGCCTCCCAACTTGGCCTGATCACAATCCGGCGACCGATCCGAATCGGCCTGACCGATTGAGCCCACTGGCGATTCCAATCTTGATCGGGCAATTCCACAACGCCAATGTCGCGTTCGATCGAGGCATCGGGATCGAGTCCCCACAAAGTCCTGGTCAGACGAGCCTGTGCCTCCAGGCTCCACTGCAGTTTCGGCCAATAGAGATGGATCACACCGTTCTCCTCCCATCCGCCTTGGACTCCGGAGTCAGACAGCCTGCTGATCAGCTCCGCCGCATCGACGGCGGTACGAATCTGCACATCGATCCATCCCTCTGATTTCATGATGGGCTAAGAGTCTGCTGAAAACATTCTAGGTGAACCAAAGTTTCCTTTTTCAGCACGTTTACGATAACAATAGCAATGGGGCGCCACACAGGATGCTCAAAAAGGATGTCCAGCAAGGCCGCAGCGAGCGAAGAGGCGAGGCGTACGCTTCGGTACGTTGAGCCTCTGAGCGATACGAGAACGCCGCTGGCGGACTTTTTCAGCATCCTGCCGGAGTTGACGCACTCTCCCCCTTCCCAGTAAGGTCGGCCCTATGGCCCAGAAACAGCCCCCCACGCTGGTTTCGAAAACCAGCTCCCTGACACGCCTGGTCGAGAAGCTCGACCGCATGATTGCCCTGGGCACTGCTTCGAGTTCTAAAATCACCCGCTGGCGTCTCATCATCTTCATCGTCGGAGCGATCTGCACGGTCGCCCTCTATAAAGTGGAATGGTATCAGGCAGGCAATGGAACCCTCGCCGTCTTCGTCGCTCTGTTCATGATCGTAGCCGCTTATCATAACAGGCTCGAAAGTCGTCTGCACCGGCTTCGGCTCTGGAAACAGATCAAGCTCGCGCACCTCGCACGCCTCAGTCTGGATTGGGATCATATTCCCTCTCGTTCATCTCACGCTCCTGACCAACATCCCTATGCTAAAGACTTAGACCTGGTTGGCCCCCATTCGCTCCTCCATTTGCTCGACACCACCGTATCCTCCCATGGACAGGGGCGGCTGGCCTCGTGGCTCCTTGAACAGCCTCCCGGACCTGACCAGTGGCTCCTACGCCGGCGCCTCGTGCAGGAACTTGTTCCAAGATCCCTCTTTCGCGATCGGCTGGGACTCGAAGCACAGCTCATTGGCGAACAGGAGATCAACGGTCGACGGCTGGAAGCTGTCATGCAACATACCGTGGGATTCCCCCGTCTCACAGCAGTCTTGGCTATTCAAACGCTGCTCGCTGCCACCACAATCACACTCGGGTTTGGTGCGCTGCTCAATTGGCTACCAGGTTATTGGATGTGGTCTTTCGCGGCCTACGCCCTCATCTATTTCATGACTGATCAAGGCGAGGAGTTATTGGAACATGCGGTGGGCGTGCACTTTGAATTGGAGAAACTGGGAGCCGTACTCGGGTTTGTCGAACGACACGTCAGGCATCGCCACACGGCGCTCGCAGACTTGTGGGCACCGTTGCTCGTACCAGGTGTGAATCCTCCCCAGCTTGTCCGTCAAGCTGCTCGAACCCTGCATGCGATCAGTGTCAAGGCCCATCCGGTGATCCATCTGCTCGTCAACGCTCTCTGCCCCTGGGATCTATGGTTCACCTATCGACTCCAACAGATTCAAGGTCACGTGGCTGCCCACCTGCCGACCTGGCTGGATCGCCTTGCCGAAGTCGAGGCAGCCTCGGCACTCGCCACGTTTGCAGCACTCCATCCTTCCTATCGCTGGCCTGACCCACTGACCCCCGATCCCCAGCGTAACGGAAGCCAGGCGAGGATTGTTGCCACAGGTCTCGCTCATCCGCTGATTCCTGAGAGACAACGAGTCTCGAACGATCTCGCCCTCGAAACGCTGGGAACCATTGTCCTGGTGACCGGATCCAACATGTCTGGCAAGAGCACTTTTTTACGAACCCTTGGCATCAATCTGTGCCTCGCCCAAGCGGGCGCCCCTGTCTGCGCCGGTCTTTTCGAATGGGGCTGGGTTCGCCTTGCCACCTGTATCCGCGTGGATGACTCACTCGAAGCGGGTCTGTCTTTCTTTTATGCCGAAGTGAAACGGTTGAAAGGCCTGCTCGACCAGACCACTGATCGATCCAGCACACCGGTACTCTTCCTGATCGATGAAATCTTCAAAGGGACCAACAATCGTGAGCGGCTGATCGGGAGCCGTTCCTACATTTCCGCCCTCTCAGAAGGCCATGGATTCGGGTTGGTAAGCACCCACGATCTGGAATTGACTGATCTCGACAAGACAGTGCCCCGATTGCGAAACGTCCACTTCCAGGAAACAGTGGTGGCAGGAGCGCTCCACTTCGACTACAAGCTCAGACCTGGCCCCTGTCCCACAACCAACGCCCTGCGGATTATGGAAATGGAGGGTTTGCCGGTGCCCAAAGCAGAGACTGGCGGGCAGGCTATCGATCCCTGAGCGCGAGCGCGCCCCGATAGAAGAGATACATCCCGCCCATCTGGATCACGTGATAGAGGTCATTGTGATTGAAGTCATGATGAAGCGCGATTTCGTTGACCTGAACAGTCGCAGCCAAGAAACTCACCAGCACTCCTCCCACCAGCCAGGGCGCACTCATGGCTCTACTGGTGACCCCCGCATACAGCTGTAACGCCATGATGCCAAGATTTGTGAAGGCGTAGTCATAGATGGCAAAGCGAAAGTCATCATGAGTCGCCATCCAAATGGCATAGAGAGTCAGTTGAGCATAGGGACTCAGCATCGCGAACCGACGCATCGATGGCCTGATGCAGGCATTGAGGGTGCCCGTCAGCCAAAAGAAGCTCGCCAACCCGACGGCATAGACGGTAAGCATCCATAATTCCTGAAGGACAGTTTGACTGAAAAGCATCGCGAAGCCATGATAAGTCCCACCGGCGAGCGAGGCTAATCCAAAGCAAGCAAACCCGGCAGCCCAAGAACAGATACTCGCCTGCCCAACCTTCTTCCCCGCTCTCCATAGCCGCCATGCGAGGACGCCACACAACGCGACAAGCACATAGTCTGTCGCCATCGTGGTTGGTTCAGTAAGAGACATGTAGTCAGGAAGGCCGAGAAGACTGTGTGCGTCTGCCTCTGTGGTACTGACCAAAGGCGATGATGAAGGCCGCCAAGACCCAATGGAAAAGGATCGGAATCGTCCCGCCGAACCAACGGGCTTCTGGATTGAGATTCATATGGATGATATAGCGAAGGACCATTCCAGCCAAATAGGCATAGCCGAACCAGAGCACCGTTCGACCGAACAGAGGCTTCGCCTGAACAAAGTAGCCATGCCCTCGCGTAAAGTCCCAACAGACCTTTGTAAAGATCGCAATGATGAGCAGCTGCGTCGGAAGCAACAGGGGATAGGCCATTAAGCCGGAATACCACTCTTCCATCGGCGGAAGCCACGTGACATGAAGAAAAGCAACCAAGGCCTGGCCAAGCACGCGGCAGCAGAAGGCGAACAGAAGCATCCACAACAACCAAACCAATCGGCGTGATGGTTTCATCCTAGCAGGCTGCGGAAATACTCAGTTTGTACATAAAACGCGGGTGGAATCGTACCTATGGCGTTGATGTCAAAATAGTCGCAGGATGCTCAAGCTGGTTTGTTTTGTTTATCTGGTTCATTTGGTCTGTCTGATTTGACCAAACAAACGAGACAAACCAAATAACGGTCTTCTTCTGCTGGTGGACTTTTTCAGCATCATGCTAAGGGATCGGCAAACATGGTCCTGTAATGCCGATACCAGTCGCTCTGGAATCGTTCGTGAGGATCGTACTGCCGCTTGAACCGAAGAAACTCTGAAAACTGCGGATAGCAGGCTTCGACTTGCGCGCGAGTCGCCCACTTGTGATAGGTCAAAAAGTAGCTTCCGCCCCGCTTCCTCGCCAAATCGATCAGCCGGCGAAACGATGCCGCTGCCCGCTCGATGCCCTCCGCTGTGTGGGACACGTGAAGATTCAAGACGGTGCAGGCCCATGGTTCTCTCGCCCAGGCGAGAAACGATTCGTCGTCCCGTTCGATCAGGCGAATCGTGCCGTAGATCGCTTCGACCTTGTGTGTTCGGAAATCCTCCCGCATGTCCGCAAAGAAAGACGCCAGTTCCTTCCGTGGCACATAGAGCTCCGAAATCATTTCCGACCCAGGGACTCCAGCCTTCATCTTGCTGTCGAGCGATCGGTGATAGCCTTCCGGATAATAACTCGCTTGATGCGTATCGGACCAATAGATCTGTCCATTCGTCGTCATATACTCGCTAGAATAGACCTCGAACGCTTTCGTCTTATCCGCATGGGCTAAATAGAGCAGACGCAGCCATTGCTCCTCGGAGATTTCCCGCTGCTGACCCGGAATCGGTGTGGCAAGATCGACCGGCTTGTAGCAAGAAAAGATGCCACGCCTGAGGAAGTCCTCGGAGGCAGGATCGAGGGCAAACTGGCAATCCCCATAGAGAAATCCCTCTGCAATCCGCTGCTCGAACCGTTGCATCACGTCATCCACCTGGACCAACTCGACGACGCGTTGAAGTTTCTGCCGTGGCGACAGCCGAAGCGTGACCGATGACACAATCCCGAAAAGACCATACCCGCCGATCGCTAATCTAAACAGATCGGGGTTCTGCGACCGGCTGCACGTCAGCAGCTTTCCATCGGCCGAAACGAGCCTGAAAGACTCGATATCTCCAATGAAGGGCTTGAGCCTCAACCCTCGCCCGTGGATATTGGCCGACAGACTTCCACCGATGCTCAGCCGATCTGCGCCAGTCTGCTTCTGGACAATGCCCCACTGCTTGGAGGCGCCCGCCTGCATGGTAAGAGAGGCTTGAATCAACTCAGGCCATTGCATGCCAGCTTCGACCTCGACCAAGCCGGAGCCAGAATCGAAATTCAGCACTCGGTTGAACAGCCGCATATCCAGATGGAGCGTATCCGTACCGAACTGTTGGGCTCCCATCGCATGGCGGCCACCGGCCACCGACAGGCCACGCCCCTCTCGCACCCCACGTTCTATCGTCCTCTGAATGTCCTGAACCGATCGGACAGAAATCACCTCGCGGACAGTCGTCGGATTCAATCCCGAGTGCACATCGTTGAGAAGAGTGCCGGACGGACGCGCGCCCAACTGAGCGCAACCCCATGGCATTAGCGCCGCTGCGCCTGCTAGTTTGAGGAAGGTTCTTCTGTTGATCATCGTGATCCTCGTATGAGAGACATGAGACCAGCCTATCAACTCCCAAGTCGCTGTCAACTCTGAAGCTATTTTTGTTTGGGTGCTCGCGGCCTCCAACTCCTCCTTGGCTTCGGTCAAGCTTCGGAAGATCCATCGGTCCTTCCTAGTGAGGCCTGACCTTTCCCATCTTTTTATTCCGTTCCCGCTATGCTAAGACTCTGCGCAGGATTCGGGCGCATTCACCTTGCTTGAGAGGCGCCATGACCATCCAACCTTGGATTACCTGCCTGCAAAGCGGAATTCTCATCCGCCATCTCGAAGCTCGCTACCCTGAACAGGCGTCGAAAGTCGATCTCAAACGGGTGATGGGGGCAGCCGATTCGTTCCAGGAAATTCAGGATGCCCGTGCGTTCTTGACCGATGCAAGCAATTGGATCCCCACTTCAGTCTTTCGCGAATTGATCAAGGCCTGTGAGGTGGCGTCAGGCAAGAAAGACTTCACCTATCAAGCCGCTCTGGCCTACTACGAAACTGTCAAGACACAGACCCCGACACTGATCGAAACGATTGCGATCCTCCTCAACGACGTGGAATCGGTCTTTCGGTCTGTCGGCAACTGGGCCTCGGCCTATACGAACTATCTCCAACTTCAATCATTCGTCTGTCCTGATGAAACACAGACCTTGCACATTCTGTCTCGCAACTTGCCGCCGGTCGATCCCGGACTTGGAAACATGCGTCTCGTGCAGGGCAATCTCGAAGGCACTGCGAAACTGGATCCCTCTGTCGACACTGCCACCTGCGAAGAAGCTTACTCACAACTCCGATTAGAAACCCTGGTCAATGAGTTCGGCGACGCTTATGACATGACCACGAAGAACGATCGGTTCACTGTGGCCCGCAGATCGACGGGCGATGTCGTGATCACGGGGCGAACGATTCGTCTCGTTCATACACTGATCCCCATCAAAACCGATGGTATTCCGGCTCCGCATGGTTCCGACGAACAACTTGTCGCCACACTTGAGGGGCCGAACCACCTCTCGGTCTGGACGTTTGAAGAGCCGGCCAGAAAATCCACGACACACATTTCCACGCAGGCCGATCACTGCACCGCGATCCTCATCGAACGCGGCGGTATCCTCTCGAGAGGATCACTGAATACCACGATCAAGGCCGGCTCGATCTACAACGCGCCTTATACCCATTATCGCCTGCGTTGGACGAATCACCCTCCACACGCAAACAACACCGCTGCTGCAGGCCGCTCGCAATTCTTGACGGATCGGCGTGCCTTCGCGCATCAGCTCTTTACGCATTTGAAAAACCTACAGGCCACGCATCGACATATGCTCACCATGTTCCTCCGCAATGTGGAACTGGCGCAGGAAAACATCCAACTGAAGCAGGAGCTGTCTGCGCAACAAGAAACCGGCGGTATCATCGGCAAGAGCGCTCTACTTCTAGATCTTCTTTCTCTGATCAGAACCATTGCCCCCTCGGATACAACGGTGCTGGTGACTGGAGAAACAGGAACAGGGAAGGAACTCGCCGCCCGTTTGATCCATCAACTCAGCCGACGCAAGGACCGTCGCTTTGTCGCCGTAAATTGTGGCGCACTGCCGGAAACGCTCTTGGAAAGCGAGCTGTTCGGTCACGAGAAAGGTTCGTTCACCGGCGCGATAGCCCAGAAGAAAGGGAAATTCGAGCTCGCGGAGGGGGGCACACTGTTCCTAGACGAAATCGGGGATATATCGCCCGCGGTGCAGGTGAAATTGTTGAGAGTGCTTCAAGAACGTGAATTTCAGCGCGTCGGAGGAACCAGCGATCTACGAGCGAACATTAGGCTGATCGCCGCCACCAATCGGGACCTCCTGGCGATGATGGAGCAGAACCAGTTTCGGCAGGACCTGTTCTATCGATTGAATGTCATTCAGCTCTATGTCCCGGCCTTACGGGAACGTCCGGAGGATATTGCCGAACTCGTCCAGCATTTCGCCCAGCAATTTGCCGAGAAAACCGGAAAATCCATCGCAGGCTTGACCCCGGATGCACTGAAGCTCTGCCTGGCCTACAAATGGCCCGGCAACATCCGTGAGTTGGAAAATGTCATGGAGCGCGCCGTGACGTTGGCGCAGGAAGGCAAGAAATGGATTACTCCCGACCTGCTCCCGAACAATCTACGTTCGGCAACGGAATCAGCACCTTCGCTCGATCTTGCTGAGTTGGTGGACCGTGTTGACTGGAGTGCGCTGCTTCAAACACTGGAAACGCGAGGATCGCTTACCGGGCTCTTGAACTACCTCGAATGGACCATCACGCGCCGCGCCGTCGCCGAATACGGCGGCAACAAGAGCCGCGCCGCGAAGGTCCTCGGACGCACCTACCGCTGGTTGCGCAAGCTCGAAAGCGAGATGACCGACCGCAAGCCGCCGACTACACGGTCGACGCCAGGCTCCTGACGGATCCTGATCTCGAGAAACCTTGTTCATCAAGTGCTCCTGTTACGCCGCTGCCTCCAAGACACATCCCACGAATCATTCTCTGCTCGCGCGTGCAAAGATTCTATTTCCACATCGCACGTTCGTGAGAGGGGTTTGGAAGTCGATTCGCCTTCATTGCGCACGACCGTTCAGGCCCTATGAATCGCTGTTCATAGTCCGGGCGTGATATTTCTCCGCTACTCCTCTCGCCCCTGATCCTTTCCCTTAAATTTCTCAGAAATTCTGAGGTCGGTGAGTTTCCGCCACAGGGCATGATTTATGCCCATGATGGTTGGTGTGCGATCAATCAATTGGGGAATTTGGATGTGGAGAGATTAATTACCAACGCAACGCTCGAGACAGCACAACCGGATACCCAAGGAGTTGTGCTGATCAAGAGCAGGAGGTGAATGATGAGACTGCTCATGGCACTGCTACTCATGGCAACTGCAGCACAAGGGTGTTCGATTTATAAGGCCGCGACTGCCCCACCGTCAGTTCCGGTGGACCGTGTAAAGGCAGGCAGTACGCGCTTCGAGGTGATGTCAGTATTTGGTACGCCAAAGATCAGCGACGTGGCTCAGTCGAATGAGCGAACCGATGTGTACGAATTCATCGATGGGAATCCCGATGCCGCAAAGTTAAGAATCATTCCGTATATCGGCGCAGATTTGGTCACGGCAGGCCTTGCTGAATTGCTCTTGTGGCCGCTGGAGCTTGCCACAATGCAAGGAGCAGAGGGCAGGGCAGTCGTGACATATGACCAGGAGAATAGAGCGAAGACGGTGCTGGTTACAAAAAAAGACGGGTCACCTTGGCGATCTAAGTAGAAGGCAGCGAGAGAGACCTCGGCAGGGTTCGATATTTCTAGGGTTGATGAGCCGGCGGCGGTTATTGGGTCAGCTCACTGTTCGTATCAATCGGAGTGTAGCGGCGTGAACATGAAGATCCACAACCTGATCATTCTGGGTCTCTCCTTCCTGCTCCTCATCGGAGAATGGGGTTGCGCACACCACGCCATCGCTCCATCTCCACTACCAGAATCCATGCAACAGCAGCTTGGCAAGATTGGGGTGGTGGTCAGATCGACGGGGGGGCAAAAGACTCTTAGTACTCCTGAAGCTGGACGACTGAGTAATATTAGGAGAGGTGCTGGTGTTGGCGCTGCGATGGAGGCAGGGGTCGGTGCTCAGGGCGGCGTGATTGCCCTTCCCGCATTCGCTGTCCTTGGTCTCCTAGGAGGGACTATCTATGGCGCGATGGCCTCAGAGCCTTGGGAAGAGCAGGATGCTAGCTTCCGAACCATTGTCACCGAACTGAATCTGAATCGAACACTCCCTGAGCGCGTCGCGGCTTTTTCTCGATTGCATGGCTACGAGATCGCGCACCTGAGCACAGGTACGCCGGAGCAGCCTCAGGAACCGTCTCGCTATGCCGCAGCCAGGAGAGACGGTATCGATACGGTGCTGGAGATTCAGGACCTGACGATCAGTCTGAATCCCGCTGAGTATCTGGTGAATCCGGCACGTAGGCTGATTCTCTCGGTACGCGCGCAACTCATCCGAACGGCAGATGCGACAGTCCTAGATGATCGTATTGTGACAGACAAACTCGGACCGGCGCTGGGGCTCAACGAATGGACTGCGGACCATGCCGTACGGTTTCGCCAGGAAGCGAAGCAGGCTTCAGACCGCCTAGCCGAGCAACTCGTCACGGAGTATTTCATGGTGTACCCATTTTACGAACGAGTGACTTCCGAGTTTTTCATGGCAGTACATCTGAAAGGACTTCGCCCGCTGTATCCTGGAGAGAGACCAGAATTTCCGGCCAGTCAAGTAATCAACGAGAAGGACATTTCCCGGCCCATTCCGAATGAATTTCGCATCATGGCGCAAAGGGCCGACGCACTCCAGCCGGTCCTGAGTTGGGAACCGTTCTCCGGCCCCCGCGTCACCTATGAGCTGAAGGTTTGGCGGTCTGGAAGATTGGGCCCTGATGTTCTTGTCTACAGCCGAACCAACATAGAAAAAGCCTCCCACAAGCTAGAGATAACGCTTGAACCATCTTCGCTGTATTACTGGTCTGTGCGCGCGCATTTTGTAGAGCAGGGAAAAGATCGGATCACGGAATGGAGCAGACGCTCGGTGAAGCCCAGCCTTATGGCTAAAATCATGACTTCAGGAATAGCGGCTCTTATGCCAGATCCGGTAGACGAAGGCTTTTATGTGTTCATCACTCCGCCACCGCGTTCCCAAAATCCTAAGCCGGCTGCTTCCCAATCACGATGGTTCCCCTGGGAAAACTAGCCGTTGTCATCACCAGATAGCGAGCAACAGGAGCAATCCACGAGATGAGGGGAGAAAACAGTTCCAGCAACCGTCCCTGTTATGGGCGCGAACAGCGTGTCACCTTCAACGGTGCGTGTCCTGTCGTTGTTTCATTCCTGTTGGAGTCTTCGTATGGATGGCACGGGTTATGCTGTCATCTGGTTAAAGGAACTGCGGAGCCGCGAGAAATGGATGCGAGGCGAGCACAACATCAGGCTGAAGCACTGCATACCAGACCTACGCACCGCCAGCGATAGAGCAGTTGACGTCGTTCCACGATACAGAAACCAGGAGGGTATTGCGGCCCCCCCTCGTTTCGAGGACAGGCCACACACAGAGAAGAAATCACCATGAGACTCAATGGTGCATCGAGGGTGGATCGAATCGCATTCAGTACGTATTGGATTCGAGCCACCTCTTACCGCATGAAAGAGAACAACCGTTCCTGTTTTTTAGGTCCGTGAGCGAATATGCCTCACGCGGAGCAAACGTAGGGAGCAGAGGGAGCTAGTGCAACTAGTGCCCAAAGAATTTCAGTGTGATGTTGCTGGCATCCCTAAGAGGTCATAGCAGCCCCAGGGGGTAGGCCCCATCAGTAGAATCATGCCCCGATGGAGAGCCAGCAGTTCTCGGTGAAGAACAATGATCAGGGAATTCGAGACTGAATATTTCAATACAGGAGGTAGCTATGAATCGATCACTATGGGTTATCGCCGCCTTGGCCATTTTTATAGGTGGGTGCAGTTCATCTGGCACGCTAGGTATCGTGACAAAGAGCACTGCTGACCCCGCTTCCTTGCTAAGAACGGGGCGGGCTTTCACAGAGCTTGGCCCGGTTAAAGCAGAAGTTTGCCGTCACTTTGTTCTTGCGATCATTCCCTGGGGAAAATCTGATTTTGGTGCTGCAGTCGATAAGGCCTTGGTAGAAAGAGGTGGGGATGCGCTCCTAAATGTGACCGTGGAAACTAGCCTCTACGGCTTTATTCCCGTTTACAATGTCTACTCATTCACCTGTACCACCGTACAAGGGATCGCGGTCAAGTTTGAGTGATCGCAAAAGACTCGAACCAAACGTGGGAAGCCCAGGAAATGTCCATGAACTGTGCTCGAAGAAGCGAAGGAACGGGGTTAGGCATGAGTATTGACTTAATAGCACTAATTTGATGAACACAACTTGGCAACCATGAGACTTGAATCATGTATGGACGTGCTCCGCTTTTCTCCAGATACCTGAAGCGTGTAGCCTGTGTCGCAATTGCGGCGACCCTCGTATCATGCGCCTCAACGACCGGGACAAAAACCACTCTTACATCCGCTGACCTTTCGAAGATCACAAAAGCGGGTATCCTCGTCGAATCCAAACACCCCTTCTCGGTTCGTGTTGCCCGAGAGCAGATGACAAATACGGGGGCTGTTCTCTTTGGCTTGATTGGCGCTGCTGTGGAGGCGGGATATAAGTTTTCAAAAGACTCCGGTTATGAGGAAGAGATTGGTCGCGTTCTTGGCGACTTCGATTCGGTGAAAGACAGCGCTGCAGCGTTTCGCGAAAAGTTTCTAGCAGGAAAAGTATTCCCTATTGTCGAGGTCGTTCAGACGGATAATGCCCGTGGCCTGAGAGAGCAGGGATTCGACGCCGTGTTCAAAGAAACGATCGAAGAATGGGGATTACGACTGTGCTCGGGAGAGGAAAACGTGCAAGTGGGGTTTGACATACATGCGCAGCTTGTCTCGCTCCAGAATGATAGGACAATTTGGGAACGTGATGAGTTGTTTGTCGAAGGCCCCTGTCGTCCCTTGAGCGATTTTCGGAGCGATCGAGAATTGCTTCGTTCGAGCCTTAAGCGAGCAACCGAGACCTTAGCGGGAAGAATCGCGAACGAAATTTCTTTTCCATAAATACAGAGGAGGATCTCATGAATACACACTGGCATAAGCTTGTAATCCTAGCACTTTTCTTGTCTATCGCTGTGTCTGGATGCGCGCTAACGGACGCTCACGTGAATCCTGGGTTTACGCCGGAGTCTGGGAAGAGAAGTCCATTAAGTACAATACACTCGCTCGCAATCTCAATTCAGGTCGAGGATCACCGGAACCCAGGCGAGCAGGACAGAGTCGGTGATAAGAAAAATGGCTTCGGTACAGTGACAGCAAAAGTGCTATCGGACAAGGTACCGACAACCATTCTTTACGACGCTCTGAAGGCTGAGTTTGAGAACAATGCGCACAAGATTGTTCAGACAGAAGATCGTAAGGCTGATGCACTGATCAAGATCGGGCTTAAGAGGTATTGGAGTGACCTCGCCATCCACTTCTTCGATATTGAGATGACAGGGAAGTTGGATGCCGATATTACGATCTTGAACGGGATCGATCAAAACCAGTTGGCGTCCAAGCCGCTCAACAGTACATTTCGTGAGAGTCGACAGATTGCTCTCGAGGGGGCCTTCGAAAGCGTCTTAAATGGAGCTCTTTTCGAGTTTATACGAAGCTTTTCTCGTGATCCCAACGTCTTGGATGCCCTAAGAACAGTCGCTTTCCAGAAAGAAAAATGATGACAGTTGCCAGTTCGTTGCCCTCCAAGGTTCAATAGCTTGGGGAGAAAAACGGGGAGAAAAGAGCCGGCCCGTGATGCGCCGCTCACCCGCTCCTCTTCCGCCACTCCCTCGGCGGCACCGGAGTTGCTGCCGGAAGTCTATGCCGCCGGGCAGTATGTGGATGAAGTTCGCACACATCGCGTCGCCCACTAAGGGGTCGCCGCCTGATTCCATTTACACACCTATTGACCAGCCCTCAAAAAACTGACTTAAATCCTCCCAACGGTCTCGCATTTCTCAGTCAACTATGCACCGGCTCTCTATACGTGAAGATACAAGCGTTCAGATGAAATCTCCTCTGTGCGATCTTTCAGTCAAGCACCCCGTGAACAAGTCTGCTCTACCATGAACCGCCGTTCATAGTTTCTCATCCTTCCGTGTGCCGCTGATCTGCGTCGAAAATATGGCGCGCATTCCAGACTGTCATATTTCCTCGAAAATCTCATATTGACGTCGTCGCATGCCCGTCCCGCACCTGCGGCACTCTCTTTGCTGATCATCAGAGCATCACTAGTCAGGAGGTGGCTTATATGAATACATGTCTTACTCAGCGGATCGCGCTATTGGCTGCTTCATTGTTGTTCTCAGCACAAACAGCCATCGCCACCATTGTCGACCAGTCGGAGCCGCCCAGTGACATTCAACGTCATTGCATCGGACTCTTGTGGTGTACAGAACGGTCTGTAGAGGGAACGTCGGTCGATGGCCTGTTATGGCTCTATTCGGCTGAGGAGCGAGGCAGTTACTCCCGACTGGCTGTACGGCCGCTATATTCCATGGAAGAAGATCCGACGCGCAATCTGCTGCGACGGAGTATTCTCTGGCCATTGGGGACCTATGAACGTCGAGGAGACCAGGCCTGGGCCCATGTCTTTCCTCTCTATTGGCATTCTGAAGAGCCAGGCCAGGAATGGAGCTTCACTGTTCCGTTCTATCTGAAATCGGTCCAGGGAGACAGCGCATGGCATCACCTCTTTCCCTTGTTCAGTCGCCATGTCATCGGCGACTACTACACAAGCAACTTTGTGCTTGGTCCATTCTTGATCACGACAAGCGACAGCCGCACTGACTTAACTCAATGGGATCTGATCTTCCCCTTGTTCCACTATCGGCGGGATCTCAATTCGTCAAACAGCTGGCTGTTCCCGCTCTATTGGTCAGGCGAGGACCCGTCGAAGGGTGAAGCCTATCGCTATATCCTGCCGCTCTACGGCTCTTCTGATGATCCATCCCAACACTACCATTTCCTTTTCCCGTTCTATGGCTATGCCGACAACACCTCGGCCCAGGTCAAGCGGCTCGCCATACTCGGCTTGCCTCCAGCGAAAGGATTTTCCACAATACCTTCCGTAGCGCTCTTCGAACACGTGACGACGGCCGACGAGACGAGTCATCGGATATTTCCGCTTTACAGCTACGTCTCAGGTACGGATGGCAGCAGCACTTTCGACGCGCTCCTCCTCTACCGTCATCAGGCTGCGTCATTCAACACCATCGATCGTTTCTTTCCCTTGTATCGATACGAAGGCAATGCTGATAGCCAATCCCATGAATTTAATTTGTTGGGTTATCGCGAAGCCTCATGGTTTCACTATCAGGACGACCCGGACGGGACTCAACACCGGCTCCTAGGCACATACAACTACGACGACAGCCGGGATGGATCTGTTCAGCTCTCCGCGCTCGGCTATCGACGCTTATCCCTCTATCTCCACCGGAGCCAGGACGATCTGACCGAAGATCGGCTCGTTCCCTTGTACGACTACTTCCGGGACGGGAACAACGGAACTCTCTCTCTCATCGGCATGTCCGACATCGCTTTGTATCGGCAGGAATCGAGCCCGTCTCTGTTCCAACATCGCCTGTTTCCGCTTTATCGATACCGGCACGATCTCGTGAAGGACGAGACCCAGTTTGACGCCCTGCTCCTGTATCGCCATCTCACGACTCCGCTCCAAGTGGCCGACCGGCTGCTCCCCTTCTGGGACTACACTGGAACAACTGCCAAGACAGACTGGCAGTTCAGTTTCCTGGGAACAGGGGCCGTGGCGCTGTATCGCCACGACGGCAACGACGCGCGCACGTTGGATCACCTGTTCCCTCTCTATGGTTATCGCAGGGAGCAAGACGGCGGAACTCGACTCAGCTTGTTGGGGCTACCGCCATTCGGCCCGCTGGCTGGCTGGTCTCTCTATGAACATAACGACTCTTCATCCCAAGTGAGCGACCGCTTCTTCCCTCTCTACCATTACCGAAAGGACACAATACAGCAGGCATCAGCATTCGACATACTGGGAATAGGGTCCGCTTCCCTCATTCACCACGAGACAACTCCGACTAGCGTAACGAATCGACTCTTCCCGCTTTATCGATATGCTTACGATGAACAGGCCGAGCAGACCACGATCAATCTACTTGGAATCGAACCGGTAAGCCTCTTCCGATCTCAAAGCGGACATTCACAGAGCGCTAACCATATCTTCCCACTCTACGATTACGAACGAACAGGCGAGACTCGCCGCCTTTCGGCCATCGGACTCCCTAGGATCGGCGGCATACCTGCCTTGTCTATCTATGCACACGAGACGACCCCAAACGCGGTGCATGATCGGCTGTTTCCGCTCTACAGCTACCGGGCCGACGACGTAACCGACAGCACCTCATTTTCCGCACTCTGGATGTTCTGGCGCACAACGTCACCGACCATAAGCCAAACCAGTCTCTTTCCCATCGCGAGCATGGCGACGGATAAGACCACGGGTGAAACTACGTGGTCGTTTATCGGCCTCGAACCGGCTATTCCGATAAGTTGGGTTCGCCATACCTGGACATCCGAGGGCAGTAGTGGGTTCTTCTTCCCGCTCTATGACTACCGGAGCAATGAAAGCCAATCAGTCCTGTCGATCGGAGGAGTCTCGCAACTGGCTATCTATCGTCAAGAAGAGACTCCTAGTTACCGCAGCCATCGACTCTTTCCCATCTATAGCTACCAACATGACCTCGCCGAAGACGTGGCACAAACGAGAATCCTACTGGTTTACGAACATGAGCAGTCCCCCATTCACTCCGCTGATCGCCTGTTCCCGCTGTGGCAATACGAGCGCCGGGATGACCAGAGCGAGACGAGGCTGACTGCGTTAGGTTTCGGGAGCTTGTCCCTCTATGAACATCACACTACACCAACCGGCACCACCGACCGGTTCTTCCCGCTCTACGAATACGTGTCGAACCGCGACAGGGACGAAACGGAATTTTCGCTACTCTGGCCGCTCGCGGATTACAAGAGCCGGCAGGGCACGGTCACGTCTGCAAGCCTGTTGTGGTGGTTGGCGTCCTACGAGCACCCCGATGCCGACCATTCCAGCTTTCACCTGTTCGGCGGGTCTAAAATGGCCATGGTTCGCCGCACGAGAACGCCGCAGGAGTCAGTCTTTGAGCTCAACCCGGTAATTCCTCTGTACCGGTACCGGCACGCAACAGACGGGAACTCGTCATGGGACATCTTTGGCGGGGTCTTGGGAATGGACACAACACCGAAAGGAACAAGAGTGAAGGTCCTCTTCGTCTCACTCTGACCATTCTTCATTGATTGTTTCTTGTTCAGTGTGGCAAGAGGAAGTATTTGCCTGGCATCTCAAACACTGGCACACTGCACCCTCATCACCTCTATGCAGGGGGACCCTATTCAGCAGGAGACATCCGTCAGCACCGCCTCGTCACCCCACCCGCTCCGCGGACTCTTGATCGCCCAGTTCTTCGGCGCGTTCAACGACAACGCCTGGAAGCTCATGGTGGCCTTGCTGGCCATCCGGCAAGCAACCGCGCACATGGCGCCGGGCCCTGAGCTGGAAGCGGTAACCCAGGCGCAAACCACTCTTGCCTTCGTCGTCTTTACCTTGCCGCTAGTCTTACTGTCGTTGATCGGCGGCACCTTGGCCGATCGATTGAGCAAACGCACAGTCATCATCTCGATGAAAATCCTCGAGGTAGTCCTCATGGGCGCCGGTACGGTTGCGCTTTGGCTGAATACCGCCGGCGGCATGCTGCCGTTGATCGTCTTATGCGGGATGGGTGTGCACAGCGCGCTGTTCAGTCCGTCGAAGTACGGCATTCTCCCCGAGTTGATCCCGCATGAACGTCTGGCCGCCGCGAATGGCCTGCTGGAAGTGTGGACATTCGCCGCTATTCTGACCGGCACAGCAGCCGGAGGATTTCTCTTGCAGAGCGCCGGAGACCAGACCTGGATAGCACCCCTCGCCTTGGCCGTCCTGTCGATAGCAGGCCTGGTTGCAGCCTTTGGCGTCCCCCACGTCTCGCCCGCCCGTACATCCGGCGGTGTCGGTTCGACGGTCCGCGGCGCCTGGTCCGCCATTCGCTCAGAGCCTCTGCTCCGATTTGCCATCGCAGGAGGAATCTTCTTCTGGATGATCGCAAGCCTCTTTGCCCAGAACGTGCTGGTCTATGCCAAAGCCGTCCTGCAGCTCTCGGATGCGATGTCGGGGCTCCCGCTCACATTGTTGTCCGTCGGCATCGGCGTGGGGGCCATGCTGGTCGGTCGGCTGTCTCAAAACAGAATCGAGTACGGACTGATTCCATTGGGGGCCGTCGGTGTGTTCATCGCCCTGTCCTTGATCAGCGCGATAACACCACCATTGATCGGAACGTTTCTGTTGATGGGACTTCTCGGCGTCTCCAGCGCCTTCATCTTCGTGCCGCTGAATGCCATTCTTCAATGGCGATCCCCGCCCGATCGGTGCGGCGCCGTCATCTCGTTCTTCAATACCTGTGTCTTCATCGGAATTCTCTTGGGCTCGCTTGCCGGAGGCTCGCTCGCCAATATCGGTCTCTCGACGAGCAGCATTTTTCTCGCCACTGCGGGAATCACCATCGGAGGCACCCTGTGGGCCCTCTGGATCTTGCCCGATGCGTTCCTCCGTCTGCTGCTCGTCATCTTGACGAACACGCTCTATCGCATCCGCATTGTCGGCCAGCAGCACGTTCCCCAGTCCGGGGGAGCACTGCTCGTCCCAAACCATATGTCGTTCGTCGATGGCTTCTTACTTATGGCCAGCGTCGATCGGCCCATTCGGTTCGTGGTGGATGCCGCTTATGCGACACACCCCCTGTTCAAATGGGTGATGACCATCATGAAAGTCATCCCGATTACTTCCGCAGGCGACACCCGCATGATCCTCCGGGCGCTACGCAGCGCAGGGCAGGCTCTCGATGACGGTGAGATCGTCTGCATCTTCCCCGAAGGACAGATCACCCGTACCGGCACGTTGTTGCCGTTCCGTCGTGGCTTCGAACGGATTGTAAAGGGGCGGCAGGTACCGATCATCCCCGTGCACTTGGATCGTCTGTGGGGCAGCATCTTCAGTTTCGAGGGCGGGCGTTTTTTTACGAAATGGCCCGATCGCATTCCCTATCCATTGACGGTTTCCTTCGGCGCGCCGCTGCCAGCGGATACGCCGGCACACAAGCTCCGCGACGCGGTCTGCGCACTCGGAGAGGCGGCCTGGCTCCTTCGAAAATCCCATCGCCGCCCCCTGCACCGGGAGTTCATCCATGCCATGAGGCGGCATCCCTTCCACTTCGCGATGGCCGACCAGAACCGCCCCCATGTGTCGTCGCTCCAAGCCCTTGTTGGTTCCGTCGTACTTGCAAGAGTGCTTCGGCCTCATTGGGAAAACCAGCGTCATGTCGGCATCCTGCTTCCGCCGACCGTCGCCGGCGCATTAGTCAACGTGGCTGCGCCTCTCTGCGGAAAAGCCAGCGTGAATCTCAACTACACAGTCGGTAAGTCCGGCCTCGAAGCAGCCGTGCAGATAGCCGGCCTTCGCACGATCGTCACCAGCCGCCTCTTTGTCGAAAAAGCCAAGTTAGAGTTGCCGGAAGGACCGTCGATTATTTGGCTGGAGGACATTGCCCGTACCATCGGCACAGGACAGAAACTCCTCGCAAGCCTCTTCGCCCTCTGCGCCCCTGCGCGACTGATCGAACTGGCGTGTGGACAGGACACCCCACTGACAATGGACGACCTGGCCACCATTATCTTCAGCAGCGGCAGTACGGGTGAACCAAAGGGCGTGATGCTCTCTCACTTCAACATCGACGCCAATGCGCAGGGGGCCAACCAGACCCTCCATCTCTACAGAAACGAGCGAGTGCTTGGTATCCTTCCATTTTTCCACTCATTCGGTTATCTCGTCTTCTGGTTGGCCATGTACAAGAACGTGGGCATGGTCTTTCATCCCTCTCCCCTCGACGTCGCCGCCATCGGAGAACTTGTCCGCCGCTACCGCGTCACGTTCCTCGTGACAACACCGACGTTTCTTCAACTCTATTTGCGGCGCTGTACCCCGGAACAATTCAGCTCGCTGCGGGTGGTCCTTACCGGCGCTGAGAAGCTGCAGCCGAGGCTCGCGCAGGCCTTTGAAGATCGGTTCGGCGTCGGACCGATTGAGGGTTATGGTGTCACAGAATGTGCTCCCGTCATCGCCGTTAATTGTCCGGACTTCCGTGCCGCCGGTTACTTCCAGCCTGCCTCGCGGAGGGGGACTGTCGGTCAACCCCTGCCCGGTGTTTCTGTACAAATCGTCGACCCGGACAGTTTCACCCCATTGCCGCCCGACACACCTGGGATGTTACTGGTCAGAGGTCCCAACGTGATGAAGGGATACCTGGGCCGTGAGGATCTGACGACCAACGTCATGCGCGACGGTTGGTATATGACAGGCGATATCGCGAAGTTGGATGAAGACGGGTTCCTGACGATCACCGACCGGCTCTCGCGCTTCTCGAAGATCGGCGGTGAAATGGTCCCACACGGTCGCGTGGAAGAGGCATTGCATCAGGCTGCCGCTAGCGAGCTACAAGTCTTCGCCGTCACCGGCCTTCCGGACGAGAAGAAAGGCGAGCGCCTGGCGGTATTACATACGCTGGATGAAAACCGTATCCCTGACATCCTTGATCAACTCGCCGTTAATGGACTCCCCAACCTCTTCATTCCGTCCCGCGCCAACTTCGTCAAGGTCGAGGCCTTACCGGTACTGGGAACCGGCAAGATGGACCTGCGTGGCCTTAAACGAATTGCGATGGAGCGACTGCGTTCGCGTGAAGCGTGAAGCGTATCTCGTGAAGCGCGACGCGATGAATGGACAAATGGATTCTGAGCCATCACGCTTCACGAATGACGCTTCACGAGCTACGGCTGAGAAAACCCTGATCGACTGCCATGTCCACCTTGCTGCACTGCCTGATGGCGACAATGGCTGCTACATCTCACCGAAGATGCTCAAGAATCCGCTGTTTCGTTTCTTGCTGTGGAAACACCAGCTCGCTCCGGACAAGCCGCGCGAGGCCAACCAGAAATACCTCGATGACCTGCTCGGAGAACTCCGGGCTTCTCGCCATGTCCAGAAAGCCGTACTGCTCGGTATGGATGGCGTCTACGACCAGAACGGGGAACTCAATCAGGTACACACCGATTTCCTGATCAGCAATGACTACGTGCTGAAAACCGCAAGGGCCTACCCCGATGAATTCCTTGCTGGTGTCTCGATCAATCCGCAGCGACGGGACGCGGTCGAGGAAGTCCATCGTTGCGCCGATGCCGGAGCCACCTTGGTGAAGGTCCTCCCAAACGCGCAACAGTTCAACCCAGCCGATAGACGCTACAAAATGTTCTACCGAGCGCTCGCCGAACGGAAACTGCCGTTCCTGAGTCACGTCGGCTACGAGTTCAGCCTGATTGGAAAAGATCAGTCCGTCGGCGATCCAGATCGGCTCAAGCTGGCGCTCGAGGAAGGCACCACTGTCATTGCCGCGCATGCCTGCAGCTACGGCCTGATGCTCTATGAAAAATTCATCCCAACATTTCACGAGTTCGCCAAGCGCTACCCCAACTTCTACGCCGATATTTCCGCACTGACGCTGCCCAATCGTATGCGCATGCTGCTCCACCTCCGCCGCTATCCGGAAATTCATGAGCGCCTCCTCTTCGGTACCGACTATCCCTTGTCTGTCTTTCACCTGGCTGCCTGGGGTCGCGTCGCGCTCAGCACACTCCGCGACATCCTTCAAACCAAGAATCGTTTTGACAGGCAAGTGTCGATTTGTCGAGAGTTGGGACTCAGCTTTCGATCGTTGGACGACATTATGGTCCGGCCCAAGCTTTAATGTTCCTGTGACACTATGGACAGAGACCAGACACTCGCAAGCCTCAGAGAAAGGATTCTCGCCTTTGCGACATTACGTGTATCGAAGACACAAGCCGAAGATCTGGCTCAAGAGGTGCTGGTGGTCCTCTATGAGAAGTATGGGCGCGTGACAGAGATGAGCGAGCTAGTTCCCCTGGCCTTCCAAGTCCTGCGGTTCAAGATGCTGGACGCCCATCGCAAGTCGCTCAGACGGGGCGAGTATAACCAGGAGTCGGTTGAGAATCTCCCGCTCGCCGATCCCGGCGATGACCCAGCAACGCAACTCGACCAAAAACAGCGAGTAGACCGGTTGCTGGCCGCCATGGCTCAGCTCGGCGAACGTTGCCGCGAGCTGTTCAAGTGGAAGTTGGAAGGGAACAGCTTTCCGGAAATCCAGAAGCTGATGGGGCAAACTTCGATCAATACGATCTACACGTGGGACCTGCGCTGTCGGAAACAGTTACTCAGCCTCATGGGTGGTTCATGGGAATGACCTGGCAGTATCTGAATCCTATCGCCTCACCCCTTACCCCTTACCCCTTACGGGGCGGCGAACATGTCTGAACACGACCTAGAAAAACTGCTAGGTGGGTTCGCAGCCGATACGCTGACACCGGAAGAGAAGCAGACGCTCTATCGCGCCGCACTGCAAGACCAACAGCTGTTCAATGCGCTGGCCGATGAGCAGGCCTTGAAAGAGTTGCTCTCGAATCCGGACGTACGTCGCAGGCTCCTCGCGTCATTAGAGCAGCAGAGGGTTTCAGCCGCTGGTAGTTCACTTTCATGGCTGGATTGGCTGCGGCGTCCAGCAGGCCTCGCCTTCGCCGGCGGCCTCACGGCGGCTGCCATCGCAGTGGTGTTGGGAGTCAGAATTTATCAGGACAGTCTTCAGCAAGCCGCGCAATCGGTCGAAACCGAAGTAGCCAAGCCGGCGGCCCCCCTACTTCCAGCGCCTCCAGTCTCTCAACCTCCATCACCTCAACATGCTGAACCGGAGATAAAAACCAAGGAGGCAGCGGGACCATCAAAGGACATGGGAAAGAAGGACGGACTGCTCGATAGGACGACCAAGCGAGAACAGCTTGTACCTCCGGCACAGCAAGAACAGAGGGTGTCAGATGGCCCCCACGACCGTATCGCACAGCAGACCGGGCAAGAGGGACTCGATAAGAAAGCCAACGCGCCCGTGTCTGTGCTCAGCAAGTCCGCAGAGGAAGTGACCTCGACGGCAGGTCAAAAACTCGCAGCACGTTCTACCCAACCAGCAACGATGGCAGAGTCTCTACGGATGGAGGCGCCGGCAATCAGTGCCCGTGCGCTGTTCTATACAGCACAGGCGGTACGGCGGAATACGGGCAGGATGGCTCAAGAAAGTGAACGAGCCATGAAACCCCTGGCCGAGTCGGCACAGCAAGCGAACCGACTTGAACGAAAACCGGAAGGCCTTTCCAGGCCTCTAGGGCTCCGCTACGGTTTTGTTGTTCGTGAAGCAGATGGGCAGGAGCGAGAGGTGGACATCGTCACCACGTCAAAAGTGATAGAGCCGATATTCCTCACCCTGGAGGCCAACCAAGACGCCTATCTGCAAATCTGGAGGACGGTCGGTTCCTCAACGATGCAATTGGAATGGCCCGAGAAAGAAACCGGCGAGACCTCTCTGAAGTTACCTGTCGGTCAACGACAATACATTGCGCTACCTACAGAGATTGGATCCTACACCCTCATGGTCCGTCTTTCTCGAGTCCCGTTCGGCCCCACCACGAGGCAAGAAGCCTCCTCGTTCGATCGGCCCTCTCCCACTCAACTCCAAGAGGCAATCACCTTAAGTAACCAAACCGGCTCACAGGAACGCGCCACCTACGTCGTCAATCAGAATCCATCCACAGGCGCTCACGTCACGGTCGAAATCACCTTCAGCCGATAGATGCAGCGCCTGAAGATAAGGCTGAGGTCAGGTCAACCCTAACCTCTTCAGTTACTCTCCACAGGCCTTATCCTTCCGCTCCTCTAACGCGGCGATGGTTTGTTTTCGAGCGGCCATCGACTCCGCTTTCTCGTCTGCAGGGGCGCGACTGTTTTGGTCTAGTGCCTCTGCATAGAGACGCGCGGCCTCGACGCAATCAGCCGAGGGCGGTTTGGTCGAA
Source organism: Nitrospirota bacterium (assembly GCA_016219645.1). Classification (NCBI taxonomy): domain Bacteria; kingdom Pseudomonadati; phylum Nitrospirota; species Nitrospirota bacterium. The sequence continues at coordinate 95,710 of JACRLR010000040.1, forward strand.
TCGCAGGCCGCAACCAGGAATGTGCAAGCAAGAGCAGCGGTCATTAGTCCGACAAAACGTGTGGTCATTGTGCACATCCTCCAATGTTAGACACCCATCTCTATTGAGCACCCCGACCGGCATATTACGCAAAACTGGCCGGCAAATTCCACTGTGATTGTCTTGTCGGCGCCACGCTGTGACACAATATCCACAGTTCCTGATAGGCATGGCTCCCTTGAGGGTCGCGATCTGCTTACCCCTTGGGAGTCCCACAACCGCGCAGATCTCTGTCGACATTCTACTGAATCAGCAGCGATAATCTTTCATGTTCGTGAACCGCATGATGAGAACCCTCACGTACCGATGTCGTTAGAACAACCCAGCTTTCAGGAGCCTGCGTTCCTGTCGTACGGATTTCGCCCGTTCTTTCTCTGCACGGCACTGTTCGCCGGCCTAGTAATCCCCATCTGGGCACTCATTCTGACGGGAACAGGCGAGGTCAAATTCCTCTATGCCGCACGCGATTGGCATGCGCATGAGATGCTGTTCGGTTTTCTACCAGCTGCGATCACTGGCTTCCTTCTGACGGCTATTCCGAATTGGACCGAACAGCCTCCATTGCGAGGAGTACCCCTGTTATTGTTGGTGGTTCTGTGGTTGTCAGGACGCCTGGCGATCACCATACCCTGGCCTGCCCCTCTCATCGCCGCCGTCATAGATGCCACATTTCTGGTCGTACTCGCGGCCTTTGTCTGGCGAGAAATTTCAGCCGGGAAAGCCTGGGATCGTACGCCGATCGGTGTCATCATCAGTCTCTATGCAGGCGCAAACATTCTATTTCACCTGCTGGCCCTACGCGGCGCAGAGACGGATCTTCCCGAACGGATGCCGCTTGCACTGATGATGATGTTGCTGGCGCTCATCGGCGGGCGCATCATCCCTACCTTCACCAACGACCACCTGGCCCGGCAGGGTCTACCGGAACAGGCTGCATCCTTTTCCCGTTTCGATGGCCTGTCGCTGGTGCTTCAGGCCATAGGCGCTATTGCCTGGACCGCTCAGCCACAGGCCATGGAAACCGCCTGGATATTGGTGGCAGCAGGTCTTCTCCACGCAATTCGTCTCTCGCGCTGGCGCGCCTGGACAGCGTGGCGTGAGCCTCTCGTGCTGATCCTGCACCTGGGTTATGGATGGCTCGCACTGTCGCTCGTGCTATTGGGGGGATCGATTCTCGGGTGGGGGTTGCAGCCCGCCGATGCCGTTCACGCCCTCACGACCGGCGCAATGGGAGCGATGACCTTAGCAGTTATGACTCGCGCCAGTTTAGGCCACACAGGACGTCCTCTGCACGCTGGCCCTATGACAGCCGTGATATACGTCCTGGTCAACCTGGGTGCCCTTCTTCGAGTGTTTGGGCCGGCCATAGGACTCCCGACGAATCTCATGCTTGGCATGGCGGCAACAGCTTGGGGCGGTGCCTATCTTCTGTTTGCCGCCCTATACGGCCCACTCCTTATTCGCCCCAGCATCGATGAATGATTCCCTGACCTACAGCGTTCGCCGCGGGACCCCCGTCGGCTAGAACAATATCAGCTGGGCCTGCGCCCATACATTCCCTTTGGCTGCGGCTTTCTCGTACCAGACTCGCGCCATCCTCTGGTCCTGCGGGACACCCAGCCCGTTTGCATACAGCTGCCCCAACTGAGCTTGCGCCCACGAGTTGCCTTGGCCGGCAGCTTTCTCGTACCAGCTCCGAGCCGTCGTATAATCTTGCGGGACACCCCGCCCGTTGGCATACAGTTGCCCAAGGTTGTACTGCGCCTGTGCAATACCCTGGCCTGCAGCCTTCTCCCACCACTGCCTCGCCTTCTGATAGTCCTGTGGCATACCCCGCCCGTCAGAGGACATCTGCCCGAGTCGGTTCTGCGCCCATCCGTTGCCCTGGGCAGCGGCCTTCTCGTACCAGCCCAGTGCGATCGCGTAATCTTGCGGGACGCCCCGCCGCCCCTGGTCATATAGCTGTCCAAGCTGATTCTGTGCCGACGCGTTGCCCTGGGCGCCCCGCATCTTCAGTTGTTCCAGATCTACGGATGAAATATTGTCCTCTGAGGAAGCAGGGGAATGCCCGGGGGCCTGGGCCATCAGTCGTTGCATAGTTTCAAGACGGCCTGAGCGCTCCTGTTGAGTCTCTGCCTTGGGCAGAGAACTGGGCACTGCCTCTTTTACATGCGGCTGGACAGGTCTGCTGGAAGGACCATCCTGCACGATTGCAGCCTGGCGAATTTGTTCTTCTACCTCGGATGGGAACGGTTCATTCTGCGGCAATGTCGCAGCTTCAACCGGTTGAGCCGGTTTGTACGAGACAATCACCTTGGAGGATTTCGTAAAGGTGAATACGATGATCCCGGCAAATAGCAGGGCTATTGCCAATATGCCCATCCGAACGGGAGTGAAGAACTCATTTCCGTCAAATATCGCACCGGCAGGGCTCTGGGAATCTTTTTTCGCTCGACGTCGATTCGCATGGAATTCCCGTTTCTCATGTCGCTCGGGATTGGAAAAAAAGGATGTCTCGCAGGACGGGCAGGTCACAGCCCCGCCAGACTGCACGCCCCAGTTACGGTTGGCCTGCAGCCATGCATCATACTGTTGTTTCAATTCAGGGGTGCCGAGCGTCTCGAAGGCCTTGTTGATTTCCCCGCTTTTTTTCTCCGCCTTTGCGAGAAGCTTGGGCTTATGGTGAAAGCGGTCCGGATGCCACACTTCCAACAGAAGTCGATAGGCCTGCTTGATCTCTTCAGGAGTCGCTGACTCCTCAATTTCCAGAATGTCGTAATAGGTCTCCATCGGAGACGTTCCTTACAATAGACAGGGCTACACCCACGAGGCCCAGCCGAAGAGGGACGGAATCAAGGATTCATTGATCTGGATATATTAACCTATGATCTACTCAAACTGGAAGGATATCGATGGCAAGAAGTATAACCCACACAGCCCTTTCGAAGGCCCCCTTCCCCTCTGCCGCTGAAACGACAACGACGAGGTGTGGAATACCCACGCCTCGTCGTACACTTGACGCCAGCCCGAAAGCTGACGCGGTTGCTCTAACTATGAATGGAAAGTGAGAATGACGTCTGACTCACTGCCTGATACGCAAAAGCAACACTGCTGCTCGGGGGAGCCGAGGCCCGCACCTCGTTTGCAGGCCGATTATGATCCTGCTCCCTCTCGCCTCGCAGTTCCTTCACCAAATCCTCGCGCAGCTTCGTGAAGAAGTCCGGCAGATACTTGTGGACTTTGTGGGACTCGACTCTCGTGTCTTTCAGCGCATCCAAGACCTGCTCCACGAGAGACTTCGTTCGCGACGCATCCTGCGCCGGCGCGACGAGACGGGTCGCCGCGCCTGATGCCGGAGCCGCTGCGTCAGTCGATTGTTGGGTGGGCGCCGTGGTACCGGTAGACGGTTGCGGGATCACCGCAGCCGTCGAAGGCGCTCCACCCGGGGTAGCTGGGTTAGACGTAGTGGCAGGTGTCTGGGATTGTTGGCCAGCCGGCAGCGTTGGTTGACCGGTCACCTCCGAGACAATCCTCGCGGCGAGAGCCGTTACGGACCGTTCCACATCTACATTGAGGTCCAAACCTGAGAGAGAAGACAATCTTCCGAACCGCTCGGCCAGCTTCGCCGTCTTGGCGAGGGCCGCGTCATCCTGCCCATTCAAATATTTTTCGAAGATGTTCGCGACCCTTCTGAACAACTTCGTCAGATCCTTAACCTCTTGTTCGTTCAGATCACCTTGCACCGCCACGCCAAACTCCTGTTTCAACGATAACTCGGCATACTTTGCTTGAACATCTACCCTCTTGCCATCGCCTTCGATGTGGGACTTGTAGTTCACCGCGCGGAAGTCTGATTCAAGATCCGCGGAGAGGGTAATCGTGTCCCCTTCTGTCGTCGTCACACTCAGACGGCCTGTGAAGTCGTTGGAAACCGCGACTCCGCTAACCTTGGTATCCAGTCGCTGGGTCCCCGCCCCGGTTGCAGAAGAAAGGTTAAAAAACTGCTGCGGGTCGATTTTGGTCAGAGCTTGGACTGGCATGGGGCATCTCCCGGTTATTTCAGGCCTATCCAGACAGCTTCCCTATCGGCACAGATCCGACTGAACTTTAGTTGGCTTGTGATATAGTGGAGTTCGTCAACGATGAAGAGAGCCGTTCCCTTCCACACCAAAGGAGGCACCTACATGAAACAGGTCGCTGTTTGGGCCATCGTGCCGCTGCTCATGCTGGTCGGGTCAGGCTGCACGCTCAAAAGCACGGTCAAACAGACCACGGATACTACCTCCAACGTCACTGGCACGACCTCCGGTCGCACCTGGTTCAATGAAGACGGCATGTTGAATCCAGAACATAAACTCACTGCCTTTGCCACTTTCAATCAGGAGAATGTGGAACAAGACCTGGCGCGTGGACAGGGGGAATATGTGACATCGCTCGGTACCCTCATGGGACTGCCGAATGACCGGCAACCAGCCTTTCGCGCGAAAGCGCAGGGAGCATTCCTGACTCTCATGACGTCCGATCAACAAGCTCGACTTCAACAGTTGAGAATGCTGGCTCACTAGCCCGGACTATTCATAGCGGTTCGTGGTGGAGTCGCACCTTGCTCACAACTCACGAACGACAAACGACACCTGTTTGTCTACTCTGTCCGCAGCCTCTCGTCCCAAAACGGTTCGCACCACAGCTCCGTCACGAATAACCACGAAGTTCGATGGCACCGCCGGCACACGCGGGCCCGGCAAGATGATCCCCACGAGATTTAACGGATCGCAGGCGGACAGTTTGATGTCGTGAGAGGCTGGGCCTAACTCGCTTCGCTTTCTCACCGCCCGCAGCGATTCAACCGCTTCCGGCAATGCAAACTGCTCCCCGGTAAAGCTACCGACAAACCGCCCCCCTCGGACCTCGCCTTGCAGCTCCATTCTTCGATACTGCACCAGCAGGTCGCGCCACGAAGCCACCAGCGTCTCACGGACGAGGAGATCACGGAACGCGACGCCATAGCGGCGCAGCAGTTGGCGGGCAATGCGCTCATTCAAGCTGATAGCCGACAGCTGACAGCCATGAGCGTGCCGGAGCAGCGACCACCGCCCTGTTGCATGACGTGGTCGGCGTGCACGTTCTCGTCCTTCCGCCCGCCGACGATGTGGATCCATGAGCGCGCGCAAGTTGTCAAAACCATCTGACGTGGCCAATCCTGCCGCCACCAGTTCCCACAGTCCCTCTTCTACTTCAGTCGCAAGATGGTTGGTCATCCGTGCCAGGTCAGCGAAGAAGCTGGCGCCTTGCTCGGCGAGCACGCGGCGGAGATCCTGTGCTACCCCACTCAGGCCAGCAAAAGGTTCCGGCCCGATGCGCGCATTCTTATCCCGCGTCACCTCGAGCAACCATTCGCTCTCTTCCCGCGGGAAAACACTGATTGGTGCGATGCTGGTCGGCACGATACGCTTGACTCGGTGTTCTTCGGGCTGACCGAGCCGTGGGTGCGGCGCCAACCGGCCCCAGCTCACAGCTCCACTGAGACAGAGATGATCCAACAACTCCGGTTCATACTTGGCCATTCTGGCTCGCAACAGTTGCGAGTCCCAGCTCGACGCCGCTGCCTCAAATCCGGCCAGCAACCTAATCACTTCGAGCAAGCCTGCTTCTCCATGTTGACGCGATCCGGACGACACATGTTGCCACTGACATAAGTACCTCATGAACTCGGCTGCGGTCACCGGCTCGACTTCTTTTCGTAGCCTGCCGATGGTCAAGCGATGAATGCGCGCCAGCAGCCGACGGTGGCAAAACTCAAGCCCGTGAGGCGCGAGGGGTAAGGGGTGAGGGGGCGATGACCGAAACTTGCCGCGGAGAACTTGCCCTGAAGCTTCGAGGCGGACCATAGCGCTGTTCACCTCATCGGCTGAAAGATGAAGCCGTTGGGCCAACTCAGCTACCGTGGTTGGACCGATGCTTTCCATCCAGCCAAGCACGATGGCATCGGTGACGGCTTCATCACCTGATACAAACATCGATTCCACCTTGGACTGATACTCCGCCGCAACCCACCCTCTTACTTCCTGCGCCTCACCCCTTACCCCTAACCCCTTACCGCCACCCCCCTCACCCCTCACGGTGAGTTCTACAGCGCGTCCCTCTTCCATCAAGCACGACAAATGAATCGCCCAGTCCTTGACCTCCTCGACCGGCAACCACCACAACGTCAGCAAGGCGTCGTGCAATTCATCCGGATCGCGCACGACGGGCCAGGACTCCCGTTGGACCTCCTCGATCGCTGCTTGATCCAACGCTCCAACCTCGCCTGCCAGCTGAGTCGGAAGCGTGCGCCGCATCTCTACCGCACGCGCCCGCCGTTCTTCCAGTGGCGCATCGTCGAGAAACGCATAGGGGTTGGCGTTCAAGATCTCGTGCGAGAATGGAGATGGCAGCGGTGTATCGACTGCCACGCAGCTGATGGCCCCCGCTTCAATCCGCTTGAGAAGCTCGGTCAATCCATCGAGATCCATCGCCTCGGTGAAACAATCCCGCAAGGTCTCGTTCACGAGCGGATGATCCGGGATCTGGCGAGTCCGTTCGCCGACTATATTGTCCTGACAGGCCATCGCGTCAGGGAAGACTGCGCCAAGAAGATCCTCCGCCTTCATCCGTTGAATCTGCGGGGGAACCTTTTTCCCATGAGAGAACCGCAGCAACAGCAGGGCGCGACTGATATTCCAGCGCCAGCGTGTCATAAACATCGGCGCCTGAAGCACGGCGGGAAGCAAGACCTCCCGAAGCGTCCGGCTATTCAGGAACCCGAACACCGCCTCGAGCGGGAAGCTGTGCTTCTCGCCGAGCGAGATCACGATCCCGTTGTCGGTCGCTGCCGCTTGTAATTCGAAATCGAAGGTCACGCAGAACCGCTTCCGCAAGGCAAGGCCCCAGGCCCGGTTGATCCTGCTCCCGAAGGGCGTATGCAAGACCAGCTGCATCCCGCCACTTTCATCGAAAAACCGCTCCGCGATGATCGTCTCTTGCGTCGGCACGGTTCCTAAGACCGCCGTTCCCGCGGCGATGTAGGCGGCAGCTTGTTCCGCACCACGTTGATCCAACCCGCAGCTGTTCTTCAGCCAGCTGATCGCTGAGAGCTGATGGCTGATGGCCGAATCGGAGGAAGCGAGTCTGTTTGCGATCTCCTGTCGCAACGATGAGACTTCCCCCGACAGTTCAGCCGTTCGCGACGGCGCTTCGCCACGCCAGAAGGGTATGTTGGGTGGCGCTCCATACGCGTCTTCCACCCGCACCTTGCCCATCTCGACGCCCTTGATCCGCCAGGAGGTATTCCCCAGCAACATGATGTCGCCTGCCAAACTCTCTACCGCAAAGTCTTCGTCGACCGATCCCACGACCGTCCCATCAGGTTCCGCGACCACGGCATAGTTTGCCGTTTCCGGGATGGCCCCGCCGGATGTGATCGCCGCCAGCCGCGCCCCTCGTCGGCCTTTGATACGGTGATTGATCCGATCATGAAACAGATGGGCGAGACCTCGCCCGCGATTAGTCGCGATGCCATCCGCCAACATCCGCAGCACCTGATCGAACTCCGAACGTGCCAATGCCCTGTAGGGATCAGCCCGCCGGCAGAGATCGAACAGGTCGTCTTCCTGCCAGGTCTGTGTCGACGCTGCCGCCACCAGCTGCTGTGCCAGAATATCGAGCGGAGCCAGCGGCACGGCAATGCGATCCAACACTCCCGCCCGAATCGCTCGCATCAGCGCCGCACATTCGAGCAAGTCATCCCTCGTCATCGCAAAGAGACGGCCCTTGGGAATGGCCCTGATCCAGTGACCGGCCCGGCCGACCCGTTGCAGACAGGTCGCAATCGCACGCGGCGAACCGATCTGACAGACGAGATCCACCGTGCCGATATCGATGCCGAGTTCCAGCGAGGCTGTCGCAACCACAACACGCGTCTTGCCGCTCTTGAGCCGTTCTTCAGCCGACAGGCGAATCTGACGAGAGAGGCTGCCATGATGCGCCGCCACGACATCGGCGCCTAAGTCTTGTAGCCGTTCCTCCAGAGAGTGCGACACTCGCTCTGCCAGGCGCCTCGTGTTGACGAACACCAGGGTCGAGCGGTGTTGCCGGACCAGATCGGCGACACGATCGTAGACATCGGCCCAAATCGCGTTCGTGGCCACGGCACTCAGTTCATCCTTCGGGACCTCCACGGCAAGATCCATCTCACGCCTGTGGCCTATGTCGATAATCTGACAAGGACTCGTGAGGCGTGAGGGGTCAGGGGTCAGGGGTGTGACCAGGGACGTCTGAGCCTGCTGTCGATTTCCTACTAGAAACCGTGCGACGGCTTCGATTGGCCGTTGCGTTGCGGAGAGCCCAATGCGTTGAGGTTTGATGAGTGTGAATGCCTCCAGTCGCTCCAACGAGAGGGCTAGATGGGCGCCACGTTTGTTCGACACAACAGCGTGAATTTCATCGACGATAACGGTCCGGACTGTCTGCAGCAAGCGACGGCTTTTCTCTGCCGTCAATAAAATGAATAGCGATTCTGGCGTCGTGACCAGGATATGGGGTGGCCGCTTGAGCATCTGCTGGCGCTCCGCCATCGGCGTGTCGCCGGTACGGACCAGCACACGGAGTTCCGGCATCAAGAGCCCGGCAGATAAGGCTGCGTGACCGATTTCAGCTAGTGGTTGCTGCAGGTTTTTCTGTATGTCGTTGCTGAGCGCTTTCAGTGGCGAGACGTAGAGCACTTGCGTCTGGTCATCAAGCTCACGCGCGAGGGCTTGCTTGAAGAGGTGATCGATGCAGGAGAGAAAGGCCGCGAAGGTCTTGCCGGAACCAGTCGGTGCAGCAATCAGAACATCGGCGCCAGACTGAATGGCCGGCCAAGCCCGGGTCTGGACATCGGTCGGGTGGCCAATATGTGATTCGAACCACTCGGAGATCAGAGGGTGGAAATGGGAGAGAGGCATGGCACGTGATCGTACCACGCCGCCGGGGGAAGCTCTACGGGCTAGGGAAGTGCGCGGACGTAGATATGAGCCCCCGATCCACTAACTAGATTGGTTGCCTGAGAGAAGAAGGCGACAAATCTACCGTCGCTGTTCATCGACGGCGTATCACTTATTCCGCCAGCTCCCTCGATATTCGTATTAGTGTTGTCTTGTGACGCTAAGGAACTCAGTCCAAGCTGACGATCACGGACGTAGATCTGTTGCCCACCTAGCACCACCGGATCAGGAGCCAACAGGTTCGTCGCAACCGATACAAAGGCCACGTACCGCCCGTCCCCACTGATCGACGGACCACTGCTGATACCATCGCCAGGAATGGACGCCCCCGTATTATCCACCGACACCAGACTTGTCACACCTGTCTGCCGATCCCGCACATAGATCTGCTGCCCGGCTGGCACTGCTGGAGCAGGAGCCAACAAATTCGTCGCCTGAGACACAAACGCAACATACCGCCCGTCCCCACTGATCGACGGACCACTGCTGATACCATCGCCAGGAATGGACGCCCCCGTATTATCCACCGATACCAGACTTGTCACACCTGTCTGCCGATCCCGCACATAGATCTGCTGCCCGGCTGGCACTGCTGGAGCAGGCGCCAACAAATTCGTCGCCTGGGACACAAACGCAACATACCGCCTATCGGCACTGATGGCTGGATCGCTACTGGCTGCGCCCCCTTCGTTCACTACTGCGGTATCGTTGTCACGCGAGATCACTTCGATTTGATTTGTTTGTCGATTATGCACATAGATTTGCGTGCCACCGACGCCTGGCACGAAGTTAGACGATGACGAAGCGAAAGCGACCAGGCTTCCATCTCCGCTGATGGATGGGCTCGAACTGGCACCGCTCCCAGCCACGCCGTTGCTGTTGACCGACGCACGATCCGTCCTCGGATGGACAGCAAACAACACTGAACCATTCGCAGTTTGACCCGTGCTGTCCGTCACTATGAAATCCGCAGTTGAATTTCCGGCTACCGTGGGGGTGCCGCTCACGACACCCGTGGTTGCATTGAGGGACAAGCCGACCGGCAATGCGCCGCCAAACAGAGTCCAGCTGAACGGAGCCGTTCCACCTGTAGTCGCGAGTGTCGAAGTGTAGGCATTGTCGACCACACCGAAATCCGCTGAGGTCGTCGACACCGCAAAGGCTGAAGAACTGCCCCCGCCTCCGCCCCCACCGCCTGGGCAGCCTGCGAGTCCGAATCCGAGGGCAATGATCAACAACATAGACGCAATGGATTTCATGCAGATCACTCTCTTACGAATTCCTCTGTGAAGCATTCCTCACCCGACTTGTGTCATTATGATAACCTCGCATGAAATAATTGCATATAAGTAGTTGATTTTATGCTGCAACGGGACCTCACCCAACAATGACCTCCAACACGATGAATCCGATCATCATTCTCGGTTCCGGCTATACAGGGAGACACCTCGCCAGTGCGTTGGTCACTACATCACACCCCTTTTTCGCCACAAGCCGCAATCCGGACAAGAACCTGCCTCATGTACCGGCTGACAGTCGCATGAGATTCGATTTGGGAGACCCTTCGACCTGGCCGAACATTCCTGTCGGCGCTGATCTCATCTGGTGTTTTCCAGCCGCCGTGCTCAAACAGGTGCAGGACCTCGCGCGCAAGCTCGACGGGCCACCTCGACGCATCGTGGTACTAGGGAGCACGTCCTCCTATGACGTTGGTCACTCACAAGAGTACCCGCCGCCCTGGATCGACGAGACAGCCCCCATCGATCTGAGCAAACCGCGTGTGCAGGGAGAAGAGTTCCTACGGAAGGACTTCGGAGCGATTGTGCTGCGCGTGGCAGGCATCTACGGCCCAGGTCGCAACCCAGTTGATTGGGTCAGACAAGGTCGAGTCGGTCCATCGCGGAAGTATGTCAATCTGATCCATGTCGAAGACTTGGCCGCCATCTGTCTGCTTGCGCTGGAGAAAGGGAAACCCGGCGAGACCTATAACGTCAGCGACGGCCAACCCCATACCTGGAATGACATCTGCGCAACCGCGCAGCAGCGCTGGGATGTAACTACCACGGCAGTCAACCAAGATCCCTCACCAGGAAAACGAATCAGCAACGCTAAACTTCGCTCAGAGCTAGGTTACGTTCTAAGATATCCAGACTTATACGAGACTGTAGCATTGATCGAATCAACGGACAGAGTGGAGGCACAGGATGGTCAAAATGGCTTTCAGCAAGGCCCGAGGCGAGAGGGAACCGGAGGCGTACCCTCAGGGGTACGTTGAGGATTCCCTTGAGCGGAGAACGAAGCTGAAAGACATTTTCACCATCCTGTTAGCGGAGGATGGCCATGACGGCCAGACACACCAGTAAGTTGTTGATTGCGTGGGCCAGAATCCCCGGCAGAAGGCTTCCGGTCTTTTCGTAGATCCATGCCCAAAGCAGGCCACTCCAACAGACACTCAGTAATCCTACCAATCCATAGCCATGGGCTACGCCGAAAATGACGGCGCTGATCAGCGCCGCAGGCAGAAAACTGAACTTGCGGCGGAGAATGGCAAACAGCAATCCACGAAATGCCAGCTCTTCGAATAGCGGCGCAAAGACCACGTATTCGATTAAACTTATGGCCGTCATGGAGGGCGAAGCCCAGACGAGGTCTGCGTCAAACCATTCGGCCCAGTGACTCGTCAGGTGGAAAGGCTCCAACAACCGTTCCATCACCCATCCCCCCCACAACCCGGCCGCCACCACTGCCGACACAGCAGCAACCAGACGGCCGGCATTGGCCCATCCGATTTCCAGCCCGAATCCATCGTCGAAGGTCATACCGGATGGCCGGAGGAGATAACGATAGGCCAAGAAGAGCAGCGGCGCATTCGTAAGCGGAATGGCCAACGCCCGGAATGGAACATTGTCGGGGGGCGCAACGATCGTAAACAGTCCCGTGAGCACCACACCGATTGCCCCTCCGCGCAACAGGACTGCCGCTCCGATACGGCCAGGCCACGGAGGCGGCACGCCCGGTTCATGCAACCGGATGAAACTGGAAGGCTCATTCCTCCGGATCCAGAGCAGCAGACACACGACCGTGCCGGTCGCCATCGCGACGAGATCAACGAGCGTCAAGCGATGTGACCAGAGGAACTGGCGGTCGACACGTTCAGCCGCCTGTTCCTGAATCCTGGTTGCAAGCTCGGTGTCATTGGCACGATGTGCCAGGCGTTCGGCCAGACGATCATAGAACCAGCCGGCAGGCAACGTCTCTGCCACCTCTGCTTGCAGCAAGACATATTGCTCCGGATCCTGAACCGGCCCTTCGCCGTAGGCTGCCATCACCAGATTGGCAAACTGGGGAAGCGGGTCTTCCGCCTTGGCCCACTCATGGGCTGAGAGGATCGCCTGCGAGACATGACCGGCTTCGGCTTGGAGAATCGCCAACTGTAGAGGCACCAAGGGGTCCTCAGAAATCTCTGACAGTTCTCGATACCATTCAATCTCATGTGCCAGTTCCGTGTCACTGTCGTCTGAGGTCCAAGAAAAAAGCAGCTGTTCCCACCGGGGCGCACGCTTGAGCCCTTCCTGCATATCCATGGTTCGACTGACCATCAGATTGAGCGCTTGCTCAGGTGACTCAACCTGATCCAGCTTGGACGCCGATGCCGACAGCCAGAGGATCGATGCCAGAGCGACCACGAGGAAAAGAGCGGACATTAGTGTGATTGTGGGCGAGAAGCGCACGGAATAGACCCCGACCGCAGGCGGCACGTTTGCCGCTTGCCACCAGGACTTGGACTGCGGCGGCTCGTTGAGAGGCACAGAGGCCGATTCCATCATCGATTGGACTATAACACGCTGTTTTTCCACCTCGAAACCCCTCGGAGTGTGAGGCAACGAAAGAGTGTGGTTGTAATACACGTGGCTGAAAGTCCCCACACTCCGCTATACTAATCCCTCGTTCGTGAGGCATGAGCAAGCCAGGCCTACGCAATAGGCGCGAGGCGCGAACATCAAATTTTCCAGCCTGTCGCGCTTGGCTCGCAAGTCACGCGCGTCTCGCATTCTTGGAGTATTATGGCCGGCAAAAACTTTATTCCTCCGCACAGACTACTCCTTGGCCCCGGGCCAAGCATGGTGCATGCGCGAGTCCTGCGCGCGCTCTCAACTCCCCTGCTCGGCCATTTAGACCCGGCCTTTCTTGCAATCATGGACGAGATCCAAGCCCTGTTGCGCTTCGTCTTTCAGACGAAAAACCGTTTCACCATCGCAGTCTCCGGCACCGGCTCAGCCGGCATGGAAGCCTCGATCGTGAATATCGTTGAGCCGGGCGATGCGGTCATCGTCGGGGTCAACGGCGTATTCGGGACGAGGTGGGCCTCCATCGTCGAACGGTGCGGCGGAAAAGCGATTCGGGTGGAAGCCCCGTGGGGACAGACCATAGAGCCGGAGGCCATTGAACTGGCGTTGCGCCAATCAGGCCCGGTGAAGGCCGTGGCAATCGTGCAAGCCGAGACTTCGACCGGCGTCTGGCAACCGCTCGAGCCGATCTCCCAACTCTGCCGTAAACATGGCGCTCTCTTCCTCGTCGATGCCGTCACTTCTCTTGGAGGCATACCGGTCGACATCGATCACCACAACATCGATGTTTGCTACAGCGCCACGCAAAAATGTCTCAGCTGCCCGCCCGGTTTGTCTCCCTTCACCCTGAGCGATCGTGCGTTGGCTGCCATTAAAGCTCGACGGACCCCCTGCCAGAGTTGGTACCTGGATATGGCCTTGCTCGCGGACTACTGGGCTGAGGGAACCAGGGCCTATCACCACACAGCGCCGATCTCCATGCTCTACGCTCTACGGGAAGCCTTGCGAATCGTTGAAGAAGAGGGTTTGCCTGGCCGCTTCGTTCGCCATCAGCGCAACAGTGAAGCTTTGATCGCCGGCTTGACCGAACTCGGGCTTCCTCCCCTTCCCCCGATAGGACATCGGCTGCCAACCCTGACCTGTGTCACGATTCCTCCTCATATTCCTGAATCTGAATTGCGGGCGAATCTGCTCTCAACCTATGGCATTGAAATAGGCGGCGGGCTCGGCCCACTCAAGGGTAAGGTCTGGCGCATCGGCTTGATGGGTGAATCATCGACCGAGGCTCACGTCTTGACCTTGCTCAATGCGTTGGAAACATTGTTTATACGCGGCGGCTGGCTTTCCACTCCGGGTATTGCGCTCCAGGCTGCCTCACGGATCTATAGCAGCGGGATATGATGAAGTCCTTGACCATTCGCTCAGTTCGCGTCGTCGACGGGACCGGTCGGACGATCGACCGGGCCACGGTCGTCATTCGCGGCGACAGGATTGCCGCGGTCGGACCGGATCGAGACCTTTCTCTCCCACGGGGAACGACCAAGATCGATGGCCGAGGACTCACCCTCTTACCGGGCTTGATCGACTGTCACGTGCATCTCTGCCTGGGAGCCGAACCGGATGTCGTCGACGCAATCACCAAAGAAACGTCCTCTTTCACCTTGCTCAAGTCGAGCAGGGCTGCGCGACAGACCTTGGAGGCAGGCTTCACGACGGTGCGCGACGTAGGATCCCGAGACCACTCGATTTTTACGTTGCAAGAGGCGATCGGCAGGGGTCTCGTTCCCGGACCTCGTATTGTTGCGGCAGGCTTGGCGATTTGCATGGTCGGCGGCCACGCGCGATTTATCGGCCAAGAAGTGGAAGGAGTCCAACAAGTACGAGCTGTCGTGCGAGCGCAGATCGCCGCCGGGGCTTCTGTCATCAAAGTAATTGCATCTGGTGGCGTCCTGACACCAGGCACCTCGCCGGATCAGGCGCAAATGACGGTGGAAGAACTTCAGGCTGCTGTGGAAGAAGCACAACGAGCCGGACGAAAAGTTGCCGCCCATGCCCATGGATCCTCGGGGATGAAAAATGCTGTCCGTGCAGGAGTGCACTCGATCGAGCATGCCACCCTTATGGACCAGGAGGCCGCGGCCATGATGAAAGAGCAGGGTGTCTTCATGGTGCCGACCCTCTCTGCTCTCGCCACCACCGCCGCCTGCCGACCAGGGTGCGGTGTGCCGGAAAGCGCTTTGGACAAGGCCAAGGCGATGACGAAACGTCATACCGTGAGCTTTAAGAACGCCCTGCGGGATGGTATCCAGATTGCGATGGGGACGGACGCCGGAACGCCCTTTAATTTTCACGGTGAGAACGCTCAGGAACTCGAGCGGATGGTCGCCTTCGGGATGAGCCCGATGCAGGCAATTCTCGCATCAACCTCAGCTGCCGCACGTTTGATCGGGATTCAGGACCAGGTGGGAACCATCGAGAAGGGGAAACTGGCAGACCTACTGTTGTTCGAAGGCAATCCGCTCCGGAGTATCGCGCAGCTCCGTGATCGCAGCAGGATCGTCGGGGTCATGCAGGCGGGAGAGTTTGTCGCGGGGCCGCTTTCAAGAACGTGAAACGTTACATCTATTCATCGGTACTTAACCCACATTATTCATGAAGCTTCTGCTGCAAGCGCGGATACGCGGCTGCGACAAGCAGTCTCGCCGTTCAGCCCTTCGACATACTGCACGAGTATGCCTCAGGGCTTCACGACTCCGAGTGCCCGTCTCGCTTCGCGTCTGCGCGCTTTCGCGACGAACCTTCATGAATAATGTGGGTTTATCGGACAGACAAGGCCAGATGAATTCGGGCCTCGAAGGGCCGCTCCCGGCCAGCAGGCGCCAAGCGGATTCAGCCGAGATGGCCAAGAGGATCAACGGACTGTCGGCGCAATAGAGTAGCAGCATGAAAAATAGGGTAGACCGTACCGGCTAAATCGTATGAACGAAGCGCTTGTTCACAGGCCATTGCCTCGCGAGGGTCCTTTCAGAAAGCGGAACCTAAAGCACGCGAAGATTTTTTGCCCCACGCCAGACCCACGAGCGAAACCGCGCAAAAAGCGGCGCCGACATAGAAGGTGAACGATGCCCCAAGGTGATCCCAGAGCAAGCCAGCCAACACGCTCGCCAGTAGCATCGCCAGTCCACTGACCAGGTTAAAAAATCCATATGCCGTGCCGCGCAGATCGGGCGGTGCGGTATTGGCAATCATGGCTGCGAACAAACCCTGCGTCATGCCCATGTGGATGCCCCATAGCGCGACGCCTGCCAATACGACACCCCAATGCCCGCTTGTCGCCAACACTAGATCGGCCGCGATCAACACGATGAAGCCAAGCGCCAACAGCTTGGTATGGCTCATTCGGTCGGAGAGCTTGCCAAAGGGATACGCCGATAGCGCATAGACCAAGTTCATGGCGACCATCACCAGCGGCACTAAGGCAAGTGATATGCCGCTCTGCTGAGCACGCAGCACCAGAAACGCCTCGCTGAACCGAGCCAGGGTGAACACCGCACCGACGCCTACCACCCACCAATACGAGCGGCCAAGGCGTTTGATGTTTTCCCGCCGAAGCGGATTGACGCGCTGACCCCCCTGATGATGTTCTGGCTCACGTAGGCCGAACACCAACAGCGCGACTGCCATCAAGCCGGGAATCACCGCCACCCAGAACACCGCGCGGAAATCGTTGGCCCAGAGCAGCATGACGCCAACGGCCAACAGTGGTCCGATAAAGGCCCCAACGGTATCGAGGGACTGGCGCAAGCCGAACGCGGCACCGCGCAAGTGTGCCGGCACAATGTCCGCGACCAAGGCATCGCGCGGCGCACCTCTTATCCCTTTGCCAATCCGATCCAGCACTCGAGCGGTCAGCACGACGCCCGTCATGGAGGCTGCGGCGAAGAGCGGTTTGCTGAGCGCGCCGATGGTATAGCCAAGTACGGCCAAGCCCTTGCGCTTGCCCAGATAATCGCTGATGGTGCCTGAAAACACCTTGACGATTAGAGCCGTGGATTCACCCAGCCCTTCCACCAAGCCGACTGCTAAAGCGCTAGCGCCAAGGATGGTGACCATGAACAGCGGCAGCAGGCTGTGAATCATCTCCGAAGAAATGTCCATGAGCATACTGACAAAGCCGAGTACCCATACTCCTGCCGGAATTTGTCGAAGAGTGCTCCTTGGAGATGTGGTCATTGTCGATTGGATTTCTGGTAAATCACATAGCGCGGAATTCACATTGTAGTAATCGGCCCCGTCAATAGGCGCGATTGAGGTACGCACGCGATAATTCGCTCGATTATGCACCACCGCAGCGGACAGTTGTGGACTGCCGCAAGGGGTCGGATTCCGATGGGCGAAGAACGACCAAGTCCGGAAGTTCAGCGCCCAGAATCGCACCGCCGTAAAGCGGTCCTCAGCCCTGTCGCATTAACACTGGAGTTACGCTGCGAAGCTCCGAAGTTTGCCAGGCTTCGGCAGTTTCAACTCCTTGTTCGCCAGCACCGTCGCCTCGCGAGCCATCATGGCCCGAATGCGCGCTTCCAGCGAGCGGTAGGGTTCGAGAACCTGACCGTAGACGTCCTGAATCGCTCGGGATCGAAACCACTGCCGACCCAGGTTCGCGTGCGCTCGAACTCCTCATGCTGCGGGTCGAACAGAATCTCCAGCAACTCTGAATAGCCATGAGGACCGCCGCAATCCTCAGGTGGGCACGCTCGCTCTCCGCCGGTGCAACGAGGATACTTGACGCCCTTCGTCCGCGGAACAATTGCCTCAAGTCGGACGTCGTGCTCCCAGCCGTCGCCGAAATCGTACTCGTACATGCCGGTAGCGCCTGCCTCGGGAAAGAACTCCAAGATGGTGTGCTCCCAGTCCGGCAGCACCGAATCCTCACCAACGGGCAAGTCGGGGTCAGGGATCCCGAGCTCGACAGCCCTCGCCTGCGATCGCGGGAAACGAAAGACGTGGAGATGGCGGTCGTCCCACCCCATGGCGTCCTGAATAGCTACATGCAGATCCCAGAGACTGTAGCTGGCAGGGACCTCGACTTCACGCCACACCTGGGGCGCGATGTCGTGTAGCGTAATGCGGAAGCGGAACACCTGCCTGCCGCTCACCACCATCACTCACCCCACAGTCTGGCGAACAATGTTTAGGCGGATCCATAGAAGAACCGGATCTGCCATGTTCTATCCGCGTAACACACCTTCAATGATCGTGAACAATATCCCACACTCGACAGTGGTGCAAATGGCGGCTTTTCAATTCGGTGATCGACCGGTTTGGGTCGGATACCGATGGTCGAAGAACGGCCAAGTGCGGAAGTTCGGCGCCGAGATCGTGCCGCCATAAAGCGGTCCTCAGCCCTGTCGCATTAACGTTCCAGTTCACGCGGCGACGAAGCCAGTCGCGTGGAACCGGTTGTTGGCTGGCAGCTCGTCATACAGGGTACCTCCAAAGAACCGATGGGCGATGCCGCTCGTAAATCCAGACACGACGAAACCTATGCGGGGTCTCGTTAATTAGCGGGAGCATAACGTGATCAGCATGCCATCCGAAATCATCGCCAAACACCGGCACGTCCCCCACCAACCAGTTCTCGTTGTCGTAGTACAGCAATAGCTCAATTGGAGTTCCTGCCGTCTCATAGTGTTTGGCGAGCTTGGTGCGGAGCATTTCACGTTCAGGGAGCTTCACATCGTAGTCGCACATCGAAACTTGCTGAGGGGCAATGCGCATAGCCTTTAGCTTGAGCCTTTGCATCCCTTGGTCAAGTAGACGACCAAGCTCGAAGTAGAGCGGCTCGTCGTTCAAGAGGCATCGAATGTCCGGCTCCCCCTGCGGCCGCGACTCTACAGATGCCAGATCAATGGGAAGCGATGCAGTTCGTACGAACTCCAGGAACACTGCCCGTTCGTGCTCACTCTTTGATGTCACCGTTCGGATCCCGCCAGCCAACAATGTTTAGACGGATCCGCGTAAGAGCTGGACCCGACCATTTCTGTCCGTATAACACGCCCCTACTGTTCGTGAAGAATATGCCATGCTCGTTGCCGTTTCAATGAGTTGCGACGGTAGGACCATTTATCACGGATTCTTATGCGGATCGGCGTAAGCCCCCCTTCTGATAGCGGTCGGTCGTGTACTTCTGCTCTGGGTCGAAAGCGGCCATCGCCTCGGTGACCGGCACGGAAACGGATGGTTCCGCAGGGCTATTCGCGGCAGGTGAAAACACGCCGGCGTTGCGCCACCGGCGTTCAGTCTTCCACGCCCACGCCGATCACGATGAGCACCGCATAGTCCTGCTTCGTGCAGCCCGCGACCGGAGGCATCGCTCCACCTGGCGCAACTGGAAACGCCGTCTTCTGCGCGTTGGCCGGTGAGCACGACCCACCAACCGCCGCCGGTGTATAGCGCGCGGAGCGGCAGGCCAGATGCGTCACGTCATAGAGCGTCGCGCCTTTATCGAGCTCCCAGCGCCTGTCGCCATTCCTGTCGGCGGGATGAATGGTCAACACAGCCGTCACGTCGCGGTTACCCGTGACCATGTATTTGCCGGGAGGGAGCGGAAAGGTCGGCTGCTCCATAATCAAGCCGTGTTCTTCCAGCCACCAGTCCGTGCCATCAAATTTCCAGCGCGCCGGGGCGACGCCACCAGCATCCTTCAACCGTTTATAGCTGTTCAGCTCGACGCCCCGAGGACCCGGGTCCAGAGGCCACAGACCCCAGGATTGCGCGCCGCTTCCGGAGGTCGCACCTGGATCGCCCAACGCCGCGATGAACTGCGTCGATATGCGCTGGAACTTCGTCTGACCTCCGCCTGCGGCGTGAACCGGTTGAGCCACGGCGGCTATCGTCACCAGCAACGCCGTCGCAAGGCATGCGCGGCGAATGAGGCCCTGCGTTCTCCTCGTGAGCGCCAACAGGGCCCCTCGCGGTACATGGGTTCGCACCCCGATCGTTCTGAGTTCTGAAATCATCTCTCGACGTTCCTTTCAGAACTGGTCAGCAACAACTCGATCACCGCCGTGTCCTTATACGTTTCACGTTTAACGTCTTTCATAGAACAACTCCAGCGCGGCCGAGAAGCCCTTCATCCGTCCCTGGCGAAACACCTCTTCCAGCCGACCTCGTATAAACCTCACGCCACTCTCATCGCCCCGTTTCGCCACGCCTTGGGACAGCAGCATCTCCGTCGCCACTTCAAGGAGCCGCTCCTTGCGTCCCTCCATCTCAGCGGTCGCCAGCTCCTCCATCACCTCCGATGCCCGCTCCCGAATGATCTCTTCTTTAAATGTATCGTACCCTTGATCCGCCACGGTTCGCTCGCGAATCACGGCGAGTTCTGCCTTGACCCGCTTCACATCTTTCATCAAGACTGCGAACACTTCCTTGCGCCCCTCATCGAACAGTTTCTGCTCCATCTCGTCGACAATGACGGCTGGATCGGCTGCTTCATCCCGCTCAGTTTCATCTCCCCAAGTGAGCCGGTCATAGGTCCGCCGTTTGTCCGGATCGCCGACGACCTCGTAAGCTGCATTCAGTTCACGGATTTTCGCTTCGGCCTGAGCGCTATCGGGGTTACGGTCAGGATGGTGCTGAAAGACCAGCTTCCGGTAGGCCTTCTTGATTGCGTCGTCGGACGCATCGCGCGAGACCCCCAGCACCCGGTAGAAATCGATACGTCCCATGGCGAGGAACTATAGCATGGGGCTTCGAAGGGCTTCACCTTGACTCCTCATTCGAACAACTCTCGCCTGACGCTGCCACGGAACGGTCCACGACCCTTGACATCCCGGCAAAAGGGCTTATCTATATAGCTATGACAAACACACCATCGCCCAAAGTTCTGACCCATGACGAGAAGAAAGCCGCGGACGCGGCCTTTAGCGGCCGCCCGTTCGATGAGGCCTGGTCTGCCGCAGCCAGAACGGTCTACGACGGTATAGTAATGGCCTTGCCTCAGAGGGACGCCACGATTTCCACGCCAAGCGAGCCTCTCCAACCTCAAGAACCTCTCGCCCAGGAGCACGTCGCTGAGCAAGAGGTGGCAGTAGAGGGGACTGTAATGCCTTCAACCATTCACGACCGGGAAATGGCGATTCAGGCCGGAATCTTGATCGACGTGACGCCGACCGCCTTGCAACTCGGTATCACATTCCCTGTCACGATTACGCGGCCGCTCTGGGAGATGGGAATTGCCACAACTCAACCACTCCCGGAAGAAGATCAAACCGGACGGTTGCGCGACATTCTGATGGCGTTTCGTCTGCGCCTGGCCAGCCTGACAACTGTGTCTCCGCTTCTCGACTTTCCGGTTCTGCTGGCCTTGCCGCCAAACAGGGTTCCACAGCCGGTGCCTTTGTTTGCCCTCATTCAACCGGACCCCGCACACCAGGCGAATGTGACGCTCTTGTTGCCACAGGAAGTGTCGCTATCCATCAGTTCGCTGAATTAGGCAGGATTCTGAAAAAGTCCGCCAGAAGAAGACCGTTGTTTAGTTTATTTGGTTTGTCTCGTTTGTTTGGTTGAACTAGATAGGCCAGACAGACTGGCCTTGTCCCTGCCTGCTAACCGAACCGTTTCTTAACAAAAGCGCGCTCCTCCGCCTCGGTTGTGATCACGCCATCGATGCGCGCGCCCAATAATTTCCCCAAGATGGTTTTGTACTGCGGTCCTGGTTTCAACCCCATAGACTGAAGATCCCGCCCCGTCAGTGATGACTTGACCGTTCTGCTCTTCGTGTATGCAACAAGATGTCGTTTCAGCAGAGTTAGCCGCACGTCGTGTCGCATCGCGACTTGCCTTGCGAGAAGCAGCACGAGGGCCTCGTCCGAGAATTCTGCCAAGAGGCGATACACCTGCGATGGTCGTATCGCCCTTGCATCGGTAAGTCTCTTCCTTGCGCGATCGATCCGCCTTCCTCCGACCGTCACGTTCCTGGCCTGTTCTCGTGACAGCGCAAGCCGCCGGATCATCGTGGCGACCACGAGTGGGCTGGACTCACCCGACAAGCCCATCAGATACAGGATCGGCCTGTCGATCGCAGAGTCCTGGAATCGGCTCACCCACCAGGCGAGTGCCTTTGGAACGGCAGTGACCGTTCGCTTCACCTTCGTCGTGTAGCGCAGACGGCGATGGAGGAAGCGAAGCAATTTCAGCTGCTCTAGTCGCGCAATCGCGCGTACAGGATCTCCCTCGGCGAACAACAACAGGATTTCGTTCCGCAATCGAGGGCCGGAGAGTCGCTGGATCAAATTTGTAGAGACCGCTTGAGCGAGTAGGCGCGCTGTGGTGCGCTCAAGGTGGAAGCCGAACCGTTGTTCGAACCGGATCGCTCTGAAGATGCGCGTGGGATCGTCCAGGAAACTGCCTGCGTGCAGTACACGAATGGTGCGAGCCCGCAGATCGCGTTGCCCTTCGTAGGGATCGAGCACCAGACCGAACTGCCGCTGGTTGAGTTGCACCGCGATGGCATTGATCGTGAAATCCCGCCGAGAGAGATCCTCTTTAATCGACGAATGCTGAACCGTCGGCAGGAGGGCTGGCTGCGCGTAGGACTCTCGCCTAGTCGTCGCGATATCCATCTTGAGGCCATTTGGAAACGTAAGCCGCGCCGTTGCAAACCGCTCAAATACCGCCAGCCCGGCCCCGTACCGGCTTGCCACCAGCCTCGCGAAGGCGATTCCATCTCCCTCCACAGTAAGATCAAGATCCCAATTCCCCCGCTTCAGCAAGAGATCGCGCACCACTCCGCCGACAAGATAGACGGACAGGCTTCGCTCGTCTGCGAGCCAGCCGATTTGCCTCAATAGCCGGAGATGGCCCGCAGGCAATCGGTTGAGTGAAATGACCTGCTTGCTCCGGCTCCTCATGGCGCCATTGTAGCAAGCTCCCCGGAAGTCTGTCTGGTCGGGATGGTCTGACTGAACGAAACGAGGGGCTCACGATTCGGATCGTGAGCCCCCCTTCTTATCTCCACCGATACGCTTCTCGTTACTGATGCCGCTTCCCTTGAACATCGTGCTTCTCTCGGGCAATTTGGTGCGAGGCGCGATTCTGCGCCTTGTTAATCCTGGCCCGCTCTTTTTTCGTCACGACGCCATCGGCTTTTGCTTTGCCTTCCACCTTGTTGATGTGTCGCTGCTGCCTGTTTAGCCGGTTGGCTTCCCGCTTATTCAGCTGCCCACTGACAACTCCCTGATCGACCCGCTGTTCCTGATTCGCCTGTCTCTGGTCGATCACCGGCGTTTCAGCCTCCGCATAGGCCATTCCGGTCATCAGCAACGCCATTGCAGTGACTGTGAACAATACTCTTTTCATCGCGACCTCCTGGTGTGTGATTATGATGTCTCCTTGCATCGAGTCACCTGCGATCTCCCAAGACGTGACTAGACGAAGAGCGGCCTGACCCACAGGCTTTCTAGACGACACCAGTACTGTACGGGGTTTTTAAGGAAATGAAAGAAAAGAGAAGAATGCGGGTATTAATTAGTGGTCGCGCCCGCCGCCACCACCACCCCCACCACCGTCCGATCGCCCGCCTCGGTCGTCGCGGGCATCACCACGGTCAGGACGTTCACCGCGATCATCCCGCCCACCGCGATCCGAATCTCTGCCCCGATCTATCCGCTCCCCGCCCCGATCCCCGCCGCCGGACCCGCTGTGACCCTGGTCGCGGAACAGCCGATCGCTCCGCTCACCTCTGGAAATCTGATCGCGAACAGACTCCGTGGTGATACGACCCTCGCGGAATTCTTGCCCATGCCGTTTCATTTCGCGCGCAAGGTCCGCCAACTCAGACGGACGAAAGCCCTGGCGCATGCCCTCCGCCACAACCGCCGCGCCGTCTTTCGAAGGGATATGTGCTTCCTTGATCACCGCTAAACTTTTGGCGCCCATCGCCAGCGTGTCTTCGCTCATCCTTTGTCCCTGGTGCTGTCCCATTCTCGCCAATTCGCGCACTTCATCGACTGTAGCTCCGCGACCGAGTGCTTCCGCCAACGATTCCATGGCTCGCTGACGGTTACCTTGATCCTGATCGACCATCCCCTTCGCCACCGATTCTTGCAACACCTCTTTGGCCGACTCGAAGTTCCCCACCATCTGTTTCAACACCGGATCGATTCGCCTCGGCTCCACACCCTTCGCCAATCCTTCCTTCAGCTTATTCGCCAACGGCTCGGTCGGAAGGCCTCTATCGCCGGCCTTATTCACCTGTTCCAGCAACCGATTGACCTCTTCCGCCGAATGCCCCCTTGCCGCACGCAGCCGATCGATCGCCTCACGATCCTGCATCGAAAGCGGTTCTGCCAGGGCCGGAATGGCGGGCAGGCTCAAGGCCAGGCAGAGAAGCCACACGTGTATGTCGACTCGCTTGCTCATAGCCTTAGTGGACGATCACAACTCCGTTCGTTTGTCCGAATCCGTCCGTCACAAAATCTTCAGCCGCGGGAGGCGTCACCCACCTTGTCCCATCAACCAGATACATGAAGGTATATTCTCCAACTTTCAACGGCACATCCACCGACCAGAAACCTGTTCCATCCCTCATCTTCATCTTGATTGCCTCTTCGGCCCACCCGTTAAAGGAACCCACCAGCGCCACCTTCTTGGCTTCCGGCGCCAACAGCACGAATCGCACACCACCGGCAACAGGCTTCGGCAACTCCGGCTTTTGTATCGTCTTCGCGCAGGCCGACAGACCGACGATCATGTATGCGGCCGTGACGACGCACATGAAGCGGCTGAAGCATGCGGACAGTGTCACCATGCACGAAAGAGTACCCAACAGCCCGATCCGTTGCAAGGGACCGGCTCGGAGGCTCAGATGGCGACATCGAGCACCGCATTCTGTGCTCCAAATCCATCACCTGCTCCTTCCTCCGCCAAGGGATCGGCGATCCACTGTTTACCGTCAATCACGAACATGTACTGATACCGGCCCGGCTTCAGGGCGATCGTCGCAGTCCACATACCGCCTTCGGATCGCTCCAACTTGGTCTGGGCAGGATTCCAGCCATTGAAATCTCCGGCGACCGAGACAGAACGAGCCTCAGGCTGTAAGAGCACCAGACGCACGTATACCTTCGTCTCTTGCCCACTGCCGAGCGAGACTGTCTGCGCAGGCGTTGCAGCCACCGGTACTTCGACGATACGCTCCGGCCTTATCTGCACCAAGGCCCAGACAGCCACGAGGGCGACACAGGCAGTCGCCAGCGCTCCGGTCAAGTTCCATTCCAACGTGCGGGGTACAGTAAAGAGTTCCGCCATCCGGTCGAAGAACCCCTTCGGCATCTTATCGAGCTTGGCCAGCACCCCTGCGGTAAATTGGCTCGACGGTGCGATCTTGGGAAGCCGTGCTGCCTCCGACAGGACCATTTCAAGATTCAACCACTGTCGGCGCAACCGGGGATCAGCATCGACGGTTTCGAGGAACCGTACTCGCTCCTCGGGCGCCAAATCCTGATCGAGAAACCGTTGTATCAAGAGATCCTGGTCATCCATAGATCACCTCGCCACAGGAGGCCGACTGTCGTTGAACTCCGCCAACTCGCGGCTCAATTGCACCCGCCCCTTGTAGACCCGCATCTTCAATGTATCCCCGTTTACCCCAAGAATCTCTTCCATCTCTTCGTAACTGAGTCCTTCGACGTGCTTTAAGATAAATGCCTCCCGGTAGAGGGGCGGCAACCGCTGGATTGCCCGGTCCAGATGATCAGCCACCTGCTGCTGCGAAAGAATCCGCTCCGGGGTCCTGGCCTCCACTACCTGCTTATCCGCCACCGTGTCCACCTCGACATCGAGCTGCTCAGGCCGTTTGGCACGGAGCCAATCTTTACACTTGTTCGCCGCAATCCGATAGAGCCAGGTCGAAAACTTCGCATCGGCTCGAAATGTCGGAAGGGCCTTGAATGCCGCGATGAAAGTCTCTTGCGCAAGATCCTCCGCATCGGTCCGATTCCCCACCATCCGATAGGCCAGATTAATCGTCACAGTGGCATAACGATCGACCAGCTGCCCAAAGGCTTCGTGATCCTGTTTCAGGCTGCGGGCGATGAGTCTGGCCTCATCAACCCCTCCCTGTGGCTCAAGCGGCATACCCACCATCATATATAGACCAGGCCGCTCAGAACCCTTCAACACTTCTACTGAATATGACGAGCGACCGGCCGATTCGTAAACAGGCGGCTTCTACTGACCTATCAAGGCGTCAGATGTCGCCAAAACATCAATGCTTTCAACTACAAAGATTTTTTCGAGGAGCGCCATTCTATATTGCGCGCAAGACTGGCGGG
The DNA here is from genome assembly GCA_016219645.1 of Nitrospirota bacterium. Taxonomy (NCBI): domain Bacteria; kingdom Pseudomonadati; phylum Nitrospirota; species Nitrospirota bacterium. The sequence continues at coordinate 121,954 of JACRLR010000040.1, forward strand.
ATGCTTTGTGTCTACTTAGAAGCGATAGCTGGTTCCCAATGTGAACGCATAATCCGGCGCTCCGTTGGACACCCCGACTGTCACCCCGGCATTGTACCGCCAGGCATCAGAGGCCTTGTAGTTGCCGGCAAAATAGAAGTCGCGGATGTTCTGCCGTCCGGACACGAGCGACCGGTACTCTTCGAAGTAGACGCTGGTGAGCAGGTTTTTCGTCCAATAGTACCCAGCCCCCACGTCATACCACCACTGGTTCCGCAGCTCCAGCCCCTCGGGCCGTCCAATAACGTTAAAGCCTCCGTCGAGAAACGTGAGCCATTTCTCACCCAACAACTTGGACACTTCCGCTCCGACCCCTTCGTCCATTTTTCCGGTGCCCAATCCCTGACTCGCACTCGCTGTAGGAATTTTCAGGCGACCGGTAAGGGCGACTAACGGGAGATAGTCTCTCTCTTCAAGAACGTAGTAGCGCCCCCTGATGATGATGTCTCCGATTCCGGAAGTCGTCACATCATTGCCTTGCACACGAGTCGTCAGCCCTCCAGTGCATGCAGGATTATTGTTATTATTTCCAGGGCCACTATTAGAACATGTGTTGTTATTTTGATTTCCCGGTCCGCTATTACTACCGCTACCTTGGATCTGAACTGGGTTCCCTCCAACGAACGTGGTTTGCCCATCGGTCGTCGCTGTCACAAACGGAATCACCACCGCCACATCGCCATCGCGAAAGAACCTCCGCACAGAAATAGGTGCATACAAAAATGTGCTCGTTGTATCCGTTCCAAAGTTTCCACTTGAGTAACTCGGGGAAAAGCCAATTTGCCAATTCCGAATGGCGGCCGGTTGAACCTCAGAAGCCGATTGCGTCTCGGAGGCCGGTCGAGTCCCTTGGTCTATCCTATCTGCTGCCAATCCAGCGCTCGCCGTCACGACGAGACTTAGAATCCCCCCAATGACCCTGCTGCTCCACCTATCCATTCCGGTTTTCCCTAATACGGTACGGCACTAGTATTGAACCTGCTGCGAGGCCCCGGAAACAGACCGAGCGATGCCACCGGATGGTGGCATCGCTCGGTGCACGTCACATTGTGCAACTGTTCAGTTCAGTGCCGCCCCTGTCGTCCCTCTCGCTCCGGCCTCTCCAGTTGATCCGGCCTCTGGTGGAGTTCAACCCGGTCCGGTCGATTGGGCTGATCCATCTGAGCCGTCCTGGCATTATCGCGCCCTTCCCTCCCATGATCACCGGCCACGTGATCGGCACGGTCTAGGCCGCGTAGTTCCCCACCGCTGTTGGAGCGACGGTCTTCACGCCGGTCCTCTCGGCGATCCATTTGCCGGTCTTCCTGCCTGACATCACCGCTCTGTGAGACTCGATTATCATCCTGACCGCCTCGACCACTATTCTCCTCACTGTGCCCAGAGCCACTATTGGCAGAACCGTGCCCGCTGTTTGCCGAGCCAGGTCCACTGTTCTCCGACCCGGACCCGCTATTGACCGACCCCGGTCCGCTGTTTTCGCTCCCGCCACGACCGCCCCGGTTATCAACTCGACGGCCATCACGATTGTTTGCACTTTCGAGCCTGACACCGCTCGTCGTCTTCTGCGACGCCCCGGGGGTATCCACCTGACCACTCTGGATCGAAGGAGCTGTCTGGGCCAACACCGGGGTTGCCACGATTGCCAGAGTACTCGCAACCAGGACCAACCTCGTAAAACGTATCATGTTTCTCCTCCTTTTCAATTAATCTTCCAGTTCCGCTTCACGCCACGTCACCACGCCGTTGGCCAGCCGGCCCTTCACCTTGACCAGTGTCCCCTCCTTCACGACATTGAAGAAGGCTGCGCGGCCGATGATTTGATCATTCAGCCCTTCAAAGTTGTCGTTGCTGATCGTCGAAGTATCGACCGCCACTTCCAGGATCGTCAGGACCTGACCGGAGACTGACTGCACCGGTCCCTGGAGATCCACATCATCGTCCTGCGACCTCTGTTCGACTCGTGTCGCGATCACGGAGTTGCTGCTCCCCAGGCGGCCACGGACTCTCACGTGGTTCCCGCCCGACAAATTATTTCCACCCTCCGTCTGACTATTCACAGTGACCGTGATACCTGGAAGTCCGTCGATCGTGAAGGTATTCCCGTTGATCGTGGCAATGTTCCCCTCCAGCTTCACCGCCGCATGGAACTTCACATGCTTGGCCGTCAAAATCCCGTCAGCCAACCGGCCTTCGGCAGACAGTTTCGCTCCCACGACGATCTCGTCGATCGTGCCGCCTCGAAACTCCGTGCTTGGAGTCGTTTGCACATGGGTTGTCCCGATAAAGAAGTCCCCAACACCTACAACCTGGGTCACGAATCCTTCCACTTCGAATTCGTCCATATTATTGCCGAAGCCCTGATTTTCCCGCTCGACCTTTGTGGCAACGAGAGTCGTCGTCACAGAATTGAAGTTCGTTCCTTTTATTTCCACGAAGAGCCCATTCCAGTTGCTCCCACTCGGAGTCGGCATGTTGTCGATCAGCGATGTCGAGTAATCCACAGTTAAATTCCCGATTTTGAAGGTCTTCGCGGTCGCGTCATGCAGGCTCACAAACCCACGCACTTCAGGCGTCACTCCGACCAATTTCTTTTCGATGAACGTCGCCTGGATCACTCCGTCCGGCCTGATATGCCCATTCACCTCCACAAAGTCTCCAGCGGCGAGATTGCCAATGTTCCCGTTAAGACCATTGCTGTCATCGATCAGGGTCGTACTATCGACCAACACAGTTTGCCCCATAACCACCAGGCTCAGCCTGTCCGCCGCGATCGACTGCACCAAACCCTCTACCGCATCCTTCTGCTGAACTGTGCTGGCTGACCGTTGGTCTCCGTTGAACGAGCCGGTAACCGTTACTGTCATGCCAAGTTTGAGGTCACCCTGGCTGCCAGACTGGCCGTCGACTGTGAATGACGACCCGCTCGTGTCGAATCTTTTGCCGTTCACAAATACACTGCCGAAACCGGTAACGGTACCGGACGAGGCAGCTGATCCGCTGGCGCTGCCGGTTGCCGGACTGGACGACCCCCCGCCACCGCCGCAGGCACTGAGCAATCCCACCAAGCCAACTGCGCCGAGAAGATTGAATAAGAAAGATGACCGTCTCATGAAATGATCCCCCTGTGTTAGAAATTTGACTTCCAATCTAAAATATGAACTTGAGCCCGACAAAAACCGCGCCCTCGCCATCGGATTTGCCGAACGGTAACGGTTTTGTCCAACACACTTCAGCGAGGGTCGGAACTTCTGCCATGTTGATGGGCGTCGGCATATGGACCTTCATCACTTGTTCGATCGCCGGGGCCTGATCCATCAAGACCAGCATTCCTCCATTGCTGATGTTCAGAGAGAGCAATTCCCCTCTGTGGGTCGACGCAGCCGGGGTTTCTCCCTGTATCGTCATCTCGTATGGTATCGGCCTCAACAACGTCGCCCGCGCGCTGTGACTTCTCTGACTATCTGTGATCGGCCAGTCCCAGCCTGTCTGTGTCATCTCGCGTCTCCTTTGTAAAAAACTTTCTACGACCTCAATCTCATGACGGTTCACATTTTCTAAGGCGAGAGCCGGCGGGATCGCACTCTCTCTCCAACCTCATCTGATGGGTTAGACGGAGCAGGGGGGGAAAGGTAAACAGGGAATGCGGGCGTCTTACAGGATGTCTTGAAAGAAGGCCCATGGCCGCGTCGGCGGAGTGGTAGGTCAGTCACGTTCCGCTGTAATTTGGTAATTACTGGCCATCCCGGCCCTCTCCGATTAGGGGGGAGAATCTATATCAAGGGGAATCTATATAAAATGGTTAATGGCTTTCAATCGTTTCCTGGAGCCATTTTGAGACTTTAGCTAGCTTTTAACCGGCTCAGGAAACCATACCCCTCTTATAGTGGGTTGTAAGGTGATTTATGTAGACATGTCTAGCTGTCCTCTTAAGCAAAATATCCCTGACACCTGCGAGATGATTGACTAGTCCATTTCCCATATCGTAAGCGCCAAACCTCCCTCAGTATTTGGTGATTACAGGCACCGTCCCTTCAATCTTTCCCGATTGAGCGGAGGCTGTTGGTATGCGTGGATGGATGCCTGATAGGTGGTTCAGTAAATATCTACGGTAAACTGTGGGGTTTTAGGTTGGCTCAGGGAGCCTTGCCCCTCTTAAGGGCAGAGGTTAACTCTTATTAGGCCATCATGCCGGTTGCTCCGGTTGCAATGGAGCCACGATGGCCAGAGTATTCTTGTGGAGATACCGGTTACTTCTAAGCATGAACCGGCTAGAAGCCTGCGGGCAACCTTTTCTTGTCACGCCGGAATTTCACTGGCCTGGACGTCATCGCGTCTTTCTCGCATACCTCGCGCTTCACGCGCCACGGTCTCTGTGAGACTTTCTTAGTATCCTGCCAAATGACAGAAGCGTTTGGGTTATGGCCGTGCAGGCTACTGCCGTCAGCTCCGCCTCATATCTGCAGATACGGTCATATTTGGACAAACGCATGCCGTTTTTCTCCTGCGTCCTTCGTATTTCACTGACCCTTAGCCACCAGCTCTTCTCATCTGCTCAATTTTCTTGATCAGTTTCGTACCGCACCAAGGCACACAGCTTGCTGAGGGGTTCTGGGTTGGAATTACCCCACTCACTGGAAGGAGGTTCGTAATGCACAAGGCGAAAAAGCAGATTCTCCCGGTCCTGCTCACTGTCCTGGCCATTGTTGCGTTGGCAGTCACTCCGGCGCTGGCCAAGGATTCGAAAACCAAGAAGTCCAGCCAATCTTCTGCAAAAACGGCGGCTGAAGCAGCTGGACATGTCCCGGAACAGCCCGAGGCACCCAAGGCAGGCCAGTTCGACTCTGCACCGGGCCCGGCCTGGAAAACCCTAGGTGGAACCCTCAAAAAAGTCGAAGGCAACATCTACACAGTTGAAGATTACGAAGGGAATCACGTCAAGCTGCTGGTCGGACAAGGGACGAAACAGCTCCACAAGAAAAAGGTTGGGGACACTGTCCGCGCGGAAATTACGCGAGGCGGCTTCGCGAATTCCATTCAGTAACTCCCATTTCGAATCCGCGCACCCATCTCACGCGCGGGAGTGTCCATGAAGAGGCCGGCCCTGAACAGGTCGGCCTCTTCTTTTTTCCCCTTCCTTGAAGGGCTATTTCCCAACCGAAACAAACTGGATGTCGCCATAATAGGCAGTGGCCCGTTCCTTCGTGTTGTCCGTGTCGGTCATGATGGCGACGCCGTTCATCAACGGTGGTTCTTCGCCGAATGCCCTCTTGTAATCTTCATAGATGTTCCGTTCTTCACTCACCCAGAGACCCACCTTCTGGGCTCCACTCTCCACCACAACCATCTGCGCAAAATCGGTATAGGCATTCTCAACAATCGCCCCGACCGGCGCGTGCGTGTCCCAAATGTAATTCAACGCCCCGATCGGAATGTCGCCAAAGATCGCTTGACCGGCTTTGAACTTGAGCTTCTTGCCGAAACTGACTTTGTCCGGATCGTAGGCGAAGGTAATATAGAGCCTCGCTGGAAAATCATCGCCGTCTTTCCTGGTCACGTCGTTGTGTTTCAGAATATTCTCGATCTTCCATCGCCACCGCACAATCGGGTATTCCTTTGGATCGATGTTGACTGCTTTGATGAGGCCGGAAGCGGAGGCCTCGCTCACGGCCTTGACGACGACTGCGTCTCCATCCTTGACTAATTCATACACCGTCTGTTTCGGAATCTTCTTAAACGTGAGCGGCTTCCAACCTTCCGGGACAGTCTGCCCGACCATCCCGCTCGAAAACTTCGCAACGTCGATCACCGACGGAGACTCAGCCCTGGCAGCTATGGGTGCAATGAGTAGCCCCAACGCAATCAGCACGAATTTCCACACCCTTCTTTCTATCCACTTTTGCGATGAGGGAGGATAGGTCATCCGTACGCTCGCGTGTCCAACGAGGGCCTTCTGAGGCTGCGCGTTGCGCGAGCACAGAAGATCATCAGCCGGCATCCCCTCACCTCCTCCTCATCCATGCGAACAACTTCGCAAGCCAGGCCTTCGTACTCGGAGTGAAATGTTCCTTCCGCCAAAGATTCACCACCTTCTTGTTCACTTCTGCCTGGGTTGGATAGGGATGGATCGTCCCGGCGATCGTCTTGGCTCCGCCGCCGGCTTTCATCGCCACGGAAAACTCACCGATCATCTCGCCTGCGTGCGACGCTACGATTGTAGCTCCAAGTATCTTGTCCGTGCCCTTCTGAATGTGAATCCTCGCGAAACCCTCTTCTTCTCCATCGAGGATCGCGCGATCGACCTCATCGAGCTTGTAGGTGTAGGTTTCGACCCCGATGCCTTTCTCTTTTGCATCCCTCTCATACAGTCCGACATGCGCGACTTCCGGCTCCGTGAAGGTGCACCAGGGCATGATCAAGGAATCGACGCTTGCGTAGCCCAATCCAAGCGGATGTGGAAACAAGGCATTCTGACTAACGATCTGCGCCATGGCATCGGCCGCATGGGTAAATTTGTAGCGGGAGCAAACGTCGCCCGCCGCGAAGATCTTGGAATTCGTCGTTTGCAGCCGTTCGTTCACCGTGATCCCATTCTTGTCGAACTCAACGCCGACCGCCTCCAGTCCGACTCCCTCGACATTCGGAGTCCGGCCGACGCCGACAAGAATCTCGTCGACCGTTACATCGTACCGCTGACCGTGTGAATCGACCGTCAGCCGCTTGCCGGCCTCCGTTCTTTGTACCTTCACATCCTTCCCGCAACAGAGCAACTTTACCCCGTCGCGCAACATCTGCTGCTCGACGATGTCTGCTGCATCGCGGTCCTCTTTCGGCATGATGCCGTGAGTCGTTTCGATCAGGTAGACCTGGCTCCCGAAACGGGCGAACGACTGCGCCAACTCGCAGCCGATGGGGCCAGCCCCGATCACCCCGACGCGTGGCGGCAACTCCGTCAGCGAGAAGACTGTTTCGTTGGTGAGATAGCCCGCCTCTCCCAGGCCGGCTGTCGAAGGTACGGTGGGTCGCGCGCCGGTACAAATCGCGGCCCTTGCAAAGGTCAAGGTCCTGTTGCCGGCCGGTCCTTGGACTTGGATGCGATCGGTTCCAATGAAGTGCCCGTTGCCGATATAGACATCCACGCCCAGCTTGGTATAGCGGTTGGCCGAATCGTTGTGGCTGATCCGTGCCCTCAGCTTCCTCATGCGGGCCATTGCGGCTCCGAAATCGTACTTCACACCGGGAGGAATATGGAGACCGAACTCCTCGGCATTTCGCAAGTCGGTCCAAGCCCGCGATGCCCGAATCATTCCCTTTGAGGGCACGCAGCCGACATTGAGACAATCGCCGCCCATCAAGTGTTTCTCAATCAACGCCACTTTGGCCCCTAGGCCGGCAGCAATGACAGCCGTTATCAATCCTGCCGTCCCAGCCCCGATGACCACGATGTTGTAGCGGCCAGCCGGTTCAGGATTGACCCAATTGGACGGATGGACATTATCTTTCAGAATACGATTGTGCTCGTCGTTCGGTAAAAGGAGACCCTCTGTATGCTCACGCATCGAGGCCGTCCTCTCTGAACTGGGGGCAATCATAACGGGATTTTCCTTTTCTACTACACTTCACGCTTCACGCCTCACGTTTCACGTTTCACGGAATTCGCGCGTCATACCTTTTTGACCGAGAACCTCTTGTAAGCGATCGGCACAAGCGCGAGGAGCCCGAGGAGCACGAAAGCGGCAATGACCTTGGCGGAGGCGATGTCACCCAACGAGTTGATGGTCCCCAGTTGGCGGCCCGCATAGGCATAGACGAAGGAACCAGGGATGATGCCCAGGGCTGTGGCGGCTATGTAGCTTCCGACGTTCATTCTCGTCAAACCGGACACCAGATTGACGGCAAAAAATGGAAAGAGCGGAATCAGCCGGAGTGTGACGAGATAGCTGAACGCGTTTTTAGCAAACCCTTGTTGGAGCGGTTCCAACCACTTGCCGAATCTCTCCTCCACCCAGTCCCGCAACAGGTAGCGCGCAGCCAGAAACGCGAGTGTCGCTCCTGCTGTCGCTCCGAGGTTCACCAGCAGGGTGCCGAAGATACTACCGAATAAGAACCCTCCGGCCAATGTCAGGATCACTGCGCCTGGCAGCGACAACCCCGTCACCGCAATGTAGCAGAGGACGAACAGCGCCGCGGCTCCGACAGAGTTGGCTTCCGTGAAGGCTAGCAAGTGATCGCGATTATCTTTCAGTGCCGCCAATGACAAAAATCGTCCGAGATCAAAATAGAAGAAGGCTCCGATTGCGCCAGCAATCACCACGGCAATGGCAAGTTTTCCGGCACTCGAGTTAGCCGGCATAGCTGTCTCAGACAAGGGGGTGGGCATAGTAATCTCGTCTTGTATCATGGGGACTCCTCTTTTGACTGTCAATGTCGGACAGACTGCTAGAAGTTTCGTCGCTGGCCCCTGCAGGATATTACAAGCCAGTCTCTCGTGCGGCAGGGCCCTTTTTAGGAAGCAGATAGTGGGAAGGGTAGGTATTGCTTGGGGATTCCACAATATTGAGAGGGTGGGGAATTCCCGGCTTGGACCACCCGAAACTGAAGAAGGGCATGACAGCCAGACCAGTTCGTATAGGAGCCTGTGGGGAAAATATTGGCGACTGCTTTTTTTCTGAGTCGATTCGAGGGGCCTTTTAAGGGAGATTTACGTGGAGGGGGGGGATATTCCCATTGATAGTTGCTGACATCACGATTCATGTCGAGCCGGCCAAAGGCTCGCTCGAACGGATCGATCATTCCGTCATGGTTCTTGTCGAGTTCTTGAAAGTGATCGTGCAGGATCTCACCGGCCTGGGGATTTGGCGGTCGGCCTGCTCGGCGGTCCCTGCTGGGATCATAACGTTGCGGCTGCTCGAGTATTCCATGATACGAGAGGTCCGGCTTCGGCTCGACGATGGCTGGGGAAGGCCGTTCTATCACCGCCTTCTGGTGGAGAGTGATCTTCCGGGGAACTTGCTTGGAGGGTTTCTGTCCCTGCGCCACCGTAGGCAGCATCTTGGTTGACTCAGTCCCGGCCTGTGGCTTGGCATCTGCCCTGGGTGACTTTGCTGAACCATGGCGTTCTGGGGCGAGCGGATGAACCACTGGTTGCTTGGCAGAAGTCGCCAACGCAAGGGAGTCCAACCCTCCGAAACCACTCAGAGGCACCAAGATCCCTACAAGGAGAAACCAGCCTGTATATGGATGTAACACTGTCCTCCCTCGGCGGACTTTCACGAAAGCCTTTCAAGTGTATCAGGCCCTATGATGCCTCAAAGACCCCGGATTCCTTAAGTGAATTCCTACTCCTGTCCAAAGACCTCCTACTGTCTAGAACCTTCCCAAACCCTGGCACGCTTTTCTAGCAGGCTGTTGAGAAAGTCCGCCAGCGGCGTTCTCGCTGCGCGCAGAGGCTCAACGTACTACAGAGAGTACGCGTCGCCTCGTCGCTTGCTGCGGCCTTGCTGAACGGCCTTTCTGAACAGCCTGCGATGGCTTCTGAACGGGTCTGCGAGCATCCAGATGTTTCGTGTCTGTTTTGCTCGAGTCGTTTGTCAACACACTGCCAGAGATCTTGCCAGTTGTCAGAAAGGCCTTGGCTCGCGTAGTCTGTGATGAGGAGGCCACCATGGACGAACCCAGCAGACTGACCAAGACGAAGGAGCAATGGGCCAAGGCGCGCCGAGGGGGTGAAGAACGGGAGGTATTTTACGAAGGAGACGCCCGCCTGCCACCGGGGCAGCACCTCGTCGAGACATTTCCTGTGCTGGATCTGGGATTTAAGCCTGACATTCCCTTGACTGACTGGAGCCTGACCATAGACGGGTTTGTGACCACCCCTGTTACCTGGACATGGGAGCAATTCTTGGCGCAACCCCAATTCACAGATGTCTCAGACTTCCATTGTGTGACGAGCTGGAGCCGATTCGACAACGAATGGGAAGGGGTCAGTTTCCAGCACATCCTGTCCGTCGTGAAGCCGCTGTCTTCTGCAAAGTTCGTTCTCTTCAAATCGTTCGACGACTACACCACCAATTTGCCGCTTGAATCCTGCGATGACAGCGACGTGCTGCTCACTTACAAATGGAACGGCAAACCCCTCACGAAAGAACACGGAGGCCCGGTTCGCGTGATCGTTCCGAAGCGTTATGCCTGGAAGGGCGCAAAGTGGGTGAAGGAGATTACCTTTTCGGATAAGGATGCAAAGGGGTTTTGGGAAGTGAGGGGCTATTCGAATAGCGCGCTTCCTTGGAAGAATGATCGCTATGGGTGAGACCGAATGGATCAGATGGATCCATTAACGGCCTTCTTAATCTGAAGAATTTCCTTCCCACCAAGCACAAAATGTCGGGCAGCATACGTAAGATCGAATTTTGGCCGGTGGATGTGCCCATCACTGACCCATTTGTCGTCGCCACAGGCGCGCGAACGATTGCGGAAAACGTCTTCCTGCAAATTACCCTATCGAACGGCGCCCAAGGATATGGCGAGGCAGCGCCGTTTCCCGAAGTTGGAGGAGAGACGCGTGATGGTTGCCTTACGGCACTCCGCCAACTCTGCACGACAGTGCTTGGTCGTTCAGCTGCAGATTACAAGAATATAGCGCTGGAGCTGTCCGAGCAAGCGCCCACTCATCCAGCCGCACGTTGTGGACTCGAAACCGCCGTCATCGATGCCCATTGCCGTTCGTCAAACATCCCGCTGTGGCAGCTCTGGGGTAGCGCGGATGTGCGGGCGCGAGAAACGGACATCACCATTCCTATCACCGACCGCGACAGGACCGTCGCTCTGGCGCGCGGATGGTATGAACGGGGATTTCGCCTCTTCAAAATGAAGGTCGGCAAGGATGTGGAAAGCGACCTTCGGCGTCTGGAAGCAGTCCACCGCGCACTTCCCGGCATTTCATTCATCGGTGATGGCAACCAGGGCTTCTCACGCCGGGACTGCCTGACGTTTGCGCGGGGAGTCAAAGCATTCGGCGGGACAATGGTGCTGCTTGAACAGCCGGTCGTGCGGGAGGACCTCGACAGCATGGCGGCAATCCGTCGAGAGACCGGTATTTCTGTTGCAGCGGATGAATCGGTCCGCTCGCTTGCGGACGCGCAAGAAGTCGTCGCCCTGAGAGCAGCTGATTACATCAATATCAAGATCATGAAGACCGGCGTAGTTGAAGCGGTGGAGATTGCCTCCTTCACCAAAACGTCAGGCCTCAAACTGATGATCGGTGGGATGGTCGAAACACGCATCGCAATGGGCTGTTCTTTTAGCCTGGTTCTAGGGCTCGGAGGTTTCGACGTACTCGACCTCGATACCCCGCTCTTACTGACCGGCGATCCCGTCACAGGTGGCTACCAATACAACGGCCCTCAGCTGCAAACCTGGTCAAGCCCAGGACTCGGTATGAGGGTAGCACCTTCTTTGAACGTGACGACCGTCGAATAGTTCAACCGCTCGCCTCATCACATTTCTTGCAGTTTAACGTCTCACCGAGATGTTGTTTCCGACCTTCTTCTTTCAGAACCCAGGGCCGATTCGTCATCGGCGGCTGGTGACGCACATGCTGACCATGGCCGCATTGCAGATCTGCGACCCAGTCACCCTGTTCGTCCAGATGAAACCCAATAATGGGTTGATGCATACGCAAGCCTCCCTGACATCCTCGTTACGGAGTCGAGGTATGGTAGACTCGCGCGCATGCTAACATGAACGAAGGAGTAACGGTGATGCGGCAATCGACATTAAGGATCGGCTTCGTCGGGGTTGGACGGATGGGGGCTAACATGGCCCGGCGCTTGAGGGATCAGCAAGAAACCGTCGTGGCTGTTTACGATAGGGACCACACGAGGGCCGCCGACCTTGCGACCGAGTTAGGCTGTGAAGCGGCTGCAACCCCAGCCCGTGTTGCAGAACTCGCCGGCATCATATTCACAGTCGTGTCTGATGACGCTGCGATGCGTCAAATATTTTCTTCAACCGGCACGGAGAGTCTTCTCCGCCATGCTAAGGACCGTCTTTTCGTGAACTGCGCCACCCTCTCGCCCTCTATGCACATCGAGGTCGAAACTCTGGTGACTCAACATGGAGGCCGAAGCCTCGAAGCCTGCATGGCCAGCAGCATCACGCAGGCGCGTCAAGGCACACTCTACCTCATGTGCGGCGGACGTCCGGATGTGTTCGAGTCGGCGAAACCCCTGTTGGAGAAATTGAGTGCTCACCTCCGCTATATCGGGACGTCAGGAGAAGCAGCGAAGGTCAAAGCCCTAGTCAACATGGTGATGAACTGCAATACGGCGGCGCTGGCCGAAGGGCTCGGACTTGGAGCGGCACTCGGCCTCGATCTGACAATGTTGCGAGGTATCTTCGCTCAAACGGGAGCCGCATCGCGCGTGTTAGAGACGGACGGCGAGGATATGCAGAACCGCGCACATGACTGCTACTTCTCGGCTATCCATGCAGCCAAAGACTCGGGCATCGCCCTTTCGTTAGCGAAGGCTGCCGAGGTCACAGTCCCATTAGCTCAAGCGACCTACGATCAATACCAGCGGCTGGTCACACTTGGGAAAGGCGAGCTGGACAAATCCGCCGTCTCTGAACTCACCTTCAAAGACCGAAGCTCGCACTAGCAGGATGCTCCCTCACCGTTTCTCAAAGGGAAGTTCTGACCTCTGACTGGCGGGAAAGTACGCCCACCGCTTCTGCTCGTTCTCGTCGAAGCTGCCAAGAAATGTCACGTATCGATTGAGGGTGCGAAACTCCGCGAGCGTGATGGTGCAGTGTATGGTGTCGACGACGCGGGCATCAAACTGGCCTACCACATAGAGCAGGCCCGCTCCCGCTTGATAGAGATTCCGTCGACTCACATACCCCGTATTGGGGAACAGCGTCTCCTCAACCGAACAGCCATCAGGCCCTTCGATCGCGAGCCGAAGGTTGTGTCTGGAGAGGAACATATCCGTGGCAACCCTGGTGATCGTCAGGCGGATATGATCAGCCGGGAATTCAACAGTGGCTGGCACCGCTTCATCACTGTTACAGGCGGCCAACAATAGCAATAGGCCGGCCACGTACCTTACCGGATACGTCCTGTTCACTTGGTTGCTGGAACTTTCGGCGCTGCGCCAATCGCTTCCAGCCCTGCCTGAGCGCAGGCATCGTCGAGGTGCGCACCTGGTGCCCCCCCAACTCCAATCCCTCCGACGAGCTCACCACCGATCTCGATGGGCAGTCCGCCCCCGAGCAGCAGTATCTGATCGTTCATGTCGCGAAGGGCTTGCAGGGTCGGCACCTTGGTGACCAGCTCAGCAAGCTCCGTCGTTGGGCGCCGGAGACTCGCGGCTGTATAGGCCTTCTTCCTGCTACTATCGACCGTATGGGGCCCGGCCCCATCGGCTCGGCCCATAGCGCGAAGCACGCCGGCTCGGTCCACAACCGACACGCTTACCCGGTGACCGTCTTTGTTGCAAGCATCCAGCGATGCCTGGATTGCCTTGGTGGCCTTCCCTATCGGCAACACTGCTTCTCTTGGCAATTCATCAGACGCCTGGACTGTATAAGGCATCAGCAGCAGAGCCGTCGCGACCATCAGTTGAAAGGCCAGGGGGACAGAACGCCTCTGAGGAGGTAGGCGAAGACGAGCCATTGGTATATCTCCCTGTAGAAGAACTCTGGACGGGAATGAGGGTACGAAGCCCTGACAGGACTGTCAAGGGGTGAATTCTTGGAGTTCAGGAGAGGAGGAATGCGGTCGTCAGCTCCAGACGACGCGCTCTTGATTGAGGAGATAGTCGATCACTTCGATGCTATTGCGCATCTGGATCTGGGCCTTTTCAGACATGGGGAGGACGGCACCGACCAGCTTGCCTGACTCGACATCGTCAAGCGACGGAATCCCTTCAGGTCCACGCTTTTCCAGCTCTTGTCGGTAACTTGCCACGCTTGCCTCCTGTTTATCTGAAAAGTCCAGCAAATCCTACGCCAGAAAATCATCACCTATCTGACTATCGGCGTACAGGAAGCATAGCACATGGAAATCAGCATGCCGGTGAGAGTGGTCATCCTATTGATTCAAAGCTACTTTTCAGCTGATCGAGGTGCAGCTGGCGAGGCAGGTGGAAGGGCCCCGAGGTATGGGAAATGGCCGATCTTTTGAAGCGGTGTATCGAGGCGCAGTCGAAAATCGTCATGCATTGGGTCAACAAAGTACGGGTCACCGGTAATATCTGACCGGGCCTTGAGTTCCGGGGCCGGTTGGTTTGGGTTACCCGCACGAAAATAATCACCCTCCCGGTTGTAGAACGCATTGAACGCGGTGCTGGTCTGGGTGGATGAGGCGATCACAAACCCGACACGATTGAGCCCGACGACATTGCCGGTGACATCGCTCTGTGATTGCCCAAGAAACGATGCGCCACCATCATTCTTGACCAATGTATTGCTCACCAGCACGGCTCTGGCATGATCGCTGACCACGATGGCTTCAAACAGACTTCGGGTAATGACATTTCGCTCTAATCGCACCGTCGACTTGCCGGCAATCGAGACCCCATGATCGTTATCATGAATCACATTCCCAATGAGGATGGCCTCTGAATCGGCAAACTGAGCTCCGGTCGTCTCGCTCCCCCCGATGACACAATCCTCAATCCGTACATTCTGGACCTGCTGACTGAACATCATGCCATTGATCTTCATCCGACGGAGGACAATCCCTTGCCCATTGAACAGACCGACAGCATGGCCGCCACGGTCATTGATGGTCATGTCGCTGATTTCAATGTTCGTTGCCCCATAGGGCCACTTGCCGACATGCAGTGCGCCCACCATGGTATCACGCCCGAGAATCGTTACCTGGTCCATGCCAGCCCCAACGAACCTAATCTTTTCCTTGCTGTGGATAGTCACATCCTGTGGATAGTGACCTGCCTTGACGAAGACCATATCCCCTTTCTTCGCGGCATCCACCGCTTCCTGAAGAGAGCTATAGTCCCCGGTTCCATCCAACGCAACCACCAGGGTCCGAGGGACCGGCAACGGCCCCTCTTCAGCCCACACCGAGCCGAAGACCCCCAACCAGGTCGCCGCGAGGAGGCAGAGGAAAACTTGGCTTTTCATGCGTGATCTCATACAGACCTTCCGTGGCGGAAGTCAATCAGGGCCGGTGGTTGTGAGGTGCGGACCCTCGTGCTATGCTCCGCTCCCATGATTGTCGTTGGCCTCACAGGGGGTGTCGCCTCTGGCAAAAGCACCGTCGCCAAGATGTTCAATCAATGTGGCGCCGTTGTCATCGATGCCGATGAACTTGCGAGGGAGGTCGTCAAACCAGGCAAACCGGCATGGCGAGAGATCGTAGACACGTTCGGTAAATCCGTCCTCAACCCCGATCGCACCATCAACCGCCGAGCTCTAGGTGCCATTGTCTTTGGAAATCGAGCCAAGCTGCGCCGCCTTGAGAGAATCGTTCACCCGCGCGTCTCACGCGAACAGGCCCGGCTGACAAAACAAACCGTGCGCAAGGATCCCGATGCCGTCGTGATCTATGATGTCCCCCTCCTCTTCGAAGCCGGCGTAGACAAACGTGTCGACAAGATCATCGTGGTCACCGCCGACCGCGAAACCCAGATTGCGCGCCTCAAGAAAAGAAACGGACTAATCAGGACTCAGGCAATCCGCCGCATCAACAGCCAAATGCCCCTGTCAAAGAAGATCCGACGAGCCGACCACCTGTTAGATGGAACCCTCCCTCGCCCTTCGCTTCACAAGCAGGTCGGTCACCTATTGAAAAGCCTCCGCCTTCTCGCTTAACCAGCGCCGTGCATTCCCTCCACCCCCTGTGCTAAATTTTCGCCTATGCGCAACGTCGCGATCATAGGCTCGGGACCTGCTGGACTGACAGCCGCAGTCTATGCAGCCCGGGCGAACCTCTCACCTCTGCTCATAGAGGGCTGGCAATCGGGCGGGCAGCTCACGACGACTACCGAGGTAGAGAATTACCCCGGTTTTGCCAAGGGCATCATGGGCCCTGAGCTGATGAAGGAGATGCGCGCGCAGGCGGAGCGCTTTGGCACCGAATTCCTTACCGGAGATGTTTCCTCGGTCGATGTCATGAAACGCCCCTTCGGCATCACTGTCGATGGTGAAAAGACCGTACACAGCAAGACGCTCATCATTGCGACCGGCGCATCGGCCATTACGATCGGGCTCAAGAATGAATCGCGCCTGACCGGCCACGGCGTCTCAACCTGTGCCACTTGCGATGGATTTTTCTTCAAAGGGAAAGAGCTGATCGTCGTCGGTGGGGGCGACAGCGCGATGGAAGAAGCGACGTTCCTGACGAAGTTTGCAACCAAGGTCTCGATTGTTCACCGGCGCGACAAACTTCGAGCCTCCAAAATCATGCAAGACCGGGCAATGAAGAACGAGAAGATCTCGTTTGTCTGGAACTCCGTTGTCGAAGACATCCTGGGAAATGACATGGTGACAGGCGCGCGAGTGCGGAATCTTGTAACCGGCAAGGTCACAGAAGTGCCTTGTTCTGGCGTCTTCGTCGCAATTGGGCACCGCCCCAACACCGCTCTGTTCGCCGGCCAGCTGGAGATGGATACAAAAGGCTACCTCATCACCAATGACGGCACCGCCACCAGCATCCCCGGCGTCTTCGCGGCCGGAGATGTGCAAGATTCGAAATATCGTCAGGCTGTCACCGCTGCTGGCTCAGGCTGCATGGCAGCCATCGACGCTGAACGATTTTTGGAAGCGCTCGGCGCGTGAAACGTCGTTCGTAAACAAAGATGGAACCCCTCTGCAAAGCCAACCTCGCTTCACGCTTCACGAACGACGAGCGACGCACGTTATGAGATGCGCGATCGTCCATTACCACGAACTTGCCCTCAAAGGCCGCAACCGGGAATACTTCGAGCAACGACTTGTGCGTAATATCCAATGGAGCCTGAAAGATATCGGCGTCAGGCGCGTCGAGAACCTTCGCAGCAGGGTTCGCGTCAGCCTGCCTGACACAGTTCCAGACCAGTCCGTCATTGACCGGCTCACACGGGTCTTTGGGATCGCCAACTTTTCGCTCGCGCATGGGTTGCCGCTCGATCTGGACAAGCCGGACCTGAAAACACTCAGCAAGGCAATTATAGAATCCCTCCGGCCCGAATCCTTTTCGACCTTTCGCGTATCGGCGAAACGGTCCGATAAACGGTTGACTCTGACTTCCATGGAAATCGCGCGAGATATAGGTGCCGCTGTCTGTGAAGAAACAGGAAAAAAAGTCAGTCTGAAGGACCCGGACATCACGGTGTATCTCGAACTGCTTGCCAAAGAGGTCTATTATGCTATCAGAAAGATTCAGGGACCGGGCGGGATGCCGGTCGGAGTCAGCGGAAAGGTCGCTTGTTTGATCTCCGGAGGGATTGATTCGCCGGTTGCAGCCTATCGTATGATGAAGCGGGGGTGCCGGGTCCTCTTCGTCCACTTCTCAGGCCGACCTCTCGTCAGCCGTGCCTCGGAAGAAAAAGTCCGCGAACTGGTCCAACTCCTCACAAGCCATCAATACACATCGAAGCTTTACATCGTCCCGTTCGGGGAGATCCAACAGGATATTGTGGCAAGCGCGCCGGCCCCCTATCGCGTGGTGCTCTACCGGCGTGTCATGATCCGCATTGCAGAGGAATTAGCTAGGCGGGAACAATGTTGGGGCCTTGTCACGGGCGATAGCTTGGGGCAGGTCGCCTCGCAGACCCCCGAGAACCTGACGGTCATCGAAGAGGCGGCGGAACTGCCGATCCTGCGCCCGCTCATCGGTATGGATAAGTTGGAAATTACCGACCAGGCGCGACAGATCGGCAGCTTCGCCACGTCGATCGAGCCGGATCAAGACTGCTGCTCACTCTTCACTCCGCCGCACCCCAGCACGAGGACTAGGCTCGATGATATTCTGAAGGTTGAACGGCTGTTCGATATTGACGGACTGGTGAAACAGGGACTCGACAAGGCCGAGCTGTCTCAATTCAGATTTCCTCTGTAGCGTAATATTTGCTAGGATCCTCACTGCGACTGGATCGGCTTCGACTGGGCAAGTGCCTTTTCCTTTATCAGGCGAAAATGCGATTCCAAATCTCTCTTCATCGCTAAAGCGATGAGCCACTCCGGCATATTCGAATCAACCTCTACAAGCAGTTCAAACTCGCCTTGTGTATGGACCCCTCCGTCGATCGGGGAGAGTTTCCAGAGCCGGCGGTACTGTTTGAAGTCGCCCCCCTTCAATTCCGTCAGAAACCCACCGGGCGGCAGAGCCCTCGTCTCGCTCAAGAGGCGGCGTTCCCCCGGAAGCAAGACATGTTCGATCCGAATATCCGTAAATACCTTGCCGTCTTGCTCACGTATTTCTGCCATCCGCATCCGTACGTCGAAAAGCTCAGGCCAACGGGCATAGTCGGTCAATATTCGCCGAATGATTGCCGGTTCCACTGGAAAGAGAATCGTGGCAGTTGCCCGCACGCCGCCCGCGGGTTCCGTACGAACATCCAGCAGGACAGACTCGGCTGCACTGCTCCACCCTGCCCAGCCAAGCACGAGGCAACTCATGACGATCATCGCACGCCACAACATAGGGCCAGTATACAGACTCCGTGAGACCCAGACGAGTAAAAGCGTGTTGAATCCCAATTGACGGTTCCAAACATCCCTGTGCTAGGATGCGACGTGATGACTCGCTGGTCCTTCCTGTTACTCATGCTCGTCGGCCTGTTCTGCTTCGCGGGAACGGCTCACGCACAGCCCATGGATGATTCACACCCCACGACTGAACAGTCGTGTAGTTTTGGCATGGCAAAGGGAGAGGGTTCGCAGAGCTGCCTTGTCCCTTTCCCCATAGGCTGCCTTGTGGTTCATATCCCCGGAACCAGCAAACCATGGACGACCATCTCCAAGGGTGGCAAAACCTCCTGCCGATTTGACGACAGCACGACGGACTGGAAAAGCAAGATCACCGGCTCTTGCGACCAATGCAAATCCGACCATTGCTCGGTCCAGTTTATTGTCCGCTTTGACTGTTCCCAACAATCGCACTAACAGGATGCTGAAAAAATCCGCCAGCATCGTTCTCGGCTCATCGAAATCCTCAACGTACCCCGCCCGGGAAAAGAGCTGTTCCGACAGCTCGGGGTGGGTGGGTGAAAACCGCCACGCCTCCGGTTTCGATTCGCCTGCGGCCTTGCTGGACGGCCTTTTTAAGCATCCTGGTCTGTATTCTCCTGCTATCCCAAGCCTGACGACCAGTGAAATTGCAGCGTGCCCACCTAGTCTTCCACCAATTACCAGCCATCATGTCCTTAGCTGAAGCAATCAAAGCCGAAGCTCGATCCCTAGGTTTTGAGGCCGTCGGCATCAGCCGAGTAGACGAAAGCGGCCAGCCATCAGCGATCAGCTACCAGCCGAACTCATCCCTTCCTGACCCCGCTGCCTCCTTATCCCGTCGCTTGTTCGGTTATCTCACCGAATGGCTCAGACTGGGCTACCACGGCGCAATGGCCTGGATGACGCGCGACCCAATCCGTCGATGCGACCCGCGATTGGTATTGCCAGGGTGCCGATCGATGGTATCGGTCGGCATGAACTACTACACAGACAACCGTGCGAACGAGCAGCCTGGAATGGGGCGCATCGCACGCTATGCATGGGGAAAGGATTATCATACGGTGATGAGCCAGCGACTCGCGCAACTCGAAGCGAAGATCGTAGCACTGGCGCCAGACGTCGCTACACGCAGCTACGTCGATACAGGCCCGATCATGGAAAAGGCCTGGGCCCAGGAAGCCGGCCTCGGCTGGATCGGGAAACATTCCAATCTCGTCTCGGCCGAATGTGGGTCCTGGCTTCTGCTCGGGGAGATCCTGACGACCCTGGATCTGGAACCGGATGAGCCTGCCACAGATCTGTGTGGAAGCTGTACCCTTTGTATTCAAGCCTGTCCGACCGGCGCCATCGTGGAACCCTATGTCGTCGATGCCCGACTCTGTATCTCGTACCTGACCATAGAATTACGAGGTGGTCGAGAGGTTATCTCTGACGAACTCGCCTCTCAAATGGGGAATCGCATTTTCGGCTGCGACGATTGCCTGGATATCTGTCCCTTCAACCTTCGGGCAGACACGACGAATGAACCGGCGTTTACCCCTACCCCCTTGACCCTCGCTCCTAGCCTCAAGGCTCTGGCCGAGGTCAGCGATGAAAGTTTTGCGAATTCGTTCAAGGAAAGCCCCCTCAAACGAGCAAAACGAAGCGGCCTCCTTCGAAATGTGGGGATTGCAGAGGAAAACTGCCGCCGACAGACAGGGCGCCAAGCCTCCCAATAGACCCCCCTTCTTTCTTTCCGGGAAGAGGAGTACGCTGTTTTCAATATTCAGGGTGACTCGCGGGGAGGCTTGAATAACTTGCACCCTCCGATCTTGCTGCTCATCTCGGCCGATCCTCTGGCCAAGCTCTTGCTCGAGCAGGCCCTCGACCAGCGCAACGCCACGATCCTTGTTGCTGCCACGACCGACGAGGGTCTGCGCATCCTGAAAGACCAAGCAGACCTCGTACTCGTCGTGTGTGATGAAAGCCGGGGACGGATTTTGAGCCAGGTAATCCTGTCTCAGGCTATACGCGTCGCTCACCACCTTCCGGTGATTATCCTTGGAACAGATGGATCAGCAAAAACCGCTGTCGATGCGTTACACCGTGGCGCCAGCGACTACCTCGCGCAGCCTGTCACGGCAAAGGATCTCCGGACGGCCATCCACAAGACCCGCGCACTAGAAACGCCAGGGTCCCGAATTCCTGTCGAGCAGACCTTCGCTTTCGATCAAATCATTGGCCGGTCGCCCCAGATGAAACTGCTGAAACACCTGGCAGCAGAAGTCGCCCAAACCAATGCCACTGTCCTTATCACAGGCGAAAGCGGTACAGGAAAAGAACTCTTCGCCCAGGGGATCCATGTAGCCAGCCCCAGATCTAAAGGCCCCTTTGTGGCGCTCAATTGTGCTGGTATTCCCGAGCACCTCCTCGAATCGGAATTGTTCGGCTATCAGAGAGGCGCCTTTACCGATGCGAAACAGGCCAAGCCGGGACGATTCCAACAAGCGGAGGGAGGCACGCTCTTCCTCGACGAAATCGGTGAACTGAGTCCTTCTGCGCAGGCGAAACTCTTACGCGTCTTGGAAAGTCGGCAGGTCGATCCGCTAGGGGACACCCAAAGCATTCATGTCGACATTCGCGTGATTGCGGCCACCAACGAAGATCTGCCGGCACAGATCAAGGCCGGACGATTCCGCTTGGATCTCTATTATCGGCTGAACGTGTACCAACTGCGCATTCCGCCGCTCCGCGAACGACCCGAAGATATCGAACCAATCCTCATTTCCTTCCTGGATGTCGCCCGCCGAGATCATGGCTGTCGTATCACTGGCATCGCTTCAGCCGCATTGACAATC
Source organism: Nitrospirota bacterium (assembly GCA_016219645.1). NCBI lineage: Bacteria > Pseudomonadati > Nitrospirota > Nitrospirota bacterium. The sequence continues at coordinate 143,502 of JACRLR010000040.1, forward strand.
TTGCAGAACCACGCCTGGCCAGGCAACGTACGGGAGCTGCACAACGTGGTCGAAGGGCTCACCATCACGTGCAAGGATGAGACGATCACACCGGACCATCTCCCTGCCTCCGTGCGAGACGCTCCATCGGTGGGATCGAGCAGAGAGATTGACCAGCCCTCGCTCCTGGACTTTGGTCTCTCTGCCCAGGACATGGAGAAAAAACTGTTACAGGAGGCGCTGCAACGCGCTGGTGGCAACATATCCGAAGCCAGCCGACTCCTCAAGATCACCCGTAATACACTCAGATATCGAATGGCGAAGTACCACCTCTAATCGTATGCTGAAACAGACCCCCAACTTTGTTCTGGGCTCGGCAGAATCCTCAACGTAGCCAGCAGGCTACGCCTCCGGTTCTGCCATCACCTGTGGCCTCGTTGGATGGCCTGTTTGAGCATCCTCACCCGAGCATGCGGAGTTCAGCGGGCACTGACAGAATTGTCCGTCACAGCCGACGATCAAACCACGTAGCAGAGTCTGGCCCGCTTGCGTAGGCCTCTCTTGTCTTCCACGGTGCGCTTATCTAGAATGTGCCGTCTTGCAGGACTTAGGGGAGGAGTCGGTGAAGGGTCTACGGTTCGAACGTATCGGAAAAAACCGCTACTACAATGTGGTCTTCCACATGGGGAACAGCTACGTGCCAGTGAGTGATGAGACCCTGGAAGAACTCAAAGCCCAAAGTCTACTCCCAGTCGAACGGTTTCTCGACTTCTTAATCGACCGCGTCGGCTACTCCTCCTACCTCAAAGAGCAGATCCGTGCAGAACTCAAAGCTTCCGGCGATCCGGTGACGCAGATCACGGTGCTACAAGGCGCCATCCGCGAACTCTAAGCGGCTGCTGAAAATTCCGACATTCTCACCCACCCAACCCCGGCGCGCCAAGACGCGCTCTTTCCCAAGCTTCGTTCTCAGTCTCGTGCCTCCCTGCGACGTACCGCAAGGGTACGCCTCAGTCGTCCTGATCCCTGCGGCCTTGCTGGCGGAAATTTTGAGCATCCGATAAAGCCCCTAAAGCCCCTAAAAAGACGACCCCGTTAAGGACTGGTTGATTGGCGTGATCGTTGACAAGGGAACGTCGATGTCATTCGTCCACAAAATCTGCAAGGACTCCAGCCTCCGAACTCTCGAAGTCCGAACCTACCAAGACTACCCGTCTTGTATCCCTAAATCAGATACCTGATAAGTCGCTGATATCCCCTTCCTTCAAATTTGACCTTGAGACTTTGGTGCGGGCCTTCTAAAATGACTGTTGTCTCAGCCGTATCACATTTCTTGCGTTTCTATTGTGTCGTGTTTCTCCAATCAAATATCTCGCGGGATACTGTGACCTGATGAGCAACAATCTCGTTCTTGGCGACTCTGAAATCCGTTCGGTTCTTCGATCCAGCCTTTCAAAAAAACACGCCAATACATCTCGGACAGTCTTCATCGAAGAACTTGGGCTCTGCCGTGGGCAGGTAAGAGTCGACCTTTCGGTCGTCAACGGCCTGCTGCATGGATATGAAATCAAGTCTGATCGGGATAGTTTTCGTCGGTTACGCGGCCAGGTGGAACTCTATGGGAAGGTGTTAGATCGAGCAACACTAGTGGTGGGTGAGCGCCATTTGGATGAAGCACTCGATAACGTGCCTGAATGGTGGGGAATCTTACTTGCTCATCGATCGGCCAAGGGGCTGCAGCTCAAAACCATGCGTTCACCACGCAGTAATCCCAAGAAAGATCCTCGCGCCTTGGTTGAGCTATTGTGGCTCGATGATGCTCTAGCATTGCTGGAGAAACGTGATACCGCACGAGGTTTTCGGGGAAAAGCTCGTTGGATTGTTTGGGATCGAGTCTGCGAAATTTGCAGTCTCAACGAAATCGCAAGAGCTGTGAGAATACAACTCAAGGCCAGGGCAAAGAAGCGAGTGCCTGTGTAACCACTGAAAGATGATGGGTAGTCCCCAGTTGGCGCCATACCCCAGCTGATCCCAAACTCGGAGCTCCATCTGCCGCCGCCTTCATCGCATGACAACCGTTGCAGTGATCTGATCCGCAAAAACTTGACCGGAAATTCCCATAAACAAGTTCATGAGCCAGAGCAGGAAACTGCTCGCCCGCGCGAATAGCTTTAGTACTCTCGCCCTTTATCAACAACCACTCATTCTCCAAGGTGTACCGAATAGCGGCAGACACCGGCATTATCCGAGGGTCAAATCCCTCAACACCTGCCGGATGTTGAATCACGCAGTCACTAAAAGTCGGAAGGCGAGGAATATTATTTTTCTCATCGTAAAGATGCCGCTTCCATGCCAGCCAATCACCTCGCTCAGCAAGAGCATGTGAATTCCTGTCGACTCCTCTCATGCTCTTAGGGAAAGCGCAGGCCGAAATTGTGAACGTGTGCCATCGACTATGATCAGGAACTTCGGCCATGAAGGCGCCAGTCAAGGCTTCGATCCCTTCAACAATGAAGTCCTCTACTGCGCCCAGATCAATAATGAGATCTAACTGTTCTGGCGTAAGATTGTGTTCGGTCAAGAACACATTTACTCGTGTGGAGAGATCTCCTTGCTCAAACTCCGTTCGAGTTAATCGGAGTGCGAGCCCATATTCTCTGTGAGCAAGAGCGGGACCCACATCTGCCGTACGGGATATTCCTGTGACAGGAGTAAATACGATACCGGCGTCTGATGCCCGCTGAAAAACATCGGCCGCACCTGCCTGCCCTTCAACGGCTATCTCACGCGTGTCAAGAAAGCACCGCGAGTATGGGCGAATGGTTTCTGCAAGATCGGTGAACGCCGTATCAAGATGGCCGCTGCGAGTTTTGGGAGGTTTTCTCTCAACAATCTCTAGAAGAGGGGTCATTCGTGACTGGAGAATTGGGGAAATACGCTGAAGAGCTCTTTTCTCTCCTCCCTTCACTTTGAGCACCGGCACGTAATGATCTGGCCCAAATGTCATGTCTACCCTTACCCTCTTGGATCCCAGAGTTTGAGCGGTGCCAGTTCCATTTTAAGTGCCCGATAGTATGACATCAGTGCGGTTGAAGGATCTGGGTTCCCACTGGAGAAACAGACTTCAACCATCCGATCTACTGCGGCAAGCGGAGCCACCCGCAGGCGCATCTCCTCTTGTCCCAATCTATCGCAAAGGGCCAGCAAGACGGCCTCCAGTATGACTACACGCCCATCGAGTACAGTGATAAAATCATCAATGTTCTTGAGTGCTATGAGGGCTCGCTTGTCGCCAGACAAAAACGGCTGCCCTAGTTCTGCAGCTACGGCAAAGATCTGGGCTTCCCCCGGGTCAATAGCTTCAATCCCTGTCAGCTTCTCAAGCCAGGTGACACTGGGATCAGACATGACGGGTATTACATCGGCGACAGGGATTAATGCGTCACAGGCAGGTCCTCCGAACAGATTTCGAAGGCGGCCTTTCTTCAACATGAATGGGAGGGCGTATAGCCTTCCGCACTCCTGCAACTGCCCGCCGAAGATCTGTGCTGCGTCCTGAAGTAGGCTAGCGATTCCAAGCTTGCAGAAAGCATCTGTATCAAACAGTAGCTTCATGACGCTCTGGCTCGCCAAAAACGCAGCGGAGCAGTGCGCGGTCAGTCTCGGTTGCAGCGTTTACATCAACATACTCATCAAATAATTGTCTCAGCTGTCTGCGTGCTCCGGCATTTCGGTAAAGGGCCCTTATGGCTCGTGTAGCCTTCTGATAGCTGTCTGGGCTGTCTATCCGCCGAGCCCAAGAAAAAAGTATCGTGCTCGCATTGGCGCCTGTCTGGCGTTCAAGCTCGGCAGCACGACGAGCGAGATCTTTGAAACTACCACTATCTAGGGGGTGAACATTGTCGCTACCAATAAGAACACGATTCGCATACTGATCTGCCTTAAGCTCCATCTGAGAATTGTCCGAAGTTTCCTCATCTTCATCCACAACAGGCTGATCTGGAGTGCAATCACCTGTAGCCACATGCCCAGTCTCATGCGAAACGACAAAGGCTAGTCGCCCCGGCTCGTCATGCCTGTGGCCAAGCAATATGACTGGCCGGCCTTCGACAATCCCTGCTAATCCTTGGAAACTAGGGACTGGGAGCACATCAAGGGGGATTACAGGAATCCCTCGTATCCAGAGATCCTGAGTGACGTCCTTCAAAGTTATCGAAGGACCGGTGTGCTGGATCAAGTTCCGCCAAGCCAGACCGTCAGCAGGTGGGATGGTTACATTCGGGACGGTCTCCCGTAGACTCCGAACTACAGCAGCGGCTATACGCATACCCGAATGAATCGCGGGTCCAAGCCTGTCACGATCTATATCCTTAACACGTCTCAGCTGCGCTCCTGGATACGCAGGCGCTGCCAACCTCATGCTAGGATCTTTAACCTCGGCTAGAGACTGGCCAAGGAATCGTGCAACCCGGATCTCAATGTCTTGGAGGAGCCTAGGGTCTTCTCGACAATCGTCGTCCCACCAATCCGGCAAGATTGCTGATCGAAGAAACTCATTCGTGAAACCGGCTTTCGACAACCGGCTTGTTAGGCTCTTGAAAGTGTGCCTCGCCAAAGGATTGCTCCGTTTGTATTAGATCCAACCATCCTGTGACCCACACGGAAAATCTTAGGCGCGGCATTTTAGCACCCTATATCTTCGAACACCATGTATGGGCGGGTAAGCAGCGCTACCGCCTAACCAGTTCCAAATCCCTCCTGCTGAAAGATCCTTCCAAGCTGGCTCCTCTTCATCCTCCTCCACACATCAAGAGGGCCCGCCATCTCTTCGTTCGACCGCGCGCATTGAGCGAGCACCGCCCATGATGTAGAAATCTGATTGTTTCGTGTGCGCGCTCAGCGAGCGAGGAACGAGGAGATGGCGGACCCTCAATCCGCCATTTGGCCTTCTTGGAATAGCTGATTCAAAATCGCGTTTTTCATTTCGGGATCTTTGTAGTACTTGAGCGCATTGGTAAAGTTTTCCATTGCGCTCTCTCGTTTCCCCTTATGGGAATAATACTCAGCAATGCCATGGTAGGCTCGAGGATCTTCGGCGTTGGATTTGAGGGCGCGATTGAAGGATTCGTAGGCGGCCTGCATCTGTTGTTTGCCCAGCGCCAACCAGCCGATTGCCGAGTGCGCTGGGCCGAAATTCGGATCGGCGATGAGAGCCGCGTCATACGCCTTCTGTGCCAGATCCAGACGGCCTCGCGTTTCATAGAGGCCTCCCAGCGCAAGATGGACAGCTGCATCCATGGGGTTCAGGCGCAATGCCTCCTTATAGGACTGCAAGGCAGGCTCCAACTTGCCCTGCTCGACAAGCGCGCAGGCAAGATTGGCATGCGCCACCGGGTCGTTTGGGTGCAACTTGATCACTTCGCGATATTGGGGAATCGCCATCTCCAGCCGTCCTTGCTCTTGATAGGACACGCCCAGATTGGTCCGCGCCGGCGCATAGGAAGGATCAAGTTGCACGGCTTCTCTGTATTCCTTGATCGCCATTTCAAGATGGTTGGCCCGCTCATGAATCTGGGCAAGAAAATAATGAGGATGGGCGGACTCTGGTTCGAGGTTGATCGCCTTCTTATAACAGGCAATGGACTGTTCCGACTGGCCTGATTGGGCCAGGAATAATCCCATTACGAGATGGGCGTTGGCCCGCTCCGACTGCTGCATCACAATACCTTCGATCCAGGCTTTGATTTGAGCAATATCTTCCGGTTCTTGTAGGCACTTCGAATGGGTGTTCCAGGCTTCCGCAAACTCTCCACGGAGCAGATGGATCACGTTGAGCGCAAACTGGGGCTTCGGATCTCTGTCTGTGCCGCTGACGGGATGGCGGGCCCAGGCCAGCGCCGCCTGTTGCGCCTGATCCCATTGGCCTTCCAACAGCGCTGTTTCACACTGGGTTTGGTAGTCGATCATTGGGATCGGTCGTGAATGGTTATCTCGTGAGGGTGTCTTCAATGTCCGGCGAGGTCGCCTGGATGCGATCTCCAAGTGCGGGGTAGCGCGCCGAAAGTTTCTGTTTCATCAACCAAGCCACCGTCCGGTACGACCAGTGGCCTTTCACACCAGAGCGCAGTTTCGCGATGTACTCGGCTTCTGCATAGTCCATCTTGAAAAGGCAACGCACTTTGAATCCAAACGGCGTCGCGTAGAGCGACCCCTCCGCGCTCGTTTTCCTCAGTTGTTCAATGTCCGAGCGGACTGCGTCCATCGCCTGCCGGTACTCCTGATCCAATCCTGCCTGCACGAGCGGTGGTGGGACTTCATAGCCATGCACCGTCGTAAAGTTCTGTTGAATCTGCTGACAACGCCGATGCCGATGCATGTCGCGCCAGCCCCCGATGTCCATCAGCACATCGAACGTGAACGCATAACCGCTTCGAAATTCTTTGATCAGTTCGTCATAAGGCCCTCGTGCACTCGTCGCCACGTCGACAGCCTCCTGTTTTTGCTTTTCTGTCCAGGAGCGGACGAGCGCGAGGATGTTCCGATAGGATGCGTGTGAGACACGGTATAGCAAGGTGGTCACGATTTCGTCCATTGGATCGTGGAGTTCGATGAGGTCCACAGGCTCCGGCGCCCCCCAGGCTGTCGGTTGATCCAACCCGGTTCCCCTGAGTGCTTCCTTCGCGTATTTGGCGAGGTTCTGGTAGACCGAGGTCTGGTAGTCGTTTGACGTCGCATGGCGGGCGAGGGTCGGGGCGAGGGGCTCATGCGCTCCGGCCGACTGACCACACAGCTCACCCCAGAGATTGATGGGTGACCGTTGGCAGGAATCTTTTAGTTCGTCTCCGATTGCACGAAGCTCCGGCAGCTGTGATGACAACAGTCTGGTGATTTGCTTCTCTAATGTCCTGATACTGACAACCTGCCCGACATTCGTCCTGGCCGCGAGGGGCAGGAGATACCGCGTCACATCAAATGCACGGGCGTCAATCGTACGCTGGTAATCGGCCTGTTTCATCGACTGCGGGCACGGTTCACGCTTCGAAAGAAATTCTGTGACCGGTTGGTGTAAGAGCCGATAGATTTCGGCAAGACTTCGAAGAATGCCGTAGTACGTGCCTTCCGTTTCCGACCCTCGGATGGAATCCGGCACGAACCACCCGCCTGAGGCAAAGTTCTGATATCGGCTTGATTTTGCCTGGCCATCCCACAAGGGCTCGTCTTCAAGCCGAATCGCGGCGAGTTCCGAGATGTTCTCAAAGCAGATGATGACATGGCCAAGGTCGGCAATCGACGCATGACCATAGTCGAAGTAAAACTGATCCCAGAACTTTTCAGATGAATGCCCGTGCACCCAGCGGAGGCTGCTCTCGATAGAGTCAGGTGAACGGCTGTACCGGGCCAGGGCGTATGCAGACTTCTCGGGCGGCATCGGTGCGAGCGCGATGACGCGGCGAGTCGGTTGTTCTCCACTCATCACATCTCCTCAGATGGTAGGTAGGCCGCGAACTATACGCCCGCGCGCCGGTCGGCGCAAGAAGGCACGGTATCTCTCACCATGTGTCGTTCATGAACCGTAGAATCTCCGAACTTGCGTTCTCGCAGGATGCTCAAAAAGACTGCCCGGCAAGGCCGCAGCGAGTGAAGACCGAAGGCGTACCCTCTGGGGTACGTTGAGGATCTGAACGATGCGACCTGCCTGCGCGAAGCGCTTCGGCGGAGGCAGGGAACGATGCTGGCGGACTTTTTCAGCATCCTGCCAGGCCTGCGTTGACTTGCCGGTACCCCGCGGCTATAGTCCCGATCTTTCCCAATTGTCGCTGGCCTATGGATTCGATCAAAGGCATCAAAGGTGTCAAGGATATCCTTCCGGAGGAAACGCCACGGTGGCGTCTCATTGAAGAGACCGCGAGGCGCTGGGCGCTTTGTTATGGATATCAGGAGATCCGTATTCCCATCTTCGAACTGACTGCGCTCTTCTCCCGGAGTATCGGATCGGCGACGGACATTGTCGAGAAAGAGATGTATACCTTTCCTGACCGAGACGGGGCATCATTGACGTTGCGCCCGGAAGGGACGGCCGGCACGGTCCGTTCCTTCATCGAGCACAATCGTGCGGCTGATCCACTCCCGCAGAAGTATTTCTACATTGGTCCAATGTTCCGCCACGAGCGACCGCAGGCAGGGCGCCTGAGGCAGTTTCATCAATTCGGCGTCGAATTCTTCGGCACAACGGACCCTCGCGCTGACATCGAGGTCATTGCGCTCCTGTGGCATCTGCTATCTGACTTGGCTCTGCCGGACTTGACCCTCGAGATTAATAGCCTCGGAAGCTCTGGTGATCGCGCTGGCTACATACCCCTCTTGGGCTCGTTTCTCTCACAACGGCAAGCTGATCTCTGTGAAAACTGTCGGCGCCGTATGGACACGAATCCCTTGCGGGTGTTGGATTGCAAAGTGCCTGACTGCCGAGCTGCGACCGAGTCAGCCCCCAGGTTGACGGATCACCTTTCCAGTGAAGCCCGTATACATTTTGACGAGGTGCTCGGCGGTCTTCATGCCCTGGGAGTGCCTTATCAACTCAATCCTCGCTTGGTCCGCGGGCTCGACTACTACTGCTTGACAAGTTTTGAAATTACGTCGACTCATTTGGGCGCTCAGAATGCCGTCGGTGCAGGTGGCCGTTACGACGGCTTGGTCGAAACACTCGGCGGTCCTTCTGTTCCTGCTGTAGGATTCGCGCTCGGGCTTGAGCGCGTGTCGCTGATGCTCCACAAGAGATCCTCACCGTTACGAGACGCATGTCTCTATTACGTGGCAGCATTCGGGGAAGAAGGGAAGAAGCGTGGGTTGGTTCTTCTCGATGAACTCCGAAGAGCTGGCCTTTCTGCCCAATGTGACTATCGCGCGACCTCGCTCAAGGCCCATCTTCGACAGGCCGATCGCGCGAACTGCCGTTATGCGATTCTGTTAGGCGATGATGAAGCAGCTCGTGGATCGATTATCCTCCGCGACCTTGAATCGAAGGCTCAGGAAGTACTTCCTCTCGCAGGGCTTGCCCCGGTCCTTACACATCGCGCTTTGCCTACATAGGAAGCTCATTTTTGGTATTGACTTTGGAAACTAAAACTCGTAGTCTCGCCGAGTGTCAACTTCATAACTAATTGATTGTATTGATTTGTTTTATTTATAACTATGGCGGATCGCAAGCTGGGCCTCCTGTTATCCACACCCCCGTCCCATCCGAGTGTTGAAACTGTCGTTGAGTTGGCTCGGGCGGCGTTGCGTCGGGGAATCGAGGTCTATCTCTATCTTATTGATGAAGGAGTAAGGACAGCCACAGACCGACGCTATCTTGGCTTGATTGACGCCGGCGTGAAGATGTCTGTTTGTGCGTATGGCTGTCAGCGACACGGAGTTCCAACGGTTGTTATCGATTCGAGGGCTTCTTTGTCCGGGCTGGTTGTACTATCCGGGATCATTGATGGCTGCGACCGTTTTCTTGCCTTTACATAAAACGTCTCTCCCTTGCGGCTGGTCGTTCTATGTCAAAACGGATCGCCGTCGTCATTTCGGAAGATCCCCGTACGACGGCTCGCCCAGTTGAGGCACTGAGGATCGCCTTGGGGCTTTATGCAGGGGACCATAAGCTGACTGTTATTCTCCTAGGCCAAGCGCCGCTTCTCCTGAAGGAAGACTTGGAAGACATCACTGATGGCGAGATTCTCGAAAAATATCTTCCTTCTTTCAAACACCTCTCCATCCCTTTTGTCATTGAGGAGGGAACGGTGCTGGACGTCGGCATGAAGGATTTTTCTGTGACAACTCTACCGGCAGATGACATAAGACGCTTTGTGAGGTCGGTTGAGAGAAGTCTCATTTTTTGACTGACCAGTGATTGTATGAGTGGAACTCTCTATCTTCTTCGACAACAGCCTGAATATATATCTCCATCACTCTTTCTCGGAAGTGATAGAGAACAGGATTTTGTTGAGCTGGGTGAATCTTCTCAGGCACTGACATATGATGACCTGGTTGAAAAAATTTTCTCATCGTCGCATGTGATTGTTATCTAGGTATGTGGGAGACTCTTCTCTTAGATTTTTGTGAAGTAAAGAAAAATTATCGTAGGAGTAGGAATAGGAGTAGGGTTTGTGGATAGGGGGGAATGAAATTAAACCGTTGAATTTATTCGTATAATGTAACGTTACTGCTGTGGAAAAAGCTGGGGGTTGACTCTTGGTAAGCACCGTACGCAGAGTGCCCAAGCTGTGGCAATCCTCGTAAGAGAGAGGATCACGGTCTTGCTTGTGGCGTGTCGATTCTTCATCTATTGGATGGAAAGATCATAAGAAGACCCAGGTTATCAACAGATGTGAATAAGTCTGTGTATGAAAAATGATGTGGAAATTATGAATATTGCGAGCGAATGGCAGAATGCCTTGGCCTATATTCAAGGCAAGGTTCCAAAGCAAGTTTACGATACATGGTTTACACCGATTCACCTCGAGCGAATTGAGGGATCCACGGCTCAACTTGTTGTGCCGAATAAATTTTTTGGTGACTGGTTAAGTCAACACTATGGATCTCTCTTGGCCGAAGCGATCTCTCACACTCGAGGTGGAGAAGAGATGACGATCGCGTTCATCATCTCCCAGAAACAACCCCAGAAACAGTCTGAGGCCAGTGCGGATTCCTCTCCTGGTCGTCAAAACACAGGGGCAAGGACGAAGCGGGGAATGCTGCTCAACCCAAAGTATTCATTTAAGAATTTCGTAGTCGGTGCCGGAAACCAATTTGCCCATGCCGCCTGTATGGCGGTCGCTGAACAACCGGCGAAGGCCTATAATCCACTTTTTATCTATGGCCAGACTGGGCTAGGGAAAACGCATCTCTTGAACGCGATCGGAAACTATGTCGCTGAGCGGAGTGATCTGAGGATTGCCTATTTGACGACAGAGCAGTTTACAAACGAGGTGATCAACTCCATTCGATACGACAAAATGCCGGATCTTCGGAAGCGCTATCGTCACATCGACATGTTGATGATCGACGACATTCATTTCTTGGCAGGCAAAGAACGTACGCAGGAAGAATTTTTTCACACGTTCAATGCCCTCTATGAAGCGCATAAACAGCTTGTCCTCTCGAGCGATCGCTTTCCGAAAGACATGCCTGATATCGAGGAGCGGTTGAGGTCACGGTTTGAATGGGGACTCATCGCTGATCTCCAGCCGCCGGACGTTGAGACACGAATAGCTATCTTGCGGAAAAAGTCCGAGGACGAGGGCGTCACGTTGCCGGAAGATGTCATCCAGTTTCTCGCCACGACGATGAAGAGCAACATTCGCGAACTGGAGGGTTCACTGGTGCGTCTCAGTGCGTATGCCTCGCTGACCGGCCAGACGATTACACTGGAAATGGCAAAGAACGTGCTCCGGGATCTGATCGGCAGCAAGAAAAAGATCGTGTCAATGGACGACATTCAAGAAACAGTGGGCGCGCGCTTCCACGTGAAAATCACCGACCTGAAATCTCGCCGGAGAAGCAAGACATTGGTACATCCGAGACAGATCGCCATGTATCTCTGTCGGGAGCTCACGGATTCCTCGTATCCCGAGATTGGCCGGCAGTTCGGAGGCAAAGACCACACGACGATCATCCATGCCTGCAAGCAGGTGATGAAAGCGAAAGACAGCGACAGCGTATTGTGTGCCACCTTGGACAGCCTGAAGGAACAGATCCTACGAGCGTGAGCGGCGTTAGCGAGAGGGGAAGAGATAATGAAACTGCGCATGGGACGGGTTGAGCTCTTAACGGGTCTCCAGCGGGTCCAGGGTGTCGTTGAGAAGCGCAATACGATGCCGATCCTCTCGAATATCTTGATGGAGGCGAAACAGGATGGAGTGGAAATTATCGCCACCGACCTCGAAATCGGTATGCGTGGGCACTACAAGGCTACTGTCGAGAAGCCCGGGGGGGTGACAGTCTCGGCCCGGAAGCTCTACGAGATCATAAAGGAACTGGCGGTCGGTGAGATCGAGATCATCTCGGGTGATAATAATTGGACGACGATTCACGCGGGGAAGAGCCAGTTTAAGATCGTTGGACTTCCCAGTACCGACTACCCCGCGCTTCCCGCGATCGAACGGGAAGGGCTCATTCCCCTTGCTGGAGCCGGCTTCCTGGAGTTGATTCGGAAGACACTCTTCGCCGCCGGAGACAATGACGCACGCTACATTCTCAACGGCCTCCTGGTGACCCTGATCTCGTCGGAGAAGAAAACGATCATACGGTTGGTCGGCACCGATGGACATCGTCTGGCGGTAGCCGAGCAAGAAGTTGGAAAGGCAGGCGCCAAAGGCGCTCCGCAGGAAATCAAAGCGATCATTCCGAAGAAGGCAGCACATGAGATGCAGCGTCTTCTGGAAGAAGGCGGGGAGGGTGAGCCCTTGATCGGGTTCACCAAAAATCTCATGATTTTCCGGAAGAGCGGCCTGCTGCTGACGTCGAGGCTTATGGAAGGGAATTACCCGAATTATCAGCAAGTCATTCCGAAAGAGAGCGGCAGGAGGATCGGTGTCAATCGTAACGAGCTGGAAAGCGCGCTACGACGAGTCTCCGTGCTGTCACGCGATAAGGCAAGTGCGGTGAAAGTGTCCTTTGTTTCCGGACAGCTGACCTTGTTTTCCAGCAATCCTGATTTTGGCGAAGCAACCGAAGAGCTCGCGGCACAGTACGAGGGGGAGACCCTGAACACCGGGTTCAACGCCCGCTACTTGTTGGATGTCCTCGCGGTGATGGACGGAGAAACGATTTCTCTGCAAATGGACAATCCGCTGAGCCCCTGTTTGATTCAGGAATCAGACAGTCCTGGGTTCAAGTGTGTGGTCATGCCGATTAAAGTTTGATGTAGGAGTTTATGAGGCTGAGGCGAGAGGAAGGGTTACAAGCTACTCGCTTCGTGTCGGGGCGAGAGTTAGGAGACTGATGGCCAGTAAGGACAGTGAGACCACGCCGCAAACTGACAGTTACGGCGCGGATCAAATCAAAGTATTGGAAGGCTTGGATGCCGTTCGGAAACGACCGGCGATGTACATCGGCAGTACCGGTGTGGATGGGCTCCACCACCTTGTCTATGAAGTCGTCGACAACAGTGTCGATGAACATATGGCGGGATTCGGCGAGACGATCGAGGCGACGATTCACATTGACGGCAGCGTCACGGTTGTGGACAACGGCCGCGGTATTCCGACGGGTATGCATTCCATACAAAAGAAGTCGGCTGCCGAGGTGGCGCTGACGGTTTTGCACGCCGGCGGCAAGTTCGAACAGGGGGCCTATACGGTGTCCGGGGGACTCCACGGCGTTGGAATCTCAGTGGTCAATGCCCTCTCAGAATGGCTCGAGCTGGAGATTTGGCAAGACGGCCAGGTGTTTGAGCAGCGTTACGAACGCGGCAAGTCGACTGGTCCCCTGAAAGTGACGGGTAAAACCAAGCGTCGTGGCACGATGGTCACATTCAAGCCGGACGAACAGGTTTTTGAGACACTCGACTTCAGTTTCGACGTGCTGGCACAGCGATTGCGCGAGCTCGCTTTTTTGAACAAGGGGCTGGAGATTACCCTCAAAGATGAGCGGAAAGAACCGGTCAAAGAACAGGTCTTCAAATACAAGGGTGGGATCGTCTCGTTCGTCGAGCATCTGAACGAAGCCAAGGTGCCGCTGCACAAGCCTATCTACGTGCAGGTGGAGAAATCGGAGATGGTGCTTGAGGTCGCACTCCAATACAACGACAGCTACGCCGAGAACCTGTTTTCCTTTGCGAACAACATCAATACAAAGGAAGGCGGCACACACCTGGTAGGCTTCAAAGCAGCCCTCACCCGCACGATCAACACCTACGCGAACACCAATGACTTGCTCAAGAAAGATACCGAATCGCTCACCGGTGACGACGTACGTGAAGGGCTTACCGCCGTAGTCAGTGTCAAGGTCCGGAATCCCCAGTTCGAAGGCCAGACGAAAGCGAAATTGGGCAACAGTGAGGTGAAAGGCATCGTCGAGTCCGCGGTCAACGACGCACTCGGGACCTATTTTGAAGAAAACCCGACTGTGGCTCGAAAGGTCATTGGGAAAGCGATTGACGCGGCTCGTGCTCGTGAAGCGGCACGAAAAGCGAAAGAGCTTATCCGACGCAAGAGCGCGCTCGACGGGGGTTCGCTTCCCGGCAAGCTGGCCGACTGTGCGGAAAAAGATCCGGCGTTGAGCGAGCTGTACATTGTGGAAGGTGATTCGGCCGGCGGTTCAGCGAAGCAGGGGCGCGACCGCAAGTTTCAGGCGATTCTTCCGCTGAAGGGCAAGATCCTCAACGTCGAGAAGGCGCGCTTCGACAAGATGCTCTCGAGCGATGAGATCAGGACGTTGATCATGGCGCTGGGAACCGGCATAGGACGCAAGCGCGAAGAGAGCGAAAAGGCGGACAAAGACGCGTTCGACATCAGCAAGGCCCGGTACCATAAAATCATACTCATGACGGACGCCGACGTGGACGGGAGCCATATCCGGACCCTGCTTCTCACGTTTTTTTTCCGGCAGATGCCGGAGTTGCTGGAGAGAGGCTACATCTACATCGCGCAGCCGCCGCTTTTCAAAGTGAAGAAGGGGAAGACGGAACGGTACCTCAAAGACGAACCGGCATTGAACGAACATTTGGCCGATATCGCCGTCGAGGATGTGGAAGTGTATATGGAAGGAGCACAAGGGTATGTCACGGGACGCCGGCTCCTGCCCATCCTCAAGAAATTGATCGCTTTCGAAACATTGCTCGGACGGCTCAACAAGAAACCCCACGAGGCCAGCATGGTGCGGGCCTTTGTGTGTGAACCGGGCCTCGATCGTGATTTACTCAAAAATGCGGCGGCTCTCAAGAAAGTCCTTGCCAACGTCAAGAAAACCCTTGCGGTGGTCTATCCCAAGCTGACAGCGACGTTGGAGATCGTGGAGGACGAAGAACATCAATCGAACAAAGTCATCTGCCATCTGCAAGCCAACGGGGTTTCCCATGCCTTTACCGTGACGCACGAACTGGTCGGCTCCGCCGATTTCCGAGAGTTGCAGAAACTCTCACCGTCGGCTATCGGCTTGGGCCGGGCGCCTTACAAGATAAAAACCGACGGTCAAGAACAGCTCCAGCCCGCGACGGTCGAGTTGGTCAAGGCGATTCTCGATAAAGGCAAGCAGGGGCTCAGCATCCAGCGCTACAAAGGTCTTGGCGAAATGAACCCGAGTCAGCTTTGGGAAACGACGATGAATCCAGAGGTTCGGACACTCTTGAAAGTCAAACTCGAAGATGTGCCCGGTGTCGACGAGATTTTCACCATCCTGATGGGTGATGAGGTCGAACCCCGACGAGACTTCATTCAAGCCCACGCGCTCGAGGTTAGAAATTTAGACGTATAGGACTAATGGTTGATGGTAAATGGTCGATGGATTCATCACGAATCATTAACCGTAATCCATAAACCATGGACTTGGAGAGACTATGCCACCTGATGAAAGATTAGGACAGATCGCCATAGAAGACGAGATGCGCTCATCGTACCTGAGTTACGCGATGAGCGTGATCGTCGGCCGGGCGCTTCCTGACGTGCGTGACGGGCTCAAGCCAGTCCATCGCCGTATTCTCCACGGCATGAACGAAATGGGTCTCGCGTCGAACAGGGCTTATCGAAAGTCCGCCAAGATTGTCGGCGAAATCATGGGGAACTACCATCCCCACGGTGATAGTGCAATCTACGACACCCTCGTGCGGATGGCCCAACCCTTCAACATGCGCTATATGCTCGTGGACGGTCAGGGCAATTACGGATCAGTCGACGGTGATCCGCCGGCCGCCATGCGGTACACCGAAGCCCGCCTGACCAAGGTTGCCGAAGACATGCTGGCCGATATCGACAAGGAGACGGTCGATTTCGGGCCGAACTATGATGAGTCGCTCGTCGAACCACTGGTGCTCCCTTCAAAAATCCCGAATCTTCTCGTCAACGGGGCTGGCGGTATTGCGGTGGGCTATGCCACCAACATACCGACCCACAATATCGGTGAAGTGGTCGAGGCGCTCCTTCTGTACCTGGAGAACCCGGACATCACGCTTGCCCAGTTAATGAAGAAAATCCCCGGCCCCGACTTTCCTACCGCCGGATTCATCTATGGAACGGCCGGCATCAAGTCCGCCTATGAGAGTGGACGGGGTCTCCTGACCTTGCGCGCGAAAGTGAAGATCGAATCAGATGAACGCACGGATCGTGAACGGTTGATCGTCACGGAGCTGCCCTATCAGGTTAATAAGTCCAAGCTGATTGAAAAGATTGCCGAGTTGATCAGGGATGAGCGAATCAAAGGGATTTCCGATCTGCGTGACGAATCAGATCGGGAAGGCATCCGCGTCGTCATTGAGCTTAAACGAGGGGAAATTCCGCTCATCACCTTGAACAATTTGTATAAGCTCACGCAACTCCAGACGACCTTCGGGGTCATCATGCTTGCGCTGGTGAACAACCGGCCGGAAGTGTTGACCCTCAAGCAGATTCTGCATCATTTCATCGAGCACCGGCGCGAGGTCGTCGTCCGTCGGACCGCGTTCGAGCTACGCAAGGCGGAAGAGCGAGCCCACATCCTCGAGGGTCTCAAAATCGCGCTCGACAATCTGGATGCGGTGATTGCCTTGATCCGGCGGGCGCAATCGCCCGATGAAGCTCGAGTCGGCCTGATGCGGCAATTTTCGTTGAGCGAAATCCAGTCCAATGCCATTTTGGAAATGCGGCTCCAGCGGCTCACACAATTGGAGCGCCAGAAACTTCTTGAGGAATATAAAGAGGTCTTGAAACAGATCGAACGGCTCAAGTCGATCCTGGGCAGCGACGCCCTCGTCCGTTCGATCGTCAAAGACGAATTGATAGAGGTGCGTGAAGCCTACAAGGACAGCCGTCGCACTCAGATCGTGAAAGAAGAAGCGGAAATCACGCTGGAAGACATGATCGCGAACGAAGAAGTGGTCGTGACAATCTCGCACGCCGGTTATATCAAGCGTAATCCGGTTACTCTGTATCGGGCGCAGCGGCGTGGCGGCAAAGGCAAGATCGGGATGGGGGTCAAGGAAGAGGATTTTGTCGTGACGCTCTTCACCGCGTCGACCCACGAGTCGCTGCTGTTCTTCACGGACGCCGGAAAGGTCTATTGGTTGAAAGTCCATGAGATTCCTGACGCCGGGCGGGCTGCGAAAGGCAAAGCGCTGGTGAATCTGCTGGCGCTGTCCAGCGACGAGCAGGTCACCGCAACCGTGCCGGTCAAGGAGTTCCGCGAAGACCAGTTCGTGGTGATGGCGACCGCTCAGGGCATCGTCAAGAAGACCGAACTCTCGGCCTACAGCAATCCCCGCCAGGGCGGCATCATTGCGTTGTCGTTGGACAAGGGAGATCGGCTCATCAGCGTGCATGTCACCGACGGTCAGCGGGAAATCCTGTTGGGCACGAAGAAGGGCATCACAATCCGATTTAAGGAAGACGATGTACGGTCTATGGGGCGCACGGCGCACGGAGTCCGCGGCATTACCCTAGAGGAAGGCAACGAAGTCATCGGCATGGAAACGATCACCCCAGACTCGACCACACAAATCCTCACGGTGACGGAGGGCGGCTACGGAAAGCGCACGCCGGTGAACGAGTATCGGGTTCAGGGACGCGGCGGGAAGGGCATCATCAGTGTGAAGACCACGGAACGCAATGGGCTGGCCGTCGGGTTTCTTCAAGTCAGGGACGGCGATGAGATCATGCTGATGGCCGCGCACGGCAAGGTGCTCCGGTGCAAGGTCGATGAGTTCCGTGAGATCGGCCGTAACACCCAGGGAGTTCGAATCCTTGATCTTGAGGGGACGGGCGATCGGGTTGTAGCCGTTGCGCGGTTGGCAGAAAGTGCCGAAGTGTTACCTGAGGAAGGCGGCGGGTAACGGATACGAACGGGATCACCCGCCTTGTTCGTTGAGCGCAGGCCTTCCATGCACGAGCAGGACTCCTCTCCAGCGCCCAATCCTCGATCCAGGCGCAAGAAGCCACTCGACACGGTCGTCAAGTTGGGCCTTGCCGTGCTTGTCGGATGTTTTTCCCTGATCTGGGGCGGGATGTATCTGACCCGTCCCGATCGATCGATCCCTCCTTTTAGCGTCGGAGCGCAAGAAGCAACAGTCGTCGCGATTCATGTTCCCGACGAGACGAGCGACGACGAAATTGAAAAGCTCATCGAGCGATTCCGCAAAATCGGTCGCGAGTCGAGAAAGTTCGAATCGATGAAGATCAATCCGACGACGCCGGACAGGCCCGGCGATCATTACCGCCGCATGACCATCTATATCTTTTCCGACAACACCTGGACGGAGCCGGAGACGCTGCACAAATACTTGACCGGGGAGGATCGTGGAGGATTTCAACGGTCCTTGCGGGGGCTGTACCGGCTGACGGAATCGGAAGAAGAAGGGCGCATCGGTCCGTTGCCGGATGGTCCGGAAACGAAAGAGATGCAAGCAGAAATCCGTCAACTGTTTAAGGGACCGCTCAGCGAGCCTTCGGGGCCCGTGGTTGATCCAATACCTGCACCATAAGCTGTGCGAGGCGATCGCGGAGAAGCGGGTCTTGAATGGTGGTCACACGCGCAGAAATTTCCTCGATCAGTGCTTCGTTCGCCGGTGCAATCGTTGTGCGAGGGGTGTCGGGCGATGCCGAGATGTGTCCGGCCTCCGGCAGCTCCCCTACCCGCAACACGACATCGGTAATGAGCTCCATGCCGGCCACACCGTTGAGTTTATGAATGAGTGACGGCTTGAGGAATGTGAGCTGATGGAGCCAGACACTGTTGTGGACCAGGATATAGAGTTTCTTAAAGCGGATCTGATCGGGCCAGGTATTTGACGCGATCGGCTCTCCGACGATAGAGCCCCAGTCTCGGCGCAATCGGTTCTCGAGTAACTTGGACTCGAGGCCCAAGCGACGAGCCAACCCTTCGAGGATGCTGGAAATAGAATCGATACGACCAGTGCCGCGCATAGCGGCATCATAACAAGAACAATGGTGGTATTCAGCAACCAGCTCTCAGTGGCCCTTGAACGGTTGACAGCGATCTACCTCTGGATGTGAAAGTTTGACGCCTGATGGGGAAAGAAAAGTCCAGCTTTGAAAAGGCGGTCGTAACGAATCGCAAGGCCTACCACGACTATTTTATTGAAGAAAAGTTCGAGGCAGGCATCATGCTCCAGGGGACGGAGGTCAAATCCATCCGAGAAGGACGCGTAAATCTACAAGATAGTTACGCCAGTGTGAAGGGCTCAGAGGTCTTCCTTCACCACTGCCACATCAGTCCCTACAGCCACGGTAACATCATGAATCACGACCCCCTCAGAACGCGGAAACTGCTTCTCCACCGCAAGGAGATTAATAAGCTGCTCGGGAAGACGCAACAGCAAGGACTCACACTCATCCCGCTCCGCATCTATTTCTCCAAGCGGGGTCTTGCCAAGGTGGAGCTTGGACTGGCCAAAGGTAAGAAGCAGCATGATCGAAGGGAATCTATCAAGACGCGGGAGGCTGGTCGTGAAGTGGAACGGGCGATGAAAGAAAGAAGGTGAGTCCGGCGGGTCCTGTCACCGATCCGACCTAGCCGTACTCGCACCCCGCCCGGTGTAGGGACCCCGCTGCGTGCGGCTGGGTCTGTGAGATCGGCGCCACCCGCCGACTGAGGGGAAAGGGGATCGCATGGCGTCTTTTTCGAAGGGATTCAGAGGGTGGCGCCGGTTGTCGCTCTCGGGTGCCAATCAGCCAATCGCCCCAGCATTGCCACGGCTCTCCGCGACATTCCCAAACAAAGTGAGCACGGTGCCAATGCGACAGTAGTGTGGGCTGACAGTAACCAATTCGCCTTTATGGGTAAAGAAGTTTCCCACGGTTATGCGGACTTTTCTCCGTTGCATGAGGCAGGCTTCAAACACCGTGAGCCCGGTCGTCCGGTCTGCCACGGTGACCGAAGGAGGGTCATCGTGTGTTGGCGCATCACTGGTCTTAACATTGATAGTGAAACGGCTCACACTAGTTGCTGAGAGTGCATTCCGTCTGATATGGCCGACACGGGTTCCCCGCTCATCGTATAGGTCCATCGTCAGGATCAACACCGATGGATCGGGTTGTGTTTCCAACACCAATTGCTCCTTACCTTGAAGCTTGACGACGCCGTTCGTGTTTCGAAACACATTTGAGCCGACGTGTAGCTCAAGGCCCTGTTCAGGCTTCTCGATGTCAATCAGTTCAGGAGAGTCCGTGTCGCCGATGGTTTTGATTTGAAGCGGGTTGTTCATGTTCCACCATGTGTCTACCGACGGGAAGAAGAACCGTCGATCGAGGAATCCTCTTTCCCAGTGACCCGTCGACGTATTTTCCGAAAGGTAGGCTATACGATCGTCCCTGTCAAGTCGTGTGTGCACAGAGGGTGTACGGGCCTAAATCCTACTGAAGGTTCGTTAGGAATTGAAAAATGAAAAGTCCCTGTGCTACCCTGCTAGGTCGATCCCGCGAAGTTAGTATAGATGGTCCCATCGTCTAGCCTGGCCTAGGACGGAGCCCTCTCAAGGCTTAAACACGGGTTCAAATCCCGTTGGGACCACCACATTGTTTTTACGAAGTATTTTTACCTTCATGTTTGAGGACCATTGGGTTGGTCCCTAAACATGGACTGGCACCTAGGCTCTAACTCGTCAGCATCCGTCTCGCCGGCTCTTCATAAAACGACACCACTTGCTTCAACCGCGTAGGCCGAATCATGGTGTAAATTTGGGTCGTGTCGATGCGCGCATGCCCGAGCAAGGCCCGAACCTGTTCCAAGTCATGCTGTTGCTCCAGCACTTCCATTGCAACCCCATGACGCAAATCATGGGGTTGCAGCATCGGGTACCCAATGAGCCGCCCATAGGTTTTGCAGAGCCGCCAGATATTTTTGCCTTGCATCGGTGCTCGACTCTTCCCAACGGTTCGCCGTCCCCACAGAGACCAGAACAGCGGGGTCTCTGGCCCGATCTGACCCATCGCGAGCGCCAACCGTTCGACGTAGGTATGGAGATACGTCATCACGCTTTCCGGCAACGGAATGTCCCGTGTCTGCCCGCCTTTCACGCGTACCCGCCGCAAGCCCCAGGTGCCGTCGAGGTGTCGGACTTGAAGCGTCGCGACCGACTCGCGCCGCATCCCGGTGTACCGCATGATCAGAAAGATCGCGATATCACGAGGCCGCTGACGTTGCTGGGCCGCGGCGATCAACGCATCCATGAGGGCCGGTGTCGGCACTTGTCGCGGTGGTTCCATGCGATGCGGTGGTCGGTCCATGGTCGCGATGGGATTCGCCTGCAGCACGCCCCGCTTCACGAGCCAAGCACAGAAGCTTGACAGCGTGGATTGTCGTGAGCGCATCGTACTCAGGGCAAGATCACCGCTAGCCATCTCGTCCATCCACATCTGAATCGAAGACACCGTGAGATCAGTGGCGCGGGCCACCCGTCCCTGTTGGGATTTGACGAACATCAAAAACTGTTCGAGCACCCAGCGATAGCTTTGCACCCCTCCTTCCGTTTTGCCGCGCTGTTTGAGTTGGTACAGACAAAACTGCTCCACGAGATCCACTAACAGTTGCGTCATGGCATTGCCTCTCCGGCCCCTGCCACGACCACGACTTCGCCGGGGGAGAGTATGCGGAGGTACCATCCACCCGTCAAGCGGGGTCGGGAGCCATTCGCAACGGTCTTGTGTGAGCGATTCCGTGTCCATCGTCCGTTCTCTGGCCGTATGCGAAATCGGGGGAGTCTGACGACACCCCCGAACCCCCTTCTGCGCTCGCGTCGGCACGCCAGCGTCTCTTTGGTGGCAGCGCGGCGCGACAGAGCATCGGGCCAGCCTTCCTGCAACCTTCCAGGCCCGCCCGCTGCGAGGTGCGCCGCCCCGCGACTCGGATTGCTCCCTGCCCCGGAGGTGGTGGGGGGCAGGGAATGTATGGTTATCGGACCAGCGCCTTCAGTTGCTCTTTGTCCAACTTGGTTCCGAATTCCCGTTCCACTCGTTCGGCCATCTCGTTCCACGTTCGCCCAGCGGCTTTCATATCCTTGAGGACCGCAAGCGCCTTCGCCAACGAGCGGTTCTCTATAACGTCGGCCTCGGGTTGGCCTGTCCCAAACGCCTTGGCCATTTCTCTCCCCAACGAGTTTTGGATATCTTTTGGACTTACTGAAGCGACGACGGGAACGGGCATCCTTTTCACTCGGCGGGGACGAGCCCAATAGTGACTCTTGCATCGAGGGCAGCGTACGGGCTTGTTGAGGCGACGAGGCCACCAGATGTTCCCGCAACGAAGACAGGTCTGCTGGTGGAGCACCGCTGATTCAGGACTTCCTTGTCCGAGTACTCTCGTGCGAGCAGGGTCGGTCCGTAATCCGTTGGAAACGCTCACAACCTCTCCTCTAGAAATTGCGCCCCCGTTTTACCAGCCGGGGGCTGATCGGCCTGCGCGCGGCCGGCAGTGCCGCCCGGCGCGCGAGTCGAGCGTGCCCCAAACCTGGCCTCTGCGTTCCGCTGCATATAGGTACTGACTTCCTGTAGATCAAACCGTAACGCGGTCCTGACCCTTGTCGCAGGTATTTCACCCTTGCGAACCGCTCGCCGGATGGTGTCCGTGCTCACGCGAATGAAGGCGGCGAGTTCTTTGATCGACAAATCCGATGTCTTCATAGGCCCTCCTTGGTTCAAACGTTCTCCCACCCTACGCTGGAGATTCCGCCCTGGGAATTAGGCAGATGTATGCTGATGTATCCAGATGTGCTCTCTCGTGCGCATGCCATCGCGCTCAGGTGATCAGACCTGTATCCGCTCAGCGTGATGAGGAGCGTATAGCAATGAGGGGGAGAATGGAATTAGGCAGTTGAGGACAGCTGGGGACAGTACAGGACAAATAGTCCTCTATTCTGTAACGGATCGTGCATTTTGTGAGCCAGCGGAGGAATGTGGTTGCCTTGACTCACCGCGTACAACGAGACGAAGATCGCTCATGCATTAGCAAGGAGGCCCGCAATGGTCATGACGACGATTTCATCGAAATTTCAAATTGTGATCCCCAAGGAAGTGCGTGAAAAGCTGCATCTTAGTCCCAGACAGCGTCTTTACGTCGTGGCGAAGGGTGGGATCATTACCCTGGTGCCGGAAGTCCCCCTGAAATCACTCAAAGGTACGCTCAAGGGGATGTCCAAGACAGATCTTCGGGAGAAGAAGGACCGATTGTGAAGGTCTTGCTGGATTCCAGCGGATGGATCGAATTCTTCACGGGTGGACCACTCGCCGAACGGTATCTGCATCAAGAAGCTGAGGTGGTTACTGGCGACGCAGGTCTGAAGAACCTTCCGGGAGTGGTCTACGTCAAGTAGGTGGCCGATGCAGTCCTCTGTTCCAGCGTCAACAAAGATCCCCGGCCCTTTTAGATTCCCCCAAACGGCATCAAGTTCTCGAGCGCGCCGGCTCTAGAAGGATTTTGCCCCTCTTTGATTTTTGAATAGCATAATAAATCTATTGATAGTACGCTGGTCGACAAGGCCGGTAAGACTTCCTCACCGAAAAAAGCCCACCGAGCCTGCTGCTGTTAGAGTACGCCGTGTTCATCGCCACGGATCGTGGGAGATTGTGTATGCGCTCACTTCGGGTGACGATTCTGGATCTGGTCACCAAGGGTCCCACGAAGTCCCTCTATACGCGCGTGATGAATCCAAATCTGGCGAGCATTATGCCGCAGGTCGTCGGGGTGTGGTGTGAGGAATTGGGCCATCAGGTGCGCTTTGTGTGCTACACCGGCCGAGAAGATCTCCACCAGGAATTGCTGAACGAGACGGATCTGGTGTTTATCGGGGCCTTTACCCGATCGGCGCTGACCGCCTATGCCATTAGTAATATGTATCGCTCTCGCGGAGCCGTGACGGTGATAGGCGGGCCACATGCGCGCAGCTATCCGCAGGATGCCGCCAAGTATTTCGACTATGTGGTGGGGTTTACCGACAAGAATCTGATTCACGATATTCTCGCCGATTGTTCCCCGCACCGTCCGCTTGGGGTCCAGCTCGCCGCGGCTCGACAGCCGACCGAGTTGCCGGGAGTCAAGGAACGGTGGAAATTCATCGAGCCGACCCTCGCCAAAGCTCCCACCTCCTTTAAAATGGTGCCCATGATCGGCAGCATGGGGTGTCCCTATACCTGCGGGTTTTGTGTGGACGCCAATGTTGATTATCAGCCCTTGTCATTTGACCAGATCAGTGAAGATTTGAAATTTCTGCGAACAAAGATGAAACGACCGATGGTGGGCTGGCACGACCCGAATTTCGGGGTCCGGTTTGAGGAGTATATGCGGGCAATCGAAACGGCGATTCCCCCCAATAGTATCGACTTTGTTGCAGAAAGTACGCTGTCGCTGCTGTCCGAGCCCCATCTCAAGCGATTACGCGCAAATGGATTCAAGGCGATTTTGCCGGGCATTGAGTCGTGGTATGACATGGGAGAAAAATCCAGGACGGGCCACCATACCGGACAAGAAAAGGTGAAGCAGGTGGCGGATCATATCAATTTGATCCTTCGCTATATCCCCTATGTCCAGGTCAATTTTGTGTTGGGAATGGATTCAGATCAGGGACCTGAGCCCTTTGAACTCACCAAGCAATTTTTGGATCTCGCCCCAGGGGCTTTTCCGGCGTTTAACCTGATTACGGCATTTGGTCAAGCGGCCCCCTTTAACCGGGAATTGCAACGGGAAGGGCGGGTGCTGCCATTTCCCTTTCATTTTCTCGATAACCTTCACGCGATGAATGTGCGTCCCAAGCATTATGCCTGGCCGGAATTTTATGATCATGTCGTGGATCTGTCGCAGCACGCGTTTTCCTGGCCGATGATTGCGAAGCGTGCGATGGTGAATCGGGGCTGGACTCCGAGATGGTTGAATTTCATTCGGTCGGTGTCGAGTGGGTTCGGCCAGATATATCACCACACGAAAATCCGAAGATTACTGGATACGGATCTGTCGGTCCGACGGTTTATGGAAGGCGACACGTTGGTGGTGCCACCGTGTTATGCAAGAAAAGTTCGTGGAAAGCTGGGTCCGTTATGGGACATGCTTCCTGACGGGGCGATCACGCACGATCATCATGCCTACCTGAACTCCTACCAGGAACCCGTTCCCAATTTTATCGAGGTGGGTCCACCATTGGCGGTGGAAAGTCCTACCTGAACGTTGGCCCGCATTAATGACATGGGTCTTCCGAAATGAGTGCCGACATGCCAAAGCCATGGGAGCTCATTATTCCAGCCCACTCCACAGCCCACATTCGCTTTTTCTTTAACTCTTGGCTAGACCTGGCCTGAATAAGCTGGAGTAGGGTGGTGACAATGTTTTCCTAAACCGCTGGTCGGCGCCTCGATGCCTTCCCTTTCAATGGACGGTTGTTTTAGTCGCGCTGTCTTTCATATTAAGTAAGTCTTCCAGTCTCGCGTAAATTAAGGCGAAGTCGAGATCGTGTTAAAACACGGGTTCAAATCCCGTTGGGACCACCAATCCCAAGCCTGCTCATGTCGTGCGTGCGCCTCCCCTAATCACTCGCGCACAAAAAATATTCACGTAAGATGTTTCACCAGTGTGCGCTGTATCCCGAACTCATCGATCGAGCATGGCACAGGGATAGCTCGCCTCGGGCCATTTTCTACACTCGCCGCCAGTGGGGCAGGCCGCTCAGGCGAGTTCTTCTCGCGAGTATAGCGGTTCTATAGTCATGCCATGTGACTCACGCAGCAGGATGCACGGGGAAACATATCGCGCAAACTTCGTTGACGCCTCTATTGCCGGTTGTGTATAAAGAATGGTCCGTTTTCTCTTTCACTACGTATGGTGGGTAGACTCTTCTATGGGTGCACGTGAATTCCACGATGGGGCGAAAGACGGCCTCGAAGCGCTCGAGCCTCTCGACCCGGAACAAATTGATTCCTTCGATGGCTTGCTGACCGCCATGCGCAAGACAGCCTTTGGGGGCCGCAGACTGGGTGAGGCCTACGAAGTGCTGTGGACAATGATCGAAGATCCTGACTGCTCCGTTGTGTTGACGCTGTCAGGGGCAATGACCATTGCGAAGATGGGCAAGATCATCAGCGCGATGATCGATCATGGCATGGTGCAATGTGTCGTCTCGACCGGAGCATTGATCGCCCATGGATTGAGCGAGTCCGTCGGTAAAACACACTATCGGCACCATTCATCTATGTCCGACCAAGAGCTGTTTGCGAAGGGCTATAACCGGGTCTACGACACACTGGAGATGGAGTCCAACCTCAATTACGTAGAACAAGTTGTTGCCCGAACGATGAAGCGGATGGATCAGGACCGGTCCCTTTCTTCCGAAATCCTCACTCGCGAGCTGGGGCGGACGCTCGCAGAGGAATATGACGGAACGGGTATTCTCAAAAGCGCGTATCTGAAAAACGTCCCGGTCTTTATTCCCGCCTTTACCGATTCCGAGATGGGACTGGATATCGGAACCTGGGCCATGAGTCGAGATCTCAGTCAGGTCCATGCGCAGTTACAGGGAGGAAGCGACCTTGATGTGCTGCGTACGATTCTTCGCTCTTATCCATCGTTCAATCCATATCTCGATCTCAACAGCTACGCGAGCCATGTCATTTCTGCCAAGCGGCGCGGGATCTTTACGATCGGGGGAGGGGTGCCTCGTAATTGGGCGCAACAAGTCGGCCCCTACATTGAGATCAGCAATACGCGGCTCGGCCTTCATGTAGAGCCGCCTCGATTCCAATACGGGGTTCGGATCTGTCCGGAACCGGACCATTTGGGAGGGTTGAGCGGCTGTACCTATCAAGAAGGCCTTTCCTGGGGGAAGTTTGTGCCTCCGGAAGCAGGCGGGCGCTTTGCCGAAGTGTTGAGCGATGCCACAGTTGTGTGGCCTCTCCTTATGGTTGGATTGCTTGAGCGCATCAAGGCCAAGCGTACCGCACGCATATGACACGCACATGGTGGTTCCACACAGTGACCGGTGCATGTCTGCTGGCCTTGGTTCAATTGGTCGAGGCCGGTGTGGGCGTGACGACGGAGGATGGGCGAGTCCGAGGACGCGCCGACGCCCCGATAACGTTGATTGAGTATTCTGACTTCACATGCGGGTACTGTGCAAAGTTTTTCCAGGAAACCTGGCCTCGCTTGCAGGCTAAATATATCGAGACAGGCAAAGTGCGGTTCATGTATCGTGATTATCCCAGAGCAGACCAGGGTATCGGCGTTGAGGCGGCAGTGGCGGCGCGCTGCGCCGGAGCCCAGGGCCAATATTGGCCGATGCACGATCGGCTCTTCAGCGAGCGAGGCCGCTTAGACTCAGGATTGTTCAAAGGTTACGCGAAGGCGATCGGCTTGGACCAAACGGCGTTTGCCAAGTGTTTCGACGAACGGCAATATCTCGAATCGATTTTCCAGGATCGCCAAGAAGCGAATCGGTGGGGATTTCGGGGGACGCCGGGATTTATTCTGATGCGAACGGCTGGCGGGCCTACTGAGAAAGAGCCGGCGATCGCCATCCCTGGCGCAGTCCCATTCCAGGATTTTGCTGAGGAGATTGATCGCATGTTGGCCACTGCCCCTCGCTCCCAGGGAGAGCCTACTGAGTTTCATGGGTCGACTGCGGTGGCACAGAGTAGTCAGTTCATCATTCACTAAGGAATACCTATGTCTGCAACACAATCGTTTTGGTCTGTTCCGCTGCGTGAGGGAGAACCCGCCTACTGGGTCTGCATGTCATGTTTATCAGAAGTCTTCTATGGCAAGGTGCCGATGCCGGATTGTCCGACGTGCCAAGGTGTCTCAACGTATGAGGCATTCACGCTTGAGGCGATTCATGATTGGGGGACGGAAGATTTGATTGCGAAAGCCGGTGCCGCCCATCAGCCAGCCAGCCATGAGTCGGCTCCTGCAGCATCGGTTAAGTCCGCCGACTAGATCTTCACCACAAGCGGAGCGGCTTCGTGCAGGAACCACGTCCATTTTTAATTGGAGGTTTGTGGCAGCACGGGGAGACCGTGGCACCTGTGAACAATCCATTCACAGGACGGCTACTCGCCGAGGTGTCGAATGCAGGTTCAGCCGATGCCGAAACAGCGATCCAATCGACGGTCGAGGCTGCTGTTGCAATGGGAGCCTTGCCGTCCCACGCGCGCTATCATGCGCTGCAAAAGATCGCCGGCGGGCTCTATGACCGACGCGAGGAATTTGCCCGCCTACTGACGGCTGAAGCTGGCAAACCGATTACCGACGCGAAACGTGAAGTCAATCGGGCTGTTCAAACATTTACCATTGCGGCTGAAGAGGCGAGGCGGATACCTGGCGAGGTGGTCCCCCTTGACTGGACGCCGGGAACGGACTCCCATCTCGGCATCCTCCGTCGGGTTCCCATCGGTCCGGTGCTTGGGATTACCCCCTTTAACTTTCCCCTCAATCTTGTTGCTCACAAGGTTGCACCGGCCCTGGCTGCCGGAAATTCCATCCTGATCAAACCGGCGCCACAAACACCTTTGACTGCGTTACTTTTGGGAGAGGTTGTCCTGGGGGCCGGACTTCCGCCTGGCGCAGTCAATATCCTGCCCTGCGACAATGGGACGGCAGAGCAGCTTGTGGTCGATCCGCGTTTCAAACTCCTGAGCTTTACCGGCAGCGCCGCCGTGGGATGGATGTTGAAGGCCAAATGTGGGAAGAAAAAGGTGGTGTTGGAGCTTGGTGGGAATGCGGGCGTCATTGTGGAGCCCGATGCCGATATAGAACTTGCCGCACAGCGTTGCGCAGTCGGCGGGTTCGGATATGCTGGTCAGACCTGTATATCCGTTCAACGAATCTTCGTCCACCATTCCATCGTGGACCTCTTCACCACGAAGTTTCTGTTTCAAGTCGCGCGTCTGAAGGCTGGCGACCCGAGCGACGATACCACAGTAATTGGACCGTTGATTGACCCGGCCGCATCCCATCGTCTTGAAGCATGGGTTGAGGAAGCCGTGTCGCAAGGCGCCCGAGTGCTTCTGGGTGGCAAGAGAATGGGATCGGTGATGGAGGCGACCGTGCTCTCGCACGTCACGCCAACCATGAAAGTTTCTTGTCAGGAGGTCTTCGGGCCGGTGGTGACCGTGACACCCTACCGCCACTTCGGCGAAGCGATCACAGCGCTCAACCAGTCTGACTATGGGCTCCAAGCCGGAGTGTTCTCCCAGGATGTGAACAAGATCTTTCATGCCTTTCGGCACCTTGAAGTGGGGGCTGTGCTGGCAAACGAGATTCCGACGTTCCGCGCCGATCACATGCCATATGGCGGCGTGAAAGATTCAGGAATCGGGCGTGAAGGGGTGCGGGCCGCAATCGAGGACATGACCGAGCCCCGTATGCTGGTGTTGAATCTTAAATCACCTGCGGGGATCTAGCAGCAGCTGATATGCCTACCAGCACCCTCCAATAGAAAAAACGTCTCAGGATATTGCGAACCTCCGCCAATCTTGATACAACAGCGACCCTGTGCCCAGTTACGCTTACGGTAGGTGTGCATTTCGGTTAACAAGGAACCTCTCCACCAGGTGTGTCTAACGAAGTAAGGAGTAGAAACGATGGTACCTACGCAGATGTTTCTGACGCGAGGCGTCGGAGTCCACAAAGAAAAGCTGGCCTCTTTCGAACAAGCCTTGCGCAGTGCCGGCGTCGCCTATTGTAATCTCGTCACGGTGTCGTCGATTCTTCCGCCGAATTGCAAAATTGTTCCACGCACTCGCGGAGAGAAGTTGTTGAACCCCGGTGAAATCACGTTTTGTGTCATGGCGCGATCGGAAACAAATGAGCGAAACCGCCTGATCTCCGCATCGATTGGGGTGGCAGTCCCTACCGATCGGCGAACCTACGGGTATCTGTCCGAGCACCATGCTCATGGCGAAACCGATGAAGAGACAGGCGAGTATACGGAAGATTTGGCAGCGCAGATGTTGGCCACGACGCTCGGAGTCGAGTTCGATCCGAACATCGCATGGAAAGAGCGGGAACAAGTATTCAAAATGGCCGGCAAGATCGTTCGGACCCAAAATATCACCCAGTCCGCTATTGGTAAACCCAATCGCTGGACGACGGTGATTGCATTGGCCGTGTTCATCCCGGCGGAAAATATACCGAAGCGGCGTCGGTAGCCCTGCCGCGTGAGCGTACACCCATGACACTTCCCGCCGGTTGGGAGGGCATCGACCAGAACTTCCTCGGTCTCGATGAGCCCTGGTGCCATCCCGATCAGGCGGGTGTCTATGTCCTGCCAGCACCCTACGAACATACCTCCAGTTATGTGCTGGGCTCCGATCGAGGCCCGTCAGCCATCATCGAGGCATCACAACAAGTCGAGTTATACGACGAAACCCTCCGGTGTGAGCCCTATCGAGAGTGGGGCGGGGTTGCCACCATCCGCTCGCTCGATCTTGATGGCAAAGTCGATCGGCAGGCGGTGGATGCTATCGATGCGTTCGTTGCTCCTCACGTCGGTACCGGACGGTTTGTCGTCACCTTGACCGGGGAACATACCGGCGCGCTTGGCGCCATCCGAGCCCATGCCCGATGCTATCCTGATCTGTGTGTCGTGCAGATCGACGCGCATGGAGACTTGCGGAAAGCCTACGGAGGGAATCCGTATAGCCACGCCAGTGTGATGGCCCGCGTGGTTGACGACGGGTTGCCGCTGGTTCAAGTCGGCATTCGTTCCATCTCTCCCGAGGAGATCGATTGCATTAAAGACACCGGTCGAATCACCACGTTCTTTGCCTCCGATATTCTTGACCAGTCAGGACCCTACGAAGGCAAGGCTTCCCGCTGGGTTCCCGATGTGGTAAAGGCCTGTCGAGGGCCGGTCTACCTGACCTTCGATTGTGATGGACTTGATGCCTCGCTCGTTCCTGCGCTTGGCACTCCCGAGCCCGGTGGATTGGGGTGGTACGATACGGTCAACCTCGTGACAGCCTTGGCCAATGGACCTGGCATCCTCGGGATGGACATCAGCGAAATTGCTCCGATAGAAGGGTTTGTCGCTCCACAATTTTGTATCGCCCGATTGATCTACCGCATGCTGGGACGTATCAATGCGGGCCGCCGCGTCCACTGAAACGGCATACCTTGCCCGTGACCGACAAGCTTCGTATCAATAAGTTTTTTACCCATCACGGCATCTGTTCTCGGCGCGAGGCTGATCGCCTCATCGAATCTGGTCGCGTAACTATCAATCAGCGGGTGGCGGGTTTAGGGGATCAGGTTGGTCCAGGCGACGTGATCGCGCGAGACGGACAGGTGATTCCCTGGGGGACGGCCCCGCTCTATATCAAGTATTACAAGCCGGTAGGTGTGACGACGACCAGTGAGTCACATGTACCCCGTAATATCATTGCAGAGATCGGTCATCCGGAACGGATCTTTCCGATCGGTCGGCTCGATAAGGACTCTTCCGGGCTCATTCTTCTGACGAACGACGGGGACATCGTGAACGAGATTCTACGGACCGAGCGCGGGCATGAACGGGAATACGAGGTGTCGGTCGATCATCCATTCGATCAAACATTCATGGACCGCATGACCCAAGGGGTTGTTATTCTCGATCGCCCAACCAAGCCCTGCAGGATCGAACGACTCGGTCCGGCGCGATTCCGTATCACCCTCACCGAAGGACGCAATCGACAGATCAGGCGCATGTGCCAAGTCTTGGGATATCGGGTGCTTACGTTACATCGTGTCCGGATTATCCACATTACGCTTGATGGATTAGTCTCGGGACAGTGGAAGCCACTCACCAGAGTGGAACGAGAGCAGCTCTTTCTGGCTGTCAGGCGAGGAAGCAATCAGGGGGCAACGTGAGCGAATGGGTGGTCTAGCAGGAAACCGAAAGGGTCCGTTGACAACCACGACGACGGAATTCACACTAGCCCCCGCATCATCCATGGAGAACGATCCTCAGATGGTCAATGTATGGTGGGGACCCCAACTCAATGCTCTGTTTGGTGGTCTCGTTGTCGCGGCTGGTGCCTGGCTGGCGTGGGACTCGATCCCACTGTGGGGGGTGTTTCTCGTCGCAGGAGGCGTTGCAGGGTTTCTAATTTGGAAGGGACGTACGATCGGACTGGTCTGGGCTTGGGCCACCCTCTTACTTGGCATCGAGAGTCTCGTGTGGCCCATTGTCACGATGGTTCAGGTCCGTTCGATCACGACGGAACCGACCGATGAACAATTGGGAACGATTCTCTCAGCCGCCCTGACCGGACTCATCTCAGCGGTCTTTTGGATCACGTTTTCCTATGGGTTCTTCAAGCGAGCCGGTCAGCCTCTCGTTGCGTCATCAACCGAGGCGACCGACAGCGCTACACCCATCATGCGATCAGGGCGCTCCAGCAGGAACAAATAAGTACTACCACTCTTCGATCGGATCGACATCGATATCGAACTTGACGGATCTGCGTTGATAAGTCCGTTCCATGTCTTTGACCGTCACTCGCACCGCTTCGACACCCACTTCACGGTCGAGCGACTTCACGAGGATTTGCCACCGATATCGCCCACGGAGTCTCGACACAGGAGAAGGAACTGGTCCCAGAACAGTGAGGCGGTCGGGCCGACCGATCGATTCAGCTGTCGAAGGGACATTGTCCGCAGCAACCGGTCTGGCCACAGACGGTGCAGAACAGGCGGTGAGCCGAACCACCCATGCGGCGGCAGCGTCGCGAACCATTTTCTCATCGGACCCCGATACGAGGAGGGCAATCAGATATACCGTAGGAGGATACCCCAATGCTTGCCGATAGGACAGCTCCTCCCTTAAGAAGATGGATTCCTCGTTCTGAGCCACAGCCTGAATCGCATGATGAGATGACAGGTAGGTCTGCACGATCACTTGTCCGCCATTCGTTGCAGAATCGGCGAGACTGATCGCATCGAGGAGGAGATGATAGGTACGTTCCGCGGATCGGAAATCAGGCATGCTGAGTCCTGCATCAGCTTGCACAATCCCGACTAGGCCCATCCTCGGGAGGGCCACCCGCCGCAGCAACAGTTGTGTCCCGACGAGGATATCCCACTCACCGTGCTCGATCTTCCGCCAGAGAGCCTCGGCTTGCGCCGGCCGTCGCAGGGTATCTCCATCAAGCCGAATCACTGCCGCGCGAGGAAACAACCGTTTCGCATCCTCTTCCACCCGCTCTGTTCCCTCCCCGATCAACTGCATGCGAGGACCGGAACAGGAGACGCAGGTTTCTGGGATTGGCGCGCTGCTCCCGCAGTAGGAGCAGCGCAGGCGTCCTGCCTGACGCGAATACATCAGTGCCACGCGACAGGCAGGGCAGCGGGGAACCAGGCCGCAGTCACGACAAACGAGGGCGCCCGCATAGCCCTTCCGGTTGAGAAACAAGAGGACGCCGGCTCGGCGACTGATTGCCTGCTCGATGGCCTGAGCGAGCGGCTGACTCAACACCGCGCTGTGGCCGTGATCGCGCAAATCAACAACCTGGACAGTCGGTCGCTCTTCACGCGGTATGGACTGACGTACAACGACTCCGCGTTGCCCCACAGCTGCTCTGGTCTCCAGAGATGGATGGGAAGAGCTGAGGACCAGCACAGCCTGTTCATCTTGCGCCCTCAACCATGCTACGTCCCGCGCATGGTACCGTGGCTCTTGAGCTTCTTTCAGCGCGGCATCTTCTTCGCCTTCGACCCAAATCACTCCGATCGCAGCCAATGGGAGAAAGATGGCTGACCTGGTCCCCACAACCACTCGAACGATCTGCCGATGGATCCGGTCCCAGATCTCGGCTTTCACCTGATCCGAGAGACCGCTATGGAAACAGACCGGGGAGATGCCTGTCTCGTGATCGCAGATCGAGTCTCTAATCCACTGGGCCCGCTCGGCTTCGCCGACGATGATGAGGGCCGACTTTCTTTGGTCGAGCGTCAGGCGAATGGCATCCTGCAACAGCCTCAACCGACCGCCCCAGGAAGCCTGTACCAGGATCCTGGACGGTCCTTGGCATCTCAGCGCTTCGAACAGGGGTCCGGCCCAAGATGTTGAGGTGTCAGGAATGAATGGTGCCGTGATGCCGGGGTTGCTCTGATCAGTCTGTCTGACTGGTGGAACAAAGGGTGCTGTCGAGATCAACGGCTGATCCTGCGAGCGCTTTTTGGGTGCCGGAGGTAGCATGAGCCTGAGACATTGTCCCCAGGGCGCGGCATACTGTTCGGCCACTTGCCGTGAGAGTTGAAACAGGCGAGATGACACATCTGTTGGAGCCTCCTCCTGGATGAGCGAGCGGATCTCCTTGATGCGCGCGCGATCGAGGCTCTGAGGAAGCGTCTGTGAAAGGGCGATCACCGCTCCTTGGAGGAGCGACCGTCCGAAGGGCACAAGCACTCGATGTCCGATGCGTATTGTCGGTTGGAGTGTCAGGGGCACGATGTAGGTGAAGGGGCCTGCCAGGTGCCGCGGGACAATGACGTCTGCGAACAGGGGTTCTGGTTCTGTGTGCGGAGTGGCTGCTTGAGGCGAAACCATGTGGCATTGTAGCAGTACGGGAAAAGGGGGGACAACGAAGGAGAAGGGATGGAGGAATTCTAGCGGGGGCCTGGAGGGTTGACGACCAGATGTCAACCCTCCGTGATGGTCCTTGATGAATCTACTGGAGAGGGGCTACAGAATCATTGGATTTCCGGTCTGAACTGCTCTGGCCAACTGAGGGCGAAATGGACGTTGAGGCAGGATTTCCAGGGACAGATGAGGGCGCTACGATGGATGGATCTGCTGAAGCCGCTGGGGTTATCGTGTTCGTTGGAGAGATGGGGGTGCTGCCTTCCGTTGGGCTGAGACGGGACAAGATGGATCCATTGTTGCCGGTCTCAGCTGACTTTGCCGCCGGTCCAGACTTTTCTGCGGGTGATTCGGGCGGAGAGAGTACGATATCCACACGACGGTTCTGCTGTCGACCGACTTCTGTCGCATTGCTGGCAAGCGGCTTTGTATCGCCATAGCCAACCGATGACAGTTTCACCGAATCGATCCCGCCTTTCTCGTTCAAGTAGCGAAGGACAGCTCTAGCCCGAGCTTTCGACAAGTCCCAATTCGTGTGGTAGAGCGACTGGAGCGAAGGGCCGATTTCCATGTTATCCGCATGACCCTCGACTCGAATCCACTGATCACCGGCAGCGGTCTTGAGGTACGCAATGAGTTGATCGAGTACCGTATAGCCCTCGGACTTGATTGTGGCTTCGCCGGATTCAAACCGAATCTGCTTCATGAAGTCACTGAGACTGATGCGAGTTTCGCCAGCAGCATTCTGTACGCGAAACTTGCTTGGGGAAGGAGCCTCAGTTGGAGACACAGTTAGTGACTGCCGGGGCGTTTGAGAGACCGGGATGACCTCAGCAGCAGGAACCGCGACCCTACTGAAGCGATCACCCTTGAGAATGCGGGAGGTTGATTTTGTAATCAAGGCTGTGGCGGTTCGGTCTTCCGTGGACAGGATTTTTAATTCACCCACGACTCGCTGGGGAAGACTCCCTCCGGTCCGGATTACCTTCATTCGATCCCCCGGTCTGATCCCATCTTCCCGTCCCCGGTCCAGGTACACGACGTTCCTTTGTGCCACAAGGTTCATTGTCCCCATGTTGGATTGAAAGTCCACAACTCGCCCTTCCATATTACCGGCAGAGGGCTGGTCCACTGCTGCTTCCTCGTCGGCCGGAAGTACGAATCTCATCACCGGATCACCAGGCGATACAGCTGCGTAGGCCCGAATGACCTGAACAGTGGTCAGCTCCTGATCAATTTGGCTGACCTCAACCACTGCGAGCCGATTAACTAGATGACCGAGGTATTGGCCGGTGGCCGGATGGAATACCTTGTGCGTTCGTCTGTAGATAGTGAAAAGATCTCCTAGGGCGGCATCGCTGGGATGGTTCAGCCGGAGGTAGAGGACATCCCGGCTTCCCAATATCATGTGATCTCCGGTTGTCTGATTGTCGCCGGTTATCACATTCACGAACCCATCCTGTGGAGTCGACTGCTGGATGGAGCCGGATGAATAGGCCAAAGCCTTTTCTCCGAATCTGATCGAATCGAGATTGTCTGCTCCCCAGGCCAGAGGAATGAGCGGTGTGGCTAAGCTCCAGACCATCAGGGAGACGACATGTTTCATTGAATAGTTAGCCATAATGGTTGTCCTTCATGTGAGGCAAGTATTGCTGTGAAAACCATAGCAAATAGTCTTGTATTGTCAAGGATATTAGGGTCTTTCACTGCTTGACCCGCGGATTTACTCGATGCTAACCTGATTCAGATTTTGGCTGCTGACAAAGGGGTTCCATTTATGGAATTTGACCAGGTGCCCGTCCATGATGCTCAACGTCGAGATCCTCCCCGTATCAAGACCCAGATTCACCGACGCAAGAAAGCCAAGGCCTTCTCGGCTCTGGAGCTTGAGTGGGATCAAATTTCTGGTATGCCGCCCTCCAGTTTGCGTATGTCATCAGATCGTATGGAACCTACCACAGTCACGATGCGGAGAATTCCGCATAAGTAGATCTGCTCCGACAGGCCTAAGCAGGTCGTGGGGAGATGGAATCCCTTCGGCTTCGGCTCCACCCGTACGAACTTCAGAAAAGTTTCCATAAGCTGTTGATTTCTCATCGCTGGATGATGACTTGTCAAGCAGCAGTGCCTAGGACTATTGGGTCGATCCAGCAGGTCCTTTGAACGCTTGCTATCCCTTAACCCAGAAGATAATATCAAGCTTTCCTTGTATCTCAAGGTGTTGAAAGGTCAGAGCAATGAGCGGCTTTGAGTTACTCTCCGAGTATCTGACCCACTACTTTCCGATCTTGTTCTTTGTTGTGGTTGCGCTGTTTTTTGGCATCTGGTCGCTGGTTATCAGTTATCTGGTCCAGCCGAAATATCCAGAGCCGGAAAAGCTCTCTTCCTATGAGTGCGGATCAGAGCCATTTTCAGATGCTCGAATGCCTTTCCCGGTTCGATATTACATTTTCGCGATGCTCTTTGTTATTTTCGATATTGAGGTCATCTTTTTGTATCCATGGGCAGTGGTCTTCACGAAGATTGAGTTGATCGGATTGATTGAAATGCTGGTCTTCATCGGATTGTTTTTGGTGGCCTATGTCTATGCTTGGCGCAAGGGGGCTCTGGAATGGGACTGATCCAAATTGGTCGTCATAGCAAGGACAGCGCCCCCGACATCGTCACTACAACGGTGGAAAAGGCGGTCAATTGGGCTCGCAAGGGATCGCTGTGGCCTATGACGTTTGGCCTGGCCTGCTGTGCAATCGAAATGATTGCCGCAGTCTCGTCACGGTACGATATGGACCGCTATGGTGCCGGTGTGTTCCGGGCCTCGCCACGCCAGTCCGATCTGATGCTCGTGGCCGGTACAGTTTGCCGACGGATGGCCCCCGTCATTCGAAAACTGTACGATCAGATGCCTGAGCCGAAATATGTCATCGCGATGGGATCTTGCGCCACGTCAGGCAATATCTACGACAGTTATAGCGTCGTCCAGGGTGTCGATCGTTTCGTGCCAGTCGATATCTATGTGCCCGGTTGCCCTCCCACGCCTGAGGCGCTCTTTGACGGTATCCTCAAGCTACAAGAGCGAATCATGCTAAAGCGTGTGTTCGTGAGACAACCGGATCAGGTCAAGCCTAGCCACAAAATATAGGTCTCGACCAATGTCCTTGCAGCAACTGGCCAGCCGACTTGAAGAAAGCTTTGCCACCGGCTTCGTAAAGGCCGTCGAATGGCGTGGCGAGCTTGCCGTGACCGTGATGCGGGATCGACTCCATGACGTTGCACAATTCCTTCGTGACGACCCGGCCATGGACTTCGATTATATTGTGCATGTGAGTTCGGTCGATTGGCCCGACGACGACGATCGGTTTGAAGTCGTGTATGAGTTCTACTCCATCAAGAAGTGCCATCGCATCAGGCTCAAGACCAGGGTACCAGAATCGGACTGTATCGTGGATTCCCTCACGGATCTCTGGAAGGGCGCGGATTTTATGGAGCGCGAAGTGTACGACATG
This sequence comes from Nitrospirota bacterium, assembly GCA_016219645.1. Taxonomy (NCBI): domain Bacteria; kingdom Pseudomonadati; phylum Nitrospirota; species Nitrospirota bacterium. Next base: position 181,707 of record JACRLR010000040.1, read on the forward strand.
ATGGGAATCCGCTTCCGGCATCATCCGGATCTCCGACGGATCCTTTTACCGGACGATTACTCAGAAGGCTATCCGCTACGGAAAGATTTTCCGCTCCGTGGCAAGGGCTGGCGCGACACGTTTGAGTTCCTCGACGAAACGACTCGATAGGACAGACGATGGCCATAGAAGATCAGCGAACAACCGTCTACAAAATCGATCCGGCTCACCCGGAAAGCGAGACTCTCCCAACGTTACGTTCAGAGGAACTCTTGCTCAACATGGGGCCTCAACACCCTGCGACTCACGGGGTATTGAAAGTCATTCTCGAATTGGAAGGAGAACGCCTCGTCAAATCGACTCCTGTACTGGGATATTTGCACCGCGGTGTGGAGAAGCTGGCAGAAGACGGCACTTATCACCAATTTATTCCCCACACCGACCGGTTGGACTATGTCTGCGCGATGTACAACAATTTTGCATACTGCCGCGCGGTCGAGAAGCTTATGAATATCACCGTGCCCGACCGTGCAGAATATCTACGCACCATCGTGGCGGAGATACAACGGATCATCGGGCATCAGTTTTGGCTCGGTACCCAGGCCCTCGACATCGGAGCCATGGGCGTCTTTTTCTATTGTTTCCGGGACCGGGAAATTCTGATGGACTGGTTCGACGAACTCTGCGGCGCGCGCCTCACAACCAGTTGGTATCGCATCGGCGGCGTTGAGCGAGACTTCACGCCCTCGCTGTTCGGGAAGCTGAAGCAGTTTCTGGACTATTTTCCGCCGAAAATAGACGAGTATGTGGTGTTCCTCGAAAAGAACCGAATCTGGCTCGGAAGGACCAAGGGAGTGGCCATCATCTCGGCGGAAGACGCGGTGAGTTTCGGGCTGAGCGGGCCGACGCTCCGTGGCTCTGGTGTCGACTACGACCTCCGTAAGGCCGAGCCCTATTCGGCCTATGCGAAATGCGAATTCAGTGTGCCTCTCGGTAAGAACGGTGACACGTATGATCGGTATTGGATTCGCGTTCAAGAACTGTACGAGAGCATCAAAATCATCCGGCAATGCCTGGAACAGATGCAGGATGGACCTATTATGGCTGATGTGCCGAGCGTGACGTTGCCGCCGAAGCAACGAGTCTTTACGAATTTGGAGTCCATGATCCAGCAATTCAAGCTGTTCTCGCAGGGCTTCGACGCTCCTCCGGGGGAAATCTATTGCGGGACCGAAGCGCACAAGGGGGAATTGGGATTCTACATCGTCAGCACCGGCGGCGGGAAACCCTACCGCTTGAAAATTCGCGCCCCCTCTTTTATTCACATGGGCGCCTTCGACCATATGTCCAGGGGCTATATGATCTCCGATGCGGTCACGATCTTCGGGACCTATGACATAGTGATGGGGGAGTGTGACAGATAACAGAAATGTTTAATGCTAAATGTTCAATTGTGAATGGTGGGACGGTTTTTCAATTCAACATTGAAAATTCAACATTCAACATTCAACATTCGGAGCAATATGGGACTAAAGCCAGCAACTAATCCTGAGGTGGAAGCAGCCGAGATCGAACTGTCGATCGACGGAAAGTCTGTGATGGCAAAGAGCGGGGTCTCGCTCTATGACGTCATCTCGAGCACGGGAAAGATTATCCCCGCCATGTGCTACCACTATACCTTCGATCCATTCGGCTCTTGTGGCATGTGTTTGGTCATGCAGGAAGGCAAGAAGGCGCCTGTTCGTTCCTGCTCTGCCAAAGCGACCGCCGGGATGATCATCAGGACAGAGGGAGATGATCTCTTCCAAGCCAGGAAAAAGGCCGTGGAAAAACATCTCTCGGTCCATCCCCTCGACTGCCCTGTCTGTGACGCCGACGGTCAATGTGAACTGCAAGACACAGCCTTTCAGCATGGGGTGACGAACCTGGCGAACGCGAAACAGAAATTTATTCCGGAAGATACTCGCAGCCCCGCGCTCGACTTTAATATGAACCGTTGCATTGCCTGCGCGGAATGCATCAACGTGTGCAAAGACGTGCTGATGATCGACGCGCTTCAGTTCATGAAAAAGGGGGGGTTCAATCAAGTCGTGCCAAAGGGAGATCTCGCACTGTCCTGTGAGTTTTGCGGGGACTGTCTCGCCGTCTGCCCGGTCGGCGCCATCACGAACAAGTTCTCAAAATATTTGTACAAGCCGTGGCAGATGAAGAAAACAACCACGACGTGTAATTACTGCGGGGATGGTTGTCAGATGTACCTTGAGACCAAGGATGCTGAAGTGGTCCGCGTGACCTCGCCGCTGTCCTGGAAGAACAAATGGGGCGACAGGGCCGATACGGCTAAAGGGCACGGTGGACTCTGTGTTCGGGGGCGCTTCGGGTTCGAGTACATCGATAGTCCGGCACGTCTGAAACAACCGCTCCTTCGCAAAGGCAATCAACTCGTTGAATCCCCGTGGCTCGAGACCATGCACCAGGTGGTTGATCGGTTCTCAGAAATTCAACGGAAGCACGGACCTGACGCGATTGCCGGCTTAATCACGGCCCGTTGCACGAATGAAGAACTCTATCTCTTCCAGAAACTCATGCGCGCCGGGTTTCGGACCAACCATCTTGACAGCAGCGCCCGCTACGGCCACCTCAATTTCGTGCAGGCCTCTCGGCATGCTTTGGGAATAGGGCGGAATCCAAACGACTGGGAAGATCTGACGAAAGCCAAAGCCGTGATACTCATTGGCTCGAACATCACGGAAACAAACCCACTCACGGCCGTTCGCATCAAAGAGGCGATTCGTGTCTATAAAGCGCAAGTGGTGGTCCTTGATTCTGCCATCACGAACATCGCCAAGCTGGCGTCCCATCCGATCCTGATCAAGCCCGGAACAGAAGGCCTCGTGATCGATGGGATCGTGAAGGCCACCCTGGAGCTGGATTTAATCGATGACAACAGTACTCAGAAGTATCCATCGGCATTCAAGGCTTTGAAGGAGGCCGTGGCCCACATATCGCTGGAGCAGGTGGCCGCGCAGACCGGCATGCCGGTCGAGTCATTGAAAGAAACTGCGGCGATCTTTGCCGTAGCACCCAGATCCATCATCATCTGTGCCGAAGGGATTGTTCGGCGCCCCGACGGTTATCAGAACGTCATGAAACTGATTGACCTGGCCTGGATCACGGGCAAGCTGGGCCGGCCCGGCTGTGGGGTGAATACGCTTACGGAAGAGCCCAATGAGCAGGGTGCGGTGGATATGGGGGTTGCGCCGGAATACCTTCCCGGTCAAAGCTCATTCAACGATCAGGAAGCACGCGACCGGTTTGCCAAGGCCTGGGGTGTCACGCTTCCGGCGGCTGGGTCCGGCGCGAATCTCACAGAGATCCTCAAGCGCTGCAGGAACGGTCAAATCAGGGCCCTCTATGTGATCGGAGAAAATCCGCTTGCTACGTTGCCCACATCGATGGAGGTCCGTGCAGCATTGGATCGATTGGAGTTACTCGTCGTCCAGGATCCATTTTTGACTGAAACTGCCCGCATGGCCCATGCCGTGCTCCCTGCTTGTACCTTTGCGGAAAAAGACGGGACTTTCACAAATCTGGAAGGGCGAGTCCTGCGGGTTCGTGAAGCCCTCGATCCCATCGGGGAAAGTTTGCCGGATTGGCACATCATGACGGCGCTGGCTAATGCACTAGGCTGTCAGTGGGAGTACGCCTCTTCGAACGATATTCAAGCCGAGATCATGAAACTGCTTCCCGGGTACTACAACCTTGGGCAACCGCGCAAGGTTGCACCGACCAGGGATTCCTATTTCTTGGACGACTATGCGGCCGATGCGGCGGCGCGCTACCGAATCTCCACGCCGATAGACTCCAAAAATGAGCGACCTTTTGTGTTGCTGATGGGACAAGCCTTGTACCATTCAGGTAAGATGTCGACCAAAGCCCCAGGGCTCATCACGATCGGTCCGAATACCGGACGACTCAGGATGAATCCACAAGATATGGAACGTCTTGCAGTGGGTGAGGGGATGACGGTACGGCTCACATCGGATTGCGGTTCTCTGCAATTGGCGGTGCAGCCCGATCAATCCATCGGGCCGCTGACGTGCTTCTTTCCGGAGCATTTCAATGAGCCGCCGGTGAAAGACCTGATGTCGGTCCAGATTGATCCGGTGACCGGAGTCCCCTCGTTCAAGCAGACCAGCGTGACGATCGAAAAAGTGTAAAGGCGAGCAGAACGTACACATGAGCGTTGCCACACTGACAAAGCAGATCCTCAGAGCCGCGTTGTTCTATGAGATCTGGGACGCGATGAAAGTCACGTTCAAACACATGTTTCACAAGCCCATCACCTTTCAGTATCCACGAGAGCAACGCACCCTTCCCGATACTCACCGGGGGGCACTCGCACTCTTGCGCTATGACGATCACCGGGAACGCTGTGTCGGCTGTGACCTCTGTGAGGCGGCTTGTCCGTCTCGCTGTATCAAGGTCATCAGCTCGGAGGACGCGGAGCGTCCGCTGCAACGATTTGCCAGCGAGTTTTACATCGACATTACGAAATGCGTCTTTTGCGGCTACTGTGTCGAGGCTTGTCCGGTCAATGCGTTGGCGATGACAAAGGTGTATGAGTTCTCGACCCACGATAAACGCACCTTACTGTTCGATAAGAAGAGGCTGTACGAAATCGGTGAACGCCATCTCGAAGATGCAAAAAAATACTTGTACGCGCATAATCAAGAAGCGAATGTTGAGGAAAGCAGGGAATATCGCTATTACTTCCCGCAATCGGTACTGAAACCGACTCAACCACCCCCTAAGCATCTAGGCTGAGTCGATCGATGGTTGTCGTTTTCTTTACCTACTTCGCCCTGGCCAGTATTGCTGCAGGTGTCTTGACAGTCGCGCTCAAGCATCCTGTGCATTGCGGTCTGGCGCTTCTGGCCCTCTTGGTTCACGTCTCCGGACTCTTCATCCTCCTCAATGCCGAGTTTATCTGGGCCATGCAGGTCATCGCGTACGCCGGTGCGATCCTCGTCTTGTACCTCTTCGTCCTGATGCTCATGAACTTGAAGACCGATGACCGCTATTTCCACTCCTCCTATCTGTACTTTCTGGTTCCTGCAGTCATCGGGTCCTTGTACGTGTTGGCGCTCCTGGTCCGGTCACCCTTCGGGGGCGCAAAGGGCAACGCGACGACTGCAGTGGTCCTTCAGGATGGCGATACCCACGCGGTCGGGATCACGATGTTCAGCGACTATCTGTTGCAGTTCGAAATCGTTGGAGTATTCCTGTTGGGCGCCGTCATCGGAGCGATCGTGCTGGCAAAAACCCCCAAACCGATCAACAAAGAAAATAAGGCGTAACAGGTCACGCGTGAGGGAACGAGCGACAAGAGAACAGACAAGGGTTTGCGCGCCTCACGCCTCACGCCTCACGCCTCACACGTAACTATGGTTCCTCTCAGCGCATATATTGCCGTCGGTGCCGTGCTCTTTATCACAGGCCTGCTCGGCGTCTTGATCAGACGGAACTTCATCATCGTGCTGATGTCCGTCGAGATCATGTTGAACGCGGCGAACATCAACCTCGTGGCCTTTTCCTATTACCTGGAATCAATGGCAGGTCAACTGGTGGCTCTCTTTATCATCGCCATCGCAGCAGGGGAGGCAGCCATCGGATTGGCCATCATCATCGTCGTATTCCGTGGAAAGATCTCCACGAACGTAGACGAGATGAACCTCTTAAAATGGTAACGTGACCGATTTACTCATAAAACTCATTCCGCTGTTCCCTCTACTGGCCGTAATCATCAATGGGCTCGTAGGCAGGAGGTTTTCCCACGACGTGGCCCATCGGCTTGCCTGGGGGTCGGTAGGGTTATCGTTTCTCTGCACGATCAGCGTGTTTGTCGACATTCTGCGGACCGGTACGCCCCATGAAGTCATCGCCTATCAATGGATATTCGGTGGGGACCTCACCATCAATTTGGCCTATCTCGTCGATCCTCTCACATGCATCATGCTGCTCGTGGTCACGGGCGTCGGGTTCCTGATCCACGTCTATTCCGTCGGCTACATGCATGGGGAAGAGGGATTCACGCGATTCTTCACCTACATGAACCTCTTCATGGTCTCCATGCTGCTCCTTGTCATGGGGAACAACTATGTCGTGCTCTTCATTGGGTGGGAAGGGGTAGGACTCTGCTCCTACCTCTTGATCGGCTACTACTATGACAAGGTCTCGGCCGCGAAGGCTGCCTCGAAAGCCTTTGTGGTGAACCGTATCGGCGACGCGGGCTTCCTTCTGGGAATCTTCCTCATCTTCATCAATTTCAAGACACTCGACTATACGAAGGTCTTTGCCCAGATCAGCCAGCTCTCGCCGGAGATGGCCACCGCGATCGCCCTCTGCCTGCTCGTGGGAGCAGTTGGCAAGTCGGCTCAACTTCCTCTCTACACCTGGCTCCCGGATGCGATGGAGGGGCCGACACCGGTCAGCGCACTCATCCATGCGGCGACGATGGTCACGGCCGGAGTGTATATGATCGTGCGGAACCATGCCATTTTCGACTTGTCACCCACGGCCATGGCGGTCGTTGGCATCATCGGCGGACTCACGGCCTTGTTTGCCGCCAGCATAGGACTCGTGCAAACGGACATCAAGCGCGTCCTCGCCTATTCGACGGTCAGTCAACTTGGGTACATGATGCTTGCGTGCGGGATCGGAGCCTATACAGCTGCCATTTTCCACCTCATGACCCATGCCTTCTTCAAGGCCCTCTTGTTCCTCTCAGCCGGCTCGGTGATCCATGCACTCTCGGGGGAGCAAGACATACGAAAGATGGGCGGCCTCAGCGCGAAAATTCCCTGGACCTATCGACTGTTTCTGATCGGCACCATTGCCATAGCTGGTATTCCACCCTTGGCAGGCTTTTGGAGCAAAGATGAAATTCTCGCTCATGCCTTCACCCATCACCACTATCTACTGTACGGCATGGCGGCCATCGCCGCCCTCCTGACTTCCTTCTATATGTTCCGCCTGATCTACCTGACGTTTTATGGCCCATCCCGTATGGACCACCATACGGAGCAACATGTCCACGAGTCTCCGACTGTGATGGTCGGTCCGCTGATGGCCTTAGGTGTGCTGTCCATACTCGGTGGGTTCTTGGGGTTTCCTCCTGAACATGGCTGGCTCCATCAATTCCTTGCGCCGGTCGCCGGCATGGGAGAGGAACATGAAGCGAGCACCGGACTCGTGCTCACCCTCATGATGATTGCCACAGGGATCGCGTTGCTAGGCTGGGGGCTCGCGCACTATTTTTATAGTGTAAATGTCTCGGTGCCGGATCGCCTGTCCGCACAGTTTCAGGCTGCCTACAGGACCTTGCTGAACAAGTATTATGTCGATGAGCTCTATGATCTGTTATGGGTGGAGCCGACAAAAAAGTTGGGATTTCTGCTTGATTGGTTCGACCACACCGTGATCGATGGTCTTGTGCGCGCCGTCTCACGTCTGGCTGATCTGGCCGCGGCCGGTTCAACGTGGGTTGAAAAATACGTGATCTACAGCGGGCTCAACGTGATTGGCTACGGCAACCATCTTGCCGCCCGCCAATGGCGGCAATTACAGAGCGGGATGGTGCATCACTATGCTGCCATCATTGTGGCGGGACTATTCCTGCTGGCAGCCATTGTCCAGCTCATCATGCAGCTATAAAGCACGGACATGTTAGAAGAACTGTCGTCAACCTTTCCCATTCTTACCTGTATTCTTTTTCTTCCTCTCGTAGGGGCCGCTGTCCTGTGGCTGGTTGACGACGAGGACATGGTCAAGACTTCGGCCTTGACGATCGCACTCTTGGAGTTGGCTCTCTCCGTATTCATACTCTTACGATTCATTCCAGATTCGGCTGCCATGCAGTTTTCCGAACACGTGCCGTGGATTCCCGCCCTCGGAATCAGCTATCACCTGGCGGTCGATGGGATCAGTGTCCTCTTTGTCGGGCTCACTGCGTTTCTTACGGTCCTGATCGTGATCTATTCCTGGGACACCGTGCGCCATCAAATCAAGGTCTACATGATGGCGCTCCTCGCGCTCGAAACGACGACGATGGGGGTCTTTCTCTCTATCGATTTGATCCTCTTCTTCGTCTTTTGGGAACTCATGCTTATCCCCAGCTATTTTCTGATCAAACTGTGGGGTGGAGGGGCGGAGCGGCACTATGCAGCGCTGAAGTTCGTGCTCTACACCTTGCTTGGCAGCGTGTTCATGTTGGTGGGTATTGCTCTGCTGAACATCAATTTTCATCAGTGGGCGACGTTGCGCCATCTGGAACAGACCTATTCGTTTGACCTGTTAGAACTGCTCTCCGTTCCGATCCCCCTGAGCCAACAGATCCTCATTTTCTGGCTGTTGTTTCTTGGCTTCGCGTTCAAGGCTCCGGTGTTCCCGTTTCACACATGGCTCGCCGATGCCCTCCTCGAAGGCCCGATCGGGATGGCGGTAGTGCTGGCTGGGCTGAAGCTCGGGACATTCGGCTTCATCCGGTTCAGCATTCCGTTGCTTCCGGACGCATCGAAAAGTCAGACCGTTGTCACGATCATCATGGCTCTGGGCTTAGCGGCGATTCTCTATGGGGCCATTATGGCGCTGATCCAGCAAGATTTTCGCCGGTTGCTCGCATTCAGCAGCATCAGCCACCTCGGATTCGTGGTAATCGGCCTGTTTGCCCTGAATTTTCAGGGATTGCAGGGCAGCCTGCTCACCATGATCAACTTGGGATTCAGCACGGCGGGTTTGTTCTTTATTGCAGGCTTTCTCTATTCACGGCAGCAGAGTACTCAACTAGGTTCATTCGGCGGCATGGCCAAACGGACCCCTCTCCTCGCAAGCTATTTCTTGTTCATCGGATTGGCGGGTATCGGTTTGCCCGGAACCAATGGCTTCGTCGGCGAATTCCTCATTCTCATGGGGACCTTCAAAGCCTATTGGCTCTACGGGGCTATAGCAGTAAGCGGCGTGATCTTTGGTGCAGCCTATTTTCTCTGGTACTACGAGCGGTCGATGCTGGGACCGCTCGGCAAGGCCGTCAAGGATTCCATCCCTGATCTGCAGCCCCGCGAAGTGCTCATTGCGACAGCCTTGGCGGTGATGATCCTTTGGATTGGTCTCTATCCAAGCCCCTTCTTGAGAATGATGAACGGATCGGTGCAGGCGTTGGTAGATCGGCTGGATCGGGGAACCGTCGCGTCGATCGAGTCCAAGCCCCTGGTTACGGTGGATTAAGTCGTATGGGTGACTACACACTGCTCTATATCCTGTTTGCACCCTTTGTGGGGGCCATCGCGCTGATCTTCGTCTCCAACCGTCAAGCGATGCTTGTTCGGGGCATCGCGGCGGGATCGGCCTTTGTCTCCTTGCTCGCTTCACTATATCTGTTCTACGCCTATGATCATGTGAAGGGGGGATTCCAGTTCGTCCAGAAATACGAATGGTCTCGCCAGCTTGGTATCTCGCTTCACCTCGGTGTGGATGGGATCGGAACCCCGCTGGTGCTGGCATCCGGCATCTTGTTGTTCGCAGGAATTTTCGTCTCCTGGCACATCAAGGATAGGACGAAAGAATTCTACATCTGGCTGCTGATCCTCGCCGCAGCCACGATCGGCGTCTTCATGTCGTTGGATCTCTTCTTTCTCTTCTTCTTTTACGAGATGTCCGTCATCCCCATGTATCTCCTGTTGGGCATGTGGGGGAGCCATACGAAAACGTACAACGAGATGACGGATGCGGAAGGCCTCAAGCTGCGCGATTCGGTCGGATTCATTTTCAACTTCGGATCCAACAGTAAAGAATACGCCGCGATGAAACTGGTGCTCTTTCTCTCCGCCTTTGCCGTTGCGGCTCTGATGGGCATCTTGCTGATCTACAAGTTTGCCGGACTAAACACCTTCGATATTTTGGTCCTCCGCGAACAGGCCAAGTTGATGAACATTCCTGTGCTGGGCACGACGTTGGACAAGATCATTTGGATTTTGGTCTTTTTCGGATTTGCTTCGATCGCGCCTCTGTGGCCGCTGCATTCCTGGTCTCCAGTGGGCCATGCTGCCGCGCCGGCTGCGACGAGCATGCTGCACGCAGGTGTGCTGATGAAGCTCGGCCATTTTTCGATCATCCGGGTGGCGTTCGAGATACTGCCGGAGACCACCAGGGAGCTTATGCCCATTGCGGCCGTGCTCTGCATGTTCAGTATCGTGTACGGAGGATTCGTGGCGTTCTTCGCCAAAGATACGAAGTACGTTATCGGGTACTCAAGTTCGAGTCACATGGGTTATGTCTTCTTAGGCATGGCCGCTTTGGACTATATCAGCTTGACCGGGGCAGTCATGTACATGTTCGCCCATGCGATGGCCACCGGCATGCTCTTCGCGATGGCCGGCTGGGTATACGATCAAACGCACAGCCGCGACATTCCCTCGCTCGGCGGGCTCTCGAATCGCATGCCGTTCATCTCCGGCTGTTTCGTGATTGCGTGCATGGCTTCGATCGGCGTGCCTGGCACCGTGAACTTCATTGCTGAAGTCATGATCATCGTCGGCAGTTGGAACAAGTATCCGCTCCAGGTCATTGTGGCCGTGGCCGGCATCGTCTTGACCTTGGCTTACCTGTTCAAGATGATGCGGGGGATCTTCTACGGACCTATGGATCAGAAGTACAGTCACGCGCACGACGCAGTTGCCGTTGCTGATCGTCTTCCGCTCCTGATCATGATCACTGTCAGCGTCGGCTTCTTTTTCTTCCCCATGCATCTCTATAATGTGGTGCGGTCCGGTGTCGATCCCTTGATCGCAAAGATCATCCGTGTCGTGCCGGTCGCGCAGACAGGTGAAGGGTTAGGGGTGAGGAGTGAGGCGAATACCCCTCTGCGGACACCTGATGCTCCGCTCTTGGCGAACAACCCCTCACCCCTCACCCCTCACCCCTCACGGGGATCCGAATGACCTTCTCGCTTACGATATCTCCCTCCGATCTCCTGTTGCTGTTGCCGGAAATTCTGCTCACGTGCTGGTTATGCGTCATCCTCATCATTGATTTCTCGTTCCCTAGGCTGCCGAATGAGCAATTGGCCTATCTCAGTATCGCTGGGCTCGTCGCCACTCTCGGCTGTCTGGCGTGGTTCGATATCGCCGGCATCACAGGGACCCTCTTTGCAAACATGTTCGCCCTCGACCGGATGGCCTTATTTTTCAAAATGTTTGTCGTCGGATCGACGATCCTTGTCCTTCTCGCCTCAATCGATTACATCCATCGATTCAAGTTCTTCCGCGGAGAATATTATTTCCTGATCCTGATGTCCGCCCTCGGGATGATGTTTATGGCTTCCGCGAACGACCTGTTGTCGGTTTTTGTCACATTGGAATTTTCCACCCTCGGCTTCTACGTCCTTGTGTCGTATCTCCGCGAGGACATGGCCTCAAACGAAGCAGGCATCAAGTTTTTCGTCCTGGGGATCTTCGCCGCAGGCCTTCTCGCCTATGGCATTAGTTTGGTTTATGGGGAAACCGGCAAACTGGTGTTTTCCGATATGACAACGGCGCAGGCCACACCGGGACTGGCCATTGGTTTCCTGCTCATCTTCGCCGCATTAGGGTTCAAGATCGGCGCGGTACCCTTCCACTCGTGGATTCCCGACACATACCATGGATCACCGACGCCGGTGACCGCGTTCCTCTCGATCGCACCCAAGGGAGCGGCCTTTGCCATTCTGCTGAGAATGTTCTTCGTTGCCTTGGCCACCTTTAAGCCGGTCTGGATTCTGTTGATTGTCGCTGCGTCCATCCTGTCCATGACATACGGCAACATCGTGGCGATCGCGCAGAAGAACATGAAGCGGCTCCTGGCCTATTCCGGTATCGCCCAGATCGGCAATGTGCTGATTGGTCTCGCGACGGGGACGAAAATGGGCAGCGACGCACTGCTGTTCTACCTCCTGACGTATCTGTTCGCCAACCTCGGTGCCTTTGCCGTTGTCATTGCGGTCAGCGAAGCCATCGGCAGTGATGAAATCGACGACTATAGCGGTCTGGGCCGCCGGTCGCCATTTCTCGCATTTTCCATGTTGATTTTCCTCTTGTCGCTAGCCGGCGTGCCCCCGCTGGCCGGCTTTATCGGCAAACTGTACATCTTTGTCTCAGCCGTGAAGGAAGGGCTGTACTTGCTCATTACGGTAGGGCTCATCAACGTCGTGATCTCCATGTATTACTACCTCATCGTCGTGAAGAAGATGTATGTCAGCGAGCCCCATGACCGCGCGCCCCTCAGGGTCTCAGGCTCGATTAAGCTGGTGGTCTATGTCTGTCTCGCCGGCACACTTGCCATTGGCATCTATCCGCAACCGGTCACCGACTGGGTTGTTTCTGCTCTCTTAATGTTTTCAAACTTCCCTGATCCAACCGCAGCCCTCCCAGTTCCCCCTGCCGTCACCCCCTTCGGGGGGTAGTTCTACTGTGGACTGCCTCCACGGTGCAGCCAGTATCCTGTAGGATATTTCTTGCAGGGTCTTCTGGAGGAGGGTACAGTCTCCACAAGAGTGGCCTCCATTCCGGTGCAGCAGCACGTTTGACTGATATGGAATCCATCACGCAGGAACCTCCAGTTACGCCCGCTCCAGTTCAATCGGAACCGATCCCCGAGGGTAGTTCAGCCTCGATTCCCAAGGTCAACGGGATCTTGGAGTGGTTTACCCATTGGTCGATCGAACGACGAGTTCTTGCCGGGTTTGGGCTCGTTTTTGCTGGGATTGTCGTCATCAGTGCGATTTCCTATCGCAACACCTCCGTTCTGATCGAGAACAGCCGGCTCGATACCAGGAGCCACGAACTGGTCCAGTTACTCGGTTCAGTGAGAGAGGCCCTCGATGCCGCTGAAAGTGGTCATCGACGATACCTGGTTACCGGTGATGAGTCGTACCTCAGACCATACCGGAACCTGGCTGAACAGATGCCTGAATACCTCCGGTATCTCAGAGGCCTGATGAGCGAGGATGCTGAACAACAGACCCGCGTGGAGACGCTCGAGCGGCTCATCGCCAAGCAATTGGGAGCGGAGGCGGAAGCCATCACTCAACGTGAAAAACACGGCTACCAAGCCGTCCGCCATCTCGCGCTCTCGGGAGCGGCAAAGGCCGAGCTCGAGGGAATCCAACGCCTGATGACGGAGCTCGACACCGCGGAACAACGATCGCTCGTGCAGCGAGTGGCGCAATCCGCTGGGAGCACGAGAAATACGATCGCCTTGCTCGGGCTCGGCGCCCTCATGCAGTTGCTCCTCTTGGCCTTCGTATACTTTCTGATCCATCACGATGTCACCGAGCGCCGCCGCGTGGCCAAGGAACTACAAACCAGAGGCGAGCTGCTCCAGGCGGCCAATAAGGAGTTGGAAGCATTCAGCTATTCCGTGTCGCACGACCTGCGTGCCCCACTCCGCCATATCGACGGCTATGCGGCTCTGTTGTCCAAGTCGGCTGGTGACGCGCTGGGCGACAAACCGCGCCGTTATCTGCAGACGATTTCGGATTCCGCGAAGCAGATGGGTCAGCTGATCGACGACCTGCTCGTGTTTTCTCGCATGGGCCGTCAGGATATGCTCCGCACGACCGTCAACTTGGACCAACTTGTCACCACCGTCCTTCATGATTTGCGTCTTGACTTGCAAGGGCGGACAATCTCCTGGACAATACAGCCACTACCTCCTGTATTAGGCGATCCTGCGATGTTGCGCCAAGTGTTCATGAATTTGATCTCCAACGCGGTAAAGTTCACGGCGACCAGAACGAACGCCGAAATCACAATCGGCGCCACCAATAGAAGCCTCAGCGAAGCTGAAATATTCGTACGGGATAATGGAGTAGGGTTCGACATGCAATATGTCAACAAATTGTTCGGCGTCTTCCAGCGACTCCATCGTAACGATGAGTTTGAAGGGACCGGCATCGGTCTCGCGAACGTTCGTCGAATCATTCATCGACACGGGGGAAGGACGTGGGCTGAAGGGGCGCTGGACCAAGGGGCCACCTTCTACTTTTCACTTCCACTCGCGAGGTCTCTCAGATGACCACTGTGAAACCCATTCTTCTCGCGGAGGATAACCCTCGTGATGCCGAGCTTGCGCTGGCCGCCATGGAAGAACATCACATTGCCGACAAGGTTGTAGTATGTCGTGACGGGGCGGAAGTGCTCGACTACCTCTATTGCCGTGGCATCTTTTCCAGCAGGCAGGAGGGGAATCCCGTGGTCGTGTTCCTCGACCTCAAGATGCCGAAGATTAATGGGCTCGAAGTTCTGAGGACGATCAAGAGTGACGTCAATCTGAAACCGATTCCCGTCGTCATGCTCACATCCTCGCGCGAGGAGAGCGATTTGGCCCAAAGCTACGCCTTGGGTGCCAACGCCTACGTGGTGAAACCGGTTGAGTTTCACCAATTCATCACGGCCGTAAAAGAGCTTGGTGTCTTTTGGGGCGTAATCAACGAACCGCCCCCCGAAGGCTCTTAGCCTCAAGTAACATCCAAACGAAGGACCTGTGAAACCCCCACTCCGTCTACTTCACCTCGAAGACGATCCGGTTGATGCAGAACTCATTGCAACCACCTTGGTCGAGGGCGGGATTCCCTGCCAGTCGCAAGTCGTCGACACGAGGCAGGCATTTGTGGCGGCTCTCAAGGAATGCCGGATGGATCTCATCCTGGCGGACTATTCGATCCCGGGCTTTGACGGCATGACGGCCCTGACCTTGGCCCGCCAGCACTGTCCCGATGTTCCCTTTCTTTTCGTCTCGGCCACCATCGGAGAGGAGCTGGCCATCGACGCCATGCATCATGGCGCGACGGACTATGTGCTCAAACAACGGCTCGGTCGGCTTGTGCCCTCGGTCCAGCGTGCACTGCGTGAGCTCGATGACCGCGCCGAAAGGAAACGGGCAGAAGAGGCCCTTCGGCAGAGCGAGAAACAATTTCGGCAGTCCCAAAAAATGGAAGCGGTTGGGAGGCTGGCCGGTGGTATCGCGCACGATTTCAATAATCTCCTGACCGTCATCATGGGCTACAGTCAAGTGCTCTTGACCGAACTGGGCCCTCAACATCCTCTTCGCGGAAAGATAGACGAAACACTGAAAGCCGGTGAACGGGCTGCGACGCTGATCCGACAACTACTCACGTTCAGCAGCAAACAGTCGCTGGACCCAAAAATTCTGTCCCTCAATACGGCTGTCACAAGCCTGGAAAGTCTGCTGCGCCGTCTTATTGGCGAGCACATCCAGCTCGTCTGTAGACTCGATCCGACACACGCGCGACTCAAGGCCGACCAATCTCAGCTTGAACAGGTTCTGGCCAACCTCGTCGTCAATGCGCGGGACGCCATGCCGAGTGGCGGAACGCTCACGATCGAAACCGCCCAAGTGGAATTAACCCGCAGTCCTGTCTATCACCTCACCCCGTTACTGCCAGGTCACTATGTACGGTTGACTGTCAGCGATACCGGCTGTGGCATGGACCGTAAGACAGAAGCCCATATCTTCGAGCCGTTCTTCACCACGAAGGCGGAGGGGAAGGGTACGGGTTTAGGCCTCTCAACGGTGTTCGGGATCGTTACTCAATGCGGCGGTGCCATCGATGTTACCAGCCGAGTGGGTCACGGTACGCGTTTTGATCTGTACTTCCCCAGTGTCGAGTCTGACATCCCTGCCACCGTGACGCCCGGACCCTTGGCCCAGCCTCAGAGAGGCACGGAAACGATTCTCTTGGTGGAAGATGAACCAAGCGTCCGCACGCTCGTGCGAGACGAGCTGAGGAAACTGGGTTACCGAGTCGTAGAAGCCAAGAACGGAGTCGATGCCTGCTTGCTGGCGACGCAACAAGCAGGATCGTTTCAGCTTCTCCTGACCGACGTCGTCATGCCGGGCATGGGTGGACGGGAACTGGCACAACATCTCTCCGTCATCAAACCGGACCTACGAACCCTGTTCATTTCAGGCTATATGGATGACATCGGCATTATGGCAGGGCAAGAAGAGGGTATAAGCGCTTTCTTGCAGAAACCCTTTACTCCTGAGGTACTCGCCCATGCGGTCCGTAACCTGCTTGACTCCAGTGCAGTGTCCGAGACGGCCGGCGCTTCCATCCCATCGACAATCCCCAAAATGCCGCGCTGACCGCAAGAGCAACATCGCAGCTGAGGACCCTCTTCCTCGAATGATTTGACGCTCTGTACCAGCGCTCTCTATACTCGATCGTGAGACACCATGGCACAGAACACTCACTTCCAACTGTCTCTCCCTGTCGCTCGGGTTGTGTTGTCTATCACTCTTTTCATGTTCAGTGCTGTCTCCACGACGCCGGCTCAGACCATCACAGAGGATCAACTCGGAGACGGTTTATCCGTTTCTGTCTGGAATCCTCAGACACAATGCCCGGACGTTGCGCCATTGGTCGCCGTCGAGATCGACCCCGATCGCTATCGCTTTTCCGTGCACTATTACCAACAAGACGGTTTCTCAAGCCCGCTCGATATTCGCCAATGGCAGGAACGAACCGGCCACGATCTGGTGTTCAATGCGGGGCTCTTTCGTGAGAATTACGCGTATCTCGGTCTGCTCTATGGAAATGGCCGTTCGCTGGGAAGCAAGCGGCACCCCACGTGGCTGGGATTATTTGTGGCGGAGCCATCGGTGGATCGTACAAGGCGAGCGCGGGTCTTGGACTTGACCTTCGATACCTTCGATGAGGGGCACCCTCCCTATCGCGAGGTTGCACAATCCCTCATGCTCCTTGACCGGACGGGAACAATCCGCGTGCGTCAAACAGGCAAACGCGCGCATCAGACTCTGGTTGCCGAAAAAGGCGATGGGCATCTTCTCTTATTCAAGACGACCGAAGTGACGTCGCTCCATGCCCTTGGGGAATGCCTGCGGGACGCCTTTCCCCCCCTGCGTCAGGTCATGGCCATGGATGGGGGATCCTCGTCGGACATGGCTGTCAGCTCCGCACTGCGACAAGCCAGGCGTAAGATGGCCGGATTGCATAGTTGGCTTTCACTGTTGGACGGAAGCACTCTGACCCACATAGGACTTCCGGCTGTGATCGGGGTCAGCCCACGCCAGGAACAAGGTGGTGCGAAAACTGGTGCCAGATGAGGTCGGTCACATCTGTGAGCTAACGACGCCTCGATTCAACCGGGAAGCCAGCCGCGAGCCAGGCATTCATGCTTCCGCTGACATTGTAGACATGGCGATAGCCCAGATCGGCCAGTGTTTCTGCTGCAATGTTGCTGCGATGGCCTGATTGACAATAGACCACAATGTGGTCCTCCAACTGCGCGCCGATCTCACGGTGGCGTGTCCTCATTTCACGAAAATCGATGTTGATGTCAGTCCCAGGGATGAAGCCTTGCAGATGTTCTTCTGGGGATCGAACATCGATCAACACAAACCCCTTTTCGGCCATCGAAGGGGCTTTCGTCAGTCCGACTTTCAGTTGCTGGACGGTCAAGAGATACGAGTGATGGGCTGACACCACGGTCACGGTCGCGGCGAGAAAAACAACAAGACCGGTGACGAACATGGCGATTCGTGTATTCATGATAGGCCTCCCGATGATAGCCATGATGGACATGCTCGACAGAGAACGACGTTCATGATTATGATAGGGACTCCATGAAGACTTGGTCAAGCCTCATCTGTGCATCCGCTCTCTTCCTGGCTGGCTGCGCCGAGGGGGCAAAACTCGTGCAGGACACAGGTGACGGAGGGCTGGTGACCTACCCGTTCAAGGGGGAACAAGGGGCCATGCTCTCTTCATTTCGAAGCGAAGCACTCGCGTTGATGCGTGATAAGTGCAGCGGGTCCTACACGATTGTGCGGGAAGGAGAGACAAGGGGAAGGGCACGTGCCGACGGCGTTGAGGGCTCGCAAGAGATGATCCATGAGCGCCGGTGGGGTATTCAGTTTCAGTGCAAATAACTCATGTGGAGAGATCTTTGGTCAGATCGTCGATCGTCAGCAGACTGATCAGTGAGACTCCTTCCTGTACAACCCGTGCGTGCCCGTCCTGCTCTTTTCGATCCACGATCACGAGCGCCTGATTTACCACGAGGCCTGCCTGGCGGGCAGCGGCAATCGCCTTCAGGAGGGATCCACCGCTGGTCAACACATCGTCTACGATCAGCGCGCGATCTCCCGAGCGCACCGCTCCTTCAATCAGCTTCCCCAATCCATGGTCTTTCGCTTCCTTACGCACGACAAAGGTCCGCCAATTCCGTCGAGGGGTCGCTCCGTAGCAATAGTCCGAGATAGTCGTGGCAATAGAGATCGCGCCGATTTCAAGCCCTCCAAGGCAGTCGATCTCCACCCCGGCCAATGCGTCATGCGCGAGTTGTCCCACGAGCCGGCGCGACCCGGGATGGGCCATCAGCGATCGACAATCGACATAGAAGGGACTCTTCTGACCGGACGCAAGTGTAAATTGTTTAATGGGGTCCCACTTGAACGACTGCGTGTCATGAAATGCACGAGCGAGATCGTCTCGTATTGTCATGGGTGATGGCCCTCGTGTGTGGGAGAGGAGTAAATCCCTCGCTGTGGCAGGACGCCCGCTAAGAAGAAATATGTCATGGACCTTGTCCTCCGTTACATACTATGATGAAGTGGTGTCATGGCCAACGTCCGTTTGTGAGGAGCAATAGCGCTGGTCAGAGAGACAGAAGCAACAATTCCCGAGTCAAAGAACGTACATTATTCCTGTCTGCCTTGCTTCGATCGGCTCCACACCATCCCGGTCTGTTCCTTTGAGCTAAACCCCAGCTTTTCATAAAAGCCAGGCATACGGGTACAGAGCCAGAAAAGTTCGACTTTCTTGAGACGGGGGTGGGTCAGGATCCGCTGGACGATATCGGTTCCGACACCCTGTCCCTGGTAGGCTTTATCGACAATCACATCCCAAATGGTCGCTCGATACACATAGTCTGTTAAGACCCGTCCAAATCCGATCAGCAGATCATTGTCCCAGGCCGTGACTACCACATCGGTGTGGCGCAACATCTCACGTGCGTCTTCAAGGGTCCGTCCTTTAGCCCAAGGCGCTTGCTGGTAGAGGCGGACGAGCTTGGCCGGGTCGAGATGTTTCTTTTGAGCGAAGGTGATGGCGGGCTTGAGGGTTAGAGGCATCTTGTACTAAATTATATTCCAGTTCGATCAACGATAATCACGCGGAGTGTACGAGGAACAACATGGCAACGCAAGTACGAACCTGCCCCATGTGCAAGCAGCTCATGTGGCTGAAAGAAGACCAGTATGAACAGCTGGATACGGAAACCATCCGAGGAAAGTGTCCTCGATGCGGATCGACCGTTCGATTCAAACTCGTATCACAAGGCGAAAACGCGGCAGGCCCAAAGATGGGGCATTGAACTGGCAAGGGGTAAGGGGTTGCAAGATCGAATCCTTCGCCTGACGCCTCACGTTTCACGCCTAACGAGTTTACTACATTCCCCGCCCTGCTCCGTCAAGCTCAGGTTTGTTGCCGGGTAGAATCTTATTCAGGGCGGATCGATACTCAGCTGTACGTTTCTCATCTGGCCGTCCGATTTGGATTTCTTTATCTCGTTGCATCCTTTCAAGATGGTCGAGCACCGAGAGGAGGGGATGGACGGAACCGAGCAATCTGCCAACTTCGAAAGCTTCAAGCGATTCCACAAATAATCCGTTCAGGCCTTTATAGGGAGTCCCGGCGCTCTGGCTCCGGAATCGGGAGACAATCTCCTCATACTCCTCAACCGCCTCAAACTTGGGCTTCACTCCCGTCGGCACCACAGCCAGATGAACCACCGGCGGCAATTTGTCCGCATAGTGCTTCAGTTGAGCCACGAGTCCACCCATCACGTCCAGGACATCGCCAGTCTGCATGACCCCATCCTTTGAGGCGGAACTGATTACGCCAAGTTGAAAGGCCTGTCAAGGCTGTCGCATTACAGGAGGCGGCGTGAGATCAGCGAGGGCTTGAACGACCTGCTCCATATCCGATGGAACAATCCGAGTATATTCCTGAAACTCACCGGTGGAAGGATGATGGAAGCCCAGCGTCCTCGCATGCAGCATCACACGGGGAATCTCGACACCCTCAACCCTGCAGACCTTTTTCCCGCCGTAAGTTTGATCTCCTAGAATGGGATGGCCGAGGGATGTCAAATGGACACGAAGTTGGTGAGTTCTGCCGGTGCGCGGGTACAAGAGCACATGGGCGGCCAGTTTTCCGAAGCGATGGTCCACGTTGTATTCTGTCACGGATTCCTTGGGTCGCGCCGTGCGGGAAGAGAATGTTTTCCGTTCCTTCCTGTCGCGGCCAATGGCCAGATCGATTAATCCATGCCCTTTTTTCGGTATGCCTGAGATCAGCGCCTCATATACCCGTGTGATCGTGTGCTGTTTAAATTGTGCCGAAAGCGCGCGATGGGCCTCGTCCGTCTTGGCAATGACCATCACGCCAGATGTATCTTTGTCCAGCCGATGGACCAGCCCTGGCCGTTCTTTCCCGCCGATCGTCGAGACTGTGCCGCCGGAGGTCTGAAAATGGTAGAGGAGGGCATTCACCAATGTGCCGCCCCAATGACCAGGCGCAGGGTGGACGACCAGGCCGGCCGGTTTATTCAAGATCAACAAGACGGTGTCTTCGTAGAGAATTTCGAGCGGGATCGATTCCCCTTTGAGTTCCAAAGGCTCCGCCTTCGGAATATCAAAGGCAATGATCTCGCCAGGCCTGATCTTGTGACTGGGCTTGACGATCTGACCATTGACCCTCACACGACCCTGCTCAATCAACCGTTGCAAGGCTGACCGCGATAACTTGGGTTCACGATTGACGAGAAAAACATCCAGCCGTTTTGGCAGCTCACCGGCCGTTACGACAAACTCAGTTACCATGAAAGCATCACTCTAAGGAGCACGCCTCCCTCACCATCAGCCAGATTGCCGCCGGTTCACTGAGAAATCGAGCCTGCACGCAAGCCCACTGGGTGAAAATGATTCGGCAGCAGCATGATGCAGTTGGGGTTGAACCCCTGTGCTTTCAAGGTGTCGATGCTCCCCACCACCTTTCCCCCCTTCGTCACGTCGATCACCGTGATAGATCCGTCGCTCATCCCTTCCAGATTGAGCAGGCTATTTTGAACGAACAAATAGCGCTCATCCGGAGAGAGGACCGTGTGATGGGCGCCTGGAGCGGCTGGAATAGCCTGGAGAAACTTGGGCTGTCGCGGATCTGTATTGTCGTACAGATTGACGAATCCCGGCTTGGCGGTCGTGACGTACAAACGGTTCCCCTTTGCGCTATAGAGCATTTCCAATGGCATCCCTTGTTCGCGCGAGCCGAAGTCGTCCACTTGATGGAACGAGAAGGTTCTGGTTTTTGGATCCCACACTCCGGCCCACAGGGTCCCTTCCAACATGTTCGTGATGTGCACGACCGGCGGATCAGCGTTCGGCGCGAACATCACCTCGACGGGAGCAATCTTGGCGGGAGCCGGTTGGGACGTGACTCTATGTGTGGACAAGACCTTTCCGGTGCTGGCCTCGATGACTGTTACCGTGTCGCCCGCCTCTGACATATCCGGCTTGACGGTGCTGGTGACGAGCACGCGGTCGATGCCATTGTGAATTGCGATGCCGTGCGGATAGAGAATAAACGGCTCTGTCGGTCCAGCTGCGCTCACGGTTTTGATCGGCGTATCGTGGATGGCATCACCCATGATTACATTGCTCGAACCCATACAGGTGAGGTACCAGGTTTTGTTATCCTCCGATACGACGAGATCCTCGCCGACCTTGCAGTCCGGAACGTCAATCGCGCGTAGCCGGTAAGGGAACTTCGTAAGATCGACGACGTGCAGGAGGCTTTTGCCCAAGGCCGTAATGTAGGCTTTCGTCCGATCGCGGTTGAAGAAGATGTGGTGAGCGACGAGGTCCGGAGGTAGCGGAATCTCCATCAAGATCTTGCCGAAGTCAGACGACGCGGGGTCAATGTCCATAATCGCGATCCCTTCTCGTCTCACCGGCTGTCCCTGCTTACTCTCGTAGTTTAAGAGGGCCAGCAGTTCAGCCGACGCCAGCGTTGCACAGGAGAGCAGCAGCACAAGGGTCAAGGAAATGAGTCGAAAGGGTTTCATGGAAAGCCTCCTTGGATGGATCGCTAATAGCAGAAAAGGTACTCTTTTTAAAGGGGGCTCTGCAACGGGCGAAGGGGTAACGGGCGTGATTTCTCGCAGGGAAAGGGGTAAGCTTCGGCCGAGATGGTGGCGACGGGGGATTCGTCCCCTATGGGGTCGCGATCAGCCGCACCGGATATAAGAGCTGATGACGGATGTGTATGGCTGCGCATCATTCTCCAAGGCTTTTCTAAATCCTCGGCCCCTGGTATTCTGATCATACTGTTCTCGATGTTCTTTTTCGGAGAGACAAGCAAACTGTCATCTCTTGGAGGTCGTTATGAGGGTATACGAGAGGCTGTGGCACCTGTTGCGTATGGTCGGTCGCTTTTGGACCGACCTCCCCCTGTTGGTTCGACTTCTCAAGGCTTGGAAAGACGGCAGGTACAGGGGCCCATCGGTTCAGACGCTCGTGGCAGTTGTCGCGGCGCTGTTGTATGTGGTCAGTCCGTTAGACCTGTTGCCCGACTTTATTCCCTGGATTGGCTTGTTCGACGATGCCGTCGTGCTGGCCTGGTTACTAGCCAGCCTCGCCAAGGACCTCGATCGTTTTCGAGACTGGGAACAGGGCATCGTCGACGCAGTGGTCAAAGGCTAGTTTCGGGGGAGCACGCCTGAGGAGGCCCTGGTCCTTCTCTATTTAGCCGTCTGGCTGAGAATCGGGTCTGAAAACGGGGGTCTCGGCCCTCAGTCGTTCCTTATTCTTCGATCAACGTCCCGGTCATATTAGCATGGCCTTTGCGCCGGCGTATGTAGAGGTACGTGCCCGGCGGGGGCGCCATGGCAATCCGGATCGATTGCCTCGGCGGAAGGAGAATGCCGGGGCTGTCGGACTTGGGCGGAGGGGGGGCGCGCGCCCCGCGTTGTAGACGGAGAGGGTGATGGGCAGAGTGGCCGTTACCTGCACCAGGTTGGGGACGAAGGAAAAATCTTCCGCGGTGAGGGAGATCTGTTGCGTTCTGTCGCAGGAGGCAACGAGGAATGAGAGAACCAGACAGAGGAGGAATCGGGGGGAGTATCGGCTATGCATAGGGCGGCGCATTGCCGCGCTTCCACTTGATGCTGCAGCCGATGCTGGCCTTTTGGTTGGAATCAACTGGGTTTCCGGCAAGCAGCCTGTCGATCGCTGCACGAAGATCGCGGCCTGTGACCGGCTTGTTGTTGCCTGGTCGACTGTCGTCGAGCTGGCCCCGGTAGACAAGTCGTCGCTGGGCATCAAAGAGATAGAATTCCGGTGTGCAGGCGGCCTTATAGGCCTTGGCGACTTCTTGGGTTTCGTCGAAGCACAAGGGAAAACGAAACTTGAGCTGCTGGGCCATCTCCTTGAGCCGCTCGGGGGCGTCATCGGGATAATGAGCCGGATCGTTGCTGCTGATGCCGATGATGCCAAGCCCCGTGTCCTGGTAGTCCTGTCCGATCTTGGCGATCTCGCTCTGGACATGCACGACATAGGGACAGTGCCGGCACATAAAGATAACCAACAAGGCGGCCTTGCCGGCAAACGAGTCGAGCGAATACAGTCGTCCGCTCACGACATCGGGCAAGGTAAAGGAGGGAGCCGGCGTTCCAAGCGGGAGCATCATCGATGAGACCGCCATAGGGTAACTCCTGATGTCATGTTGAACAACGCAGGGGTGACATTTTACAGATCTGGATGTCCGCCGACTAGGCCTGGTCATGTGGAGATACATCACAAAAAGAGAGAAGAAGGGCCAAGCGGATGCTCGCGCATCCGCTTGGTTGCACAGGGTGATGGAATAACGGCATAATTTCTGGCGATGTCGATGCAATATGTCCATCTCGGTCGCTCGGGGGTGAAGATCAGTCGGCTCTGTCTTGGCACGATGAACTTCGGGCCGGAGACGAGTGAGGGCGAGAGTTTTGCCATCATGGATCGGGCGCTGGAGTTGGGCATTAACTTTTTCGACACGGCGAATGTCTATGGTTGGAAGGTGGGTGAAGGGTGGACGGAGCAGATTGTCGGGCGCTGGTTTGCCCAACGCGGAGGACGACGAGAGAAAGTCGTCCTGGCGACGAAGGTCTTCGGCAGAATGGGCCAATGGCCGAATCAGTCACGCTTGTCGGCCCTGCACATCAAACGGGCCTGCGAGGAAAGTCTGCGACGTCTTCAGACGGACTGTATCGATCTCTACCAGATGCACCACGTCGATCGGGAGACGCCCTGGGAGGAAATCTGGCAGGCGATGGAGCAGCTGGTGCGGGAAGGCAAGATTCTCTACGTTGGCAGCAGTAACTTCGCCGGCTGGCACCTGGCCCAGGCGCAAGAGCTGTCGCGCAGTCGTCACTTCCTTGGACTCGTGTCCGAACAGAGTCTCTATAATTTGAACGAACGGACGGTCGAGCTGGAAGTGATTCCGGCCTGCGAAGCCTATGGCATCGGTCTCATTCCTTGGAGTCCGCTCGCGCGCGGGCTGTTGGCCGGCTCATTGGAACCGGCGAAGGTCGGTCGACGCGCCGACGAGGACCTAAAGAAAGAAATTGAAAAATATCGGCCCAGGCTGGAGGCCTATGAGGCGTTGTGCAGTCAGCTTGGCGAACAACCAGCCGATGTCGCACTCTCGTGGCTGCTCCATCAAAAATCGGTTACGTCGCCGATTATCGGACCCCGTACGATCGCGCAGTTGAACGGCACGATACGTGTGTTGACTCTCACGTTGAGTCAAGACACACTGAAACGGCTCGATGACATCTTTCCCGGCCCTGGTAGGCCTGCCCCAGAAGCCTACGCTTGGTAAAAAAGGAGGCAGGCAACCTCTCCGGCGCCGTCCGCCTTTCCCCATTCCCTATATCTCTCAGGGGTAGCCTGGTCGAGCCTCAAGTGCGCGCGTCGAACGAGCACCTCTTGATTCTTCACATTCTCAAGAGGGGGCAGGCAAGCCGTCGTTCACTGCGCGCATCGAGCGACCACCGTTGTATCATGGGGGCTCTGCGAGCAAGAAGGATGGTTGGCTGCCCCTTCCTAACTTTTGCGGGCTCGTTCGGCGATTTTCTTGCGGAGGCGGGCTTTTTCGAGGCTGATTTCGGCTTCTTTGAGTTCGGACGGCAGGCCTCCGGCCTTGAGGCGCTGTTCAGCTTTTTCCACGTTCGCTTGTGCGCGGTCCACGTCGATATCTTCAGCCTTCTCGGCGATCTCGGCCAGGATGGTCACTTTGGTCGGCGTGACCTCTGCATAACCCCAGAGGACCGCCATGTGGTTGGTCTGATCTCCGACGCGATAATGGAGCTCACCGATGCGCAACGTCGTAAGGAAATGACAATGTCTCGGCAACACACCGAATTCACCCTCTGAGCCAGGGGCAATCACCTCATCCACCTCCTGGCTCAAGAGCAACTTCTCCGGCGTCACCACTTCTAATAGAATCTTCCCCGCCATAATTCCTCGTGAGGCGTGAAACGTGAAGCGTCAGGCGAAGGATTGAAACACCTTACCCCTCACGCCTTACCCCTTACATTCTTTTAGACTTTTACTCCCATTTTCTCTGCCTTCGCAATCGCTTCCTCAATCGGGCCAACCATGTAGAACGCCTGCTCTGGCAGATGGTCGTATTTGCCGTCGAGAATTTCCTTGAAGCTTCGCACTGTGTCTTTGAGTTTCACATACTTCCCTGGTGATCCAGTGAACGCTTCGGCCACATGGAACGGTTGCGAGAGAAACCGTTGGATCTTCCGTGACCTTGCCACGACCATCTTGTCTTCTTCCGACAATTCGTCCATGCCGAGAATGGCGATAATGTCTTGGAGGTCTTTGTACTTCTGCAAGACGGACTGGACTCCGCGGGCCACCTTGTAGTGATCTTCGCCGATGACCCTCGGATCGAGAATTCGTGAGGTGGAGTCGAGCG
This sequence comes from Nitrospirota bacterium, assembly GCA_016219645.1. Taxonomy (NCBI): domain Bacteria; kingdom Pseudomonadati; phylum Nitrospirota; species Nitrospirota bacterium. The sequence goes on from JACRLR010000040.1 coordinate 207,793, forward strand.
GGTCGACGGCTGGATAGATACCCAGTTCAGCTATTTGCCGCGACAACACGGTGGTCGCGTCCAAGTGGGCAAAGGCTGTCGCAGGCGCTGGGTCGGTCAGGTCGTCTGCCGGCACATAAACGGCTTGGACCGAGGTGATTGAGCCACGTTTGGTCGAGGTGATGCGTTCCTGTAACGTTCCCATCTCGGTGGAGAGGGTTGGTTGATAGCCGACGGCTGATGGCATACGACCGAGCATTGCCGAAACCTCAGACCCGGCCTGGGTAAACCGGAAGATGTTATCCACAAAGAGCAGCACGTCCTGATTTTCTTCATCTCGGAAATATTCGGCGACGGCCAGTCCCGTCAATGCGACGCGCAGCCGCGCGCCAGGCGGCTCATTCATTTGCCCATAGACCAACGAGACTTTCGACTTGGTAAAGTCCTTTGGATCGATGACCTTTGACTCCTGCATTTCGTGCCAGAGGTCGTTACCTTCACGAGTCCGCTCACCGACGCCGGCAAACACCGAGAAACCACCGTGGTGTAAGGCGATGTTGTTGATAAGCTCCATGATAATGACGGTCTTGCCGACACCGGCACCGCCGAAGAGGCCGACCTTGCCGCCCTTGCTGTACGGCTCAAGAAGGTCGACGACCTTGATGCCTGTTTCGAGGACTTCGGTCTTAGGGTCCTGATCTTCGAGCCTGGGCGCAGGCCGGTGAATGGGATACCTCTTCGTTGTCTTAATGGGGCCCATCTCGTCCACTGGGTCGCCCAACACGTTGATCAGTCGGCCCAATGTCTCGCGGCCGACCGGTACAGAAATCGGCGCCCCTGTGTCCTGCACAGCCATTCCACGGGTCAGACCGTCGGTCGTGGACATCGCGATGCCGCGAACTCGGTTCTCACCAAGGTGCAGTGCCACTTCAAGAGTGATGCGGACAGCCGGCGTGCCGGTGGCCTTATTTTCTTCCTGAGTCACTTTGAGGGCGTTATAAATGTTCGGCAGTTGTCCAGGAGGAAATTCTACGTCAACCACCGGTCCAATGACCTGAATGACTTTTCCTATACTCACGGATGTCTCCTTCTTCAACCTGGCGGACTATATTACCGCTTCTCCACCACCGACAATGTCCAGCAGTTTCGGATTCGCTTCAGTCACAATCTGTAAGGCCTCGGTAATGGCCTGTGTATGTCTACATACCGCCATGTGTATGTTACGTGCAGAGTTTCTAGCCCCGCATCGTTGAGATTCCTTGACAATGAACTATACGCCCTTAGACGTCAGCATTTCAGCAGTGGTTACTTTCCTCCGTACCCCATTTTTTGTTTAAAGGTCTTGATCATCTCTTTGAGTCTGTCGCTAACCGTCTCATCGATCTTCCCGATGGTCGTAATTTCTGTTTTCAGCTCCGGATGGTTCTGTTGTATGTAGCGCAGCAGGTCAGCTTCAAACTCTTGGACTTTATCGACCGATACATCATCCAGATATCCGTTGACGCCGGCGTAAATCGACAGCACTTGATCGGCGACCGGCATCGGTTTGTATTGTCCCTGCTTGAGCAACTCCACCATCCGAACGCCACGCGCAAGTTGCCTCTGTGTCGCTTTGTCGAGCTCGCTGCCGAACTGGGAGAACGCGGCCATTTCTCGGTACTGCGCGAGATCGAGCCGAAGGGTACCGGCCACCTGCTTCATGGTCTTGATCTGAGCCGAACCCCCGACGCGGGAGACCGACAGACCCACGTTAATTGCGGGACGAATACCGGAGTAGAACAGATCGCTGGCGAGATAGATCTGCCCATCCGTAATTGAAATGACGTTGGTCGGAATGTAGGCGGACACGTCACCGGCTTGCGTTTCGATGATCGGCAGTGCCGTGAGGCTTCCCCCGCCGAGCTTGTCACTGAGCTTGGCCGCACGCTCCAACAACCGGGAGTGCAGATAGAACACGTCACCCGGATAGGCTTCGCGGCCTGGAGGACGACGGAGCAGGAGAGACAACTGACGGTAGGCGACGGCGTGTTTGGAGAGGTCGTCATAGACGATCAACGCATGTTTGCCGTTATCCCGGAAGTATTCGCCGATGGCGGCACCGGCAAAGGGCGCAAGATACTGCATGGGCGCAGCATCGCTTGCGCTGGCCGCCACCACGATGCTGTAATCCATCGCGTGGCTCTCCTCGAGCGTCTTAACAACCCGGGCCACGGTCGACCGTTTCTGACCTATGGCCACGTAGATACAAAAGACGTTGAGGCCCTGTTGATTGATAATGGTATCGATGGCGATGGCGGTTTTGCCGGTCTGCCGGTCGCCGATGATCAACTCACGCTGCCCGCGGCCAATGGGAATCATGGCGTCGATGGCCTTGATACCCGTTTGCAGGGGTTCGCGGACCGACTGGCGTGTATTCACTCCCGGTGCAGTGACTTCTATGCGGGACGAGAGCGACGATTTGATCGGGCCCTTTCCATCGATAGGTTGCCCAATTGCGTTCACCACACGACCGAGCAATGCTTCGCCAACTGGAATCTCCGCAATACGTCCCGTGCGCTTGACCGGATCGCCTTCCTTGACCCCCACGTCATCGCCCATGAGCACGGCGCCGACGTTGTCTTCTTCAAGGTTCAGCGCGATCCCGTAAAGTCCGCCGGGAAATTCGAGCATTTCACCGGCCATGGCGCCGTCTAGGCCATAGACCTTGGCAATCCCATCTCCGACTTGAATGACAGAGCCGGTCTCTTTGACATCGACCTGTTTGTCGAAGCCTTTGATTTTCTCTTTGATGATCGAACTGATTTCTTCTGCCTTGATCTGCATGACTACTCCTTCTTCAACAAACCCTCCATCGCTTGTAACCGGCTCAGTACGGTGCTATCGACTAACGTGCTGCCGAGACGGATCTGTAGGCCAGCGATATAGCGGGCATCAGTGTGAAAGGTCACTTCCACTTGGCGCTTGAGCACTGTGCGCAAGCGATCGCTGATTTGATCTTGTTCATGTGGAGGTATAGCCGTTGCTGAGAAGACAATGACCGGCTGAGTGCCTTTGGCCGCATCGGCAAGTTTCGCGAAGGCCTCGGCGATTTCAGGAATAAAGGCGACGCGATTCTTTTTCACTAACTGTGCTAGAAAGGCTTTTCCGGCTGGAGGACAGCCCAGGCGTGAACCTAGTTCTGCAAGGACAGCAATTTTATCCTCGGCGCCATATGCCGGTGACGCCACGACATGGCGCAGCTCGGTTGAGTCCTTGAGCGCTTGCCTTAACCCGGTTAAGGCTGTGCGGGCTGACTCGATTGTGGAGATGTCGAGTAGCTCAAACAACGCCTGTGCGTAACGTCGCGCCACTACTGTCTTAATCACTATATCGATCCGTTCTCTGTTCTATTTGGCAAAGAAGGAAGTCTTCCTGCTCTAGCAGGAAAATGGGCGTGCAAAGTTAGCATTGCCGGATAAGTGCTGTCAATATGATGCCGGGAATTTGAGACCGTTAGCCCGCATTATTCATGACTGTTCGTGGCGAAATCGCCACGCCGCGTCGTGAGACTGGCGCGCGGAGCCCGGAGGACCTGAGGCCTACTGTGCACGTCGAAGGTCCGAGGGGCGAGCCTGCCGGCTTGTTGCAACAACGGATCGGCGATTGCAGCAGAAGAGTCCTGAATAATGCGGGTTAGAATGATTGGATGATACCGCCGCCCAGTACATGATCGTTTCGATAGAAGACCGCTGACTGCCCTGGGCTCAACGCTCGCTGGGGTACATGAAAGGAAATACGCAGGGTGCCCTCTGAAAGGGGTTGGATGGTTGCGGGCGTGGCAGCTGTAGCATACCGGACTTTAATGTCAGCCTCTGTTGGTCCGGTGAGGAGGGAGGGGTCGAAGAGATTGAGATCCGTAATGTCACAGTGGCTGCGACGTAGTGATTCTTCTGCTCCAAGCACGACGGTATTGGTGGCCGGCAGTACTTGCTGTACATAGAGCCTGCGGCCAGTGGCAATACCGAGACCTCTCCGCTGGCCTGGCGTGTAGAAGGCGATACCGTCATGTTCGCCCAAATATTGGCCCGCATCGTCGACAAAGGCCCCTGGGTTCTTTGCGGAGGGCGATTCCTTTTCGATGAAAGTCCGATAATCGCCGTGGCTCACAAAACAGATTTCCTGACTTTCCTTCAATTCTTCGACAGGAAGACCCAAGGCCCCTGCTTCCTTCCATACGTCCGCCTTCTCCATGTCTCCCACAGGAAAAAGTAGGCGTTCGAGCCACGCGTGGCGGAGACGATAGAGGAAGTAGCTTTGGTCTTTCTTAAGATCCGTTGCTCGCTGAAGCGTCCGCATTCCCCGGGATTCGCCAATGCGAACATAGTGGCCGGTGGCCACAAATTTGATTCCGCGTGTGTTCGCAAGCTCGATGAGACCACGCAGCTTGACCCGCTCGTTGCACCTGACACAGGGGTTGGGTGTTGTCCCTTCGAGATAGCCGGCCACAAAGTTGTCGATGACGCCGGCTCGAAAGGTTGCTCTGGTGTCGACGACCTCATAAGGAATTTTCAATGTCTGTGCGACAAACCGGGCAATACCGACCTTGCAGCAGCCGCGTTCCTCCCACCGCTTAGAGGCCGCGACGGTTTCATCTTCGTGTTCCCAGACCTGGAGCGTGACGCCGTGGACGTCGTACCCCTGGCGAACGAGGAGCGCTGCCGCGACGGAGCTGTCCACTCCACCGCTCATGCCGAGAAGAACTGTAGGGCGAGCCATACAGTCGCTATTCTACTGGGAAGACGGGAAAAGGGCTAGAGGGCGCGTCCTCTGACTAATGGGCGGCCGCGACGAAGCTGGGTGAGATATCGAGCGCGAGAGCGCGGTCGTTGCTCCAATGATGCGCACCCATATCACACATGCCATGGAAATGAGAGCCTTCTTCGATTGCAATAACCGGGGTCCGGATATCACCGACAAGAACACCGGGTTTAAGGATGAGAATTTTTTCACTAGCAGTGATAGTGCCATTGATCTTGCCGCTATTCATGAGGACTCCGGCTGACACGATACCCTCGATCACTGCATGCTCACCGACGATGAGTGTCCCAGTTGTATAGATCTCGCCTTCGACTCGTCCATCAACCCGGAGGGTGCCGTCAAAACTGACGACCCCCCTGAACTCCGCGCCTTTTCCCAAAAGGGTAAGGTTTTCACTGTTCTGCTCATGTTGTTGAACGCGTTCTCTTGTCGGCCACATGATTGCCTCCTACAGTCCTCTCCCATGCCTGCACAGTGTTCGCCAGACAAGTAAAGAGCTGAAAAATACCTACATATTAATATTTCCCCTAGCCATTGACTCGTTTGATGCCAGGGGGCATGATCATTCCTACGGGGTGCAGAGAGACTTCCCTGGGGAGTTCGCGCACGCCGTGAGCCATTTCAAGGGCGCCGTTAAATAGTACTCCATCTTCCATGGAAAGGACCGGCGTCTTGACGCTCCCATTCATCACCGCTGGGGCGCGGAGCTTCACGCACTCCTTGGCAATGACATCTCCGGTGATTTTACCCTTACACACAACGGTACCGGCAGTAATTTTCGCCTGGATGACGGCCTCTTCGCCAATCAGTAAGACCCCGTCGGTATGAATTTCTCCGTCGAGGTATCCGTCAATTCTCACCGTGCCGCTGTAGGAAATCGTACCTTTGAATTCGACTCCTTTTCCGACAAAGGCACTAATATCCCCAGTCCCTTCGGGAGTTGTTGAGTTGCCGGTCACCATAATCACCTCTTCACCTTTCTGCTCGCTTGAGCTCTTTTCTTCTTTTTTATCCTGCCCCCACATGAGCGCGCCTCCTCGATTTCATGACATTCCTATTTCACCACGGGTTCAGTGCCATCAAGGAAATAGTGGATCAGAAGGGGAATAGTCACGAATACGTAGAAGCAACAATTATGCCTCTAACGATCGCGATTCATGTGAGACTGAAATGAGATTCTGATTAGTTCAGAAGTCTCTCAAGAATCCCGTCGAGTTCAGGAGGAGAGAAGTAGTGAATGACGATTTTCCCGCCACGCCTTCCCTTTTGTATAATGACCTTTGTGCCCAATCGTTTTTGCAATCGCTCCTCAACATCGGACCAGGCTGTTTCCCGTACTTCCTTTGTCGCGCGTTTCTTCGCGATTGATGGGGATTCTATGACTTTTTCCGTTTCTCTTACGGATAGAGATTTTGCAACGACAAGGTGGGCGATTCTGAGTTGTTCGTTCTGGCTGGAAAGACCGAGAATCACTTTTGCGTGCCCCATCGAGAGTTGATTCGTCTCGATCAGCTGCTGGACCTCCAGAGGGAAATTCATAAGACGCACGACGTTGGCGACCGATGACCGCTCACAGCCAACTCGTTGCGCAATTATGTCCTGAGTCAGTCCAAATTCGTTCATCATCCTATGGTAGGTCCTTGCCGTTTCCATGGGATTGAGATCAGCCCGTTGAAGATTTTCCACCAACGCAAGGACGACAGATTCTTCATCGCCACAATTCCGAATGACGGCTTGAATGGTTTCCAGCCCCGCCTGCTTCGCCGCACGCCAACGCCTTTCACCGGAAATAAGCTCGTAGATGCCATCGCCCTTGCGGCGTACCAAGATTGGTTGTAGCAATCCACTTTGCTTCAACGAAGCAGTGAGTTCTGCCAATTCTTGTGAGGGAAATGCTTGTCTCGGTTGGTACCGGTTTGGAACAATCGAATCCACAAGCAGATGTTGAACCTCAGGCAATTCCGGCATCGACACAGGTTTGGCAGCGGGAAGCAGCGCGTCCAATCCTCTACCGAGCGCTTTCTTCTCCATGGCTCACAAACTCCTTGGCTAATGACAAGTACGCTTGAGATCCTGACGATGAGGCATTGTATAACATTGCTGGCCGTCCGTAACTTGGAGCTTCAGCCAATGTCACATTGCGAGGAATCACTGTGTCGTAGACGACATCCTTGAAATACTCGCGAACTTGTGCAAGGACTTGACGCGCTAACGTATTCCTCGCGTCAAACATTGTCAAGACGATCCCTTCCAGCTGAAGGTCAGGATTAAAGGACTGTCGAACGCGATCAATGTTTCCAACCAAGCGGCTCAAGCCCTCCATGGCGTAGTATTCACATTGGACCGGGACTAAAATGCTGCGAGATGCGACGAGCGCATTGACCGTCAAAATGCCCAAGGTAGGAGGACAGTCGATAAAGATTACATCAAACAACTGATCAACATCTCGCAGAAAATTCCGAAGCAGTTTTTCTCGTTCTTCAACGTTCACCAGCTCGATTTCTGCTCCAGACAAGTCAGCATTTGCCGGCAAAAGTGACAAACCGTTCACTTCTGTTACCTGTACAGCCTCGTGAAATTTAACATAATTAATCAAGCAGTTGTACACGGTTGTCTGTAGAGAACGTGGATCAATACCGAGTCCACTTGTGGCGTTCCCTTGTGGATCCATGTCCACAAGTAAAACACGTTTTCCAAGCAGTGCGACACCAGCGGCAAGATTCACCGCAGTTGTAGTTTTGCCTACGCCACCCTTCTGATTTGCGATTGCTACAATCTTTGCCATGTTCATTACCGGGGAACCATCTAGTAATTAATGTTCCACGTGGAACATATGCTTATTTAGTTGCTGAATCACTATGTAGTTCTCTGAATCACCGATACAACTCTCTTACCCGACCCCTGTGGGAGCATAAGAATCTTTTCGTCCACAAGATGAAAGGCTTCCCACATTTCCTCATTATTAATGGGGCAGGTTCTATACAAGACCACCTTTCCTTTGGGGGCGAGTAATGTAGGAATATGCATCTGTATTCCTTCACATTTCAATGCCCTTATCACAACCGTGTCAATTAGCTGCCTAAGCGGCCATTGAGCATATTGTTCGATTGTCCCATTAAATATTGACACATCTTGAAGTTTTAACAAGCCGACCACTGAATTAAGGAAAGAACATTTTTTCTGAACCGGCTCCACTAGAACCAGCCGCACGCCAGATTTCATGATTTTAATGGGGATACCAGGAAAACCTCCTCCAGAACCTATATCAAGCACCAAACTCTTATCTGTGAAATCTGTCGTGACGAGTGCGGCGAGTGAGTCAACGAAGTGTTTGATGATGATTTCATCGGGGTCAAGGATAGCTGTGAGGTTAATTACCCTATTCCACTCAATGAGATGAGTGAGATATCGCAGAAACTGCTCCGCTTGAACTTCTCCGATTGCCAGCCCGAGTTCCCTTGCAGAGCTAATTATGAATGTGCGTAATTCAAGTTGATGTTCCACGTGGAACAATTACGCGAATCAGCTAGTGAGGTCAAGATATTCCGAGATGAAAAATAAAAATCTTTGTGCTCGCCCGCTTAGGGGGAGACTTTCTGCAGGCTATCCCGATCGGATTCGCCTTTGTATTTTTCAAGAGCCACTAGGAGTAACGAAATAGCTGCTGGTGTAACTCCTGAAATCCTCGACGCCTGACCAATAGACTCTGGACGAACTTTCTTTAACTTCTCTCGGACTTCTCTAGAAAAACCAGGAATCCCATCATAATTGAAGGCCACAGGAATTGGCTTAGTTTCGAGTTTCTTAAATCGTCCTATTTGCTGAAGTTGGCGCTTGATATAACCGGAATACTTAACTTGTAATTCTATTTCATCTGCAGTTTCATTATCTTGTACAGAATCTATCTCGAGTGCTTCTAGCAAGGATCTATAGCTCGCACTCTGGCGCCGTAAAAGTTGAGCCGCGGTACAGGGCCCAGATACATCCTCAATCAGAACCTTTGCCAAGCGCTCTCGAACGCAGCCCGTAAGCTTTGGCCTTAAATCTTCGAGCCGTTCAATTTCATCTTCAATAGTTTTCTGCTTTAACTGAAACCTGGAATAGACTTCGTTGGAAATCAATCCAAGCTTCGATCCAAGATCAGTTAGCCGGAGGTCGGCATTTCCATGGCGCAGTAATAAACGGTACTCTGCCCGTGATGTAAACATACGATAGGGCTCACGAGCATCTTTTGTAATGAGATCGTCGATGAGCACACCAATATAGGCCTGCGACCGGTCAAGCACGAATGGCGATTCATTTCGAATTTTTAACACTGCATTGATACCTGCCATCAGACCCTGAGCCGCTGCCTCTTCATATCCTGACGTCCCATTGATCTGGCCTGCATGGTAGAGCCCAGCCATGATTTTAGTCTCAAGAGTTTGGTGCAGTTGCCGTGGAGGAAAGTAGTCGTACTCGATCGCATAGCCTGGCTTGAGCATGGTAGCCCGCTCTAGTCCTGGAATCGTTTTCAGAATCGCGGCCTGGACATCAACCGGCAGGCTCGTGGAAATTCCATTCGGGTAAAACTCATGACTATCCAACCCTTCGGGCTCGATAAAAATCTGGTGACGTTCCTTATCCGCGAAACGTACGACTTTATCTTCGATCGATGGGCAGTATCTCGGTCCCACCGACTCAATGATGCCACTGTAGAGTGGCGACCGGTCTAGATTGCGCTGGATTAATTCGTGTGTCGTTCGACAGGTATGGGTCAAATGACAGGGGAGCTGCCGATTCTCAATCCTGTCGGTTCGATAGGAAAATGGCGGAGGCGGATCGTCGCCCGGCTGCGGCGACATGGCGGAAAATTCTATGGTCGTTCCATCCAAGCGAGGGGGTGTACCGGTCTTGAGCCGACCAAGCTCGAACCCCAGGTCGCGCATACAATCAGACAGATGTTCGGCCGAGGCCTCGCCGGCTCGCCCCGCAGGAAAACGATTCAACCCGATATGGATAAGTCCCTTAAGGAATGTACCTGATGTCAGAATCACGGCCTTCGCCTGAATGTGGTCGCCTCGATCCGTCACGACGCCTGTCACCGAGCCGCCATGCGTCAGCAAGCGGTCGACCGTCCCCTCGCCAACCGTCAGCCTTGCCTGCCGGCTCAACGTGCGTTGCATGGCCTCTCGGTACAGCTTCTTATCGCATTGGACCCGGAGGGCTCGAACCGCCGGGCCTTTACTCGTGTTGATGAAGCGGAACTGGATGCCGGCTTGGTCGGTGTTCCGTGCCATTTCCCCACCCAGCGCATCGATTTCTTTTACCAGATGTCCTTTGGCGATTCCTCCAATTGCCGGATTGCACGACATCTGCGCGATGCGATCCTGATCCATCGTGAGTAGCAACGTCTGCGCCCCCATGCGCGATGCGGCTAAGGCAGCCTCGCAGCCGGCATGACCTCCGCCCACCACAATGACGTCCACAGACTGTCCCATGATTATCCCATCCCTATTTGCCGACACAGAACTCTGAAAAGATCCGACCAAGAATCTCATCTGTCGTAATGGCGCCCGTGATTTCCCCAAGCGCGTCCGCTGCAGCCCGCACATCGATCGAAATAAGTTCCCCGGCCATCCCACCTCGCACAGACTCGAGAGCCTGGTCCAAGGAAGTACTAGCCCGGCGTAACGCGTCACGATGTCTTGCGTTTGTCACCATGAGACTTTCTCCTGCCTCAAAACCTCCGGACACGAGCTGAGCGAGAAGAGCGGACTTCACCACCTCAATCCCCATCCCTGTTTTTGCAGACATGATATAGACCAGGCGGTCAGTCAGCGTGGGGTCCCTCTCCACAGTTTCAGCCAGATCCGCCTTATTCAGCAACACCATGTGCTTGCGATCCCTGACCGACCTCAACAGCTCCCGGTCATCGCTCGTGAGGGGCACCGACCCATCGACGACCACCAACAACAGGTCTGCCTCATCCTGTGCGGCACGCGCACGTCTGATGCCTTCCCGCTCAACCACATCGTCCGTCTCTCTCATGCCGGCCGTGTCCGCCAGATGAATCATCACCCCGTCAATATCGATGGATTCTTCGATCACATCCCTCGTTGTCCCAGGAATCGCAGTTACAATCGCACGTTCTTCCTTCAGAAGCCGGTTCAACAAACTGGACTTACCAACATTCGGGCGTCCCAAGATGACGACGTGTGCTCCTTCCTTCAAAATTCGTCCATCCCGCGCCGTCGCTTCCAGTTTTTGGACGACTACACGGGCGTGACTCACGATCCGTACGAATTCATCCTGTTGAAGAAAGGAAATATCTTCGTCAACAAAATCAATCCCTGCCTCAACATGGGCCAGCACAGTCAGGAGGGAGGCCCGAGCCTGCTCGATCTCATGAGCGAGATCACCCCGTAGCTGGCGCTGCGCGATATTCAATCCGGCGGATGATGCGGCCCTGATCGTATCGAGCACCGCTTCTGCCTGGGAGAGATCCAGGCGCCCATTGAGAAAAGCCCGCTTCGTAAACTCCCCCGGCTCAGCCATCCTTGCACCGGACTCCAGACAGACCCGGCACACCAGCTCAAGCACCAACATTCCCCCATGCGACTGAATCTCCACCACGTCTTCAGCCGTGAACGATCGCGGGGCCTTCATATAGACCACGAGCGCTTCATCGATCAGGCCCGATACGGGCAGGCGGTTACGAACGGCACGAACTTCGCCATGCTTCTCCAAAGCAGGAATGACAAGATCGGCAAGGTGCAGTGTATGGGAAGAAACCGATGAGAGGGAATCACCAGACCGAAGCCGGACTACTTGGGAAGCAATCGAAAGCGCCTGAGGGCCGCTTAAACGAACGATCCCGATGCCGCCTTGGCCTGCAGGGGTGGCAATAGCACAGATCGTGTCGTCGAGCCCTCCACGCATGATGACTTCTATGCGTTCGTGCTGCGGCTCTGCTCGGTCCCTGCCGCGATGAGTGCCTTGTCATGCAGCAGAAACCGATCCGTCACCAACTGTTGAGTGATAGTCAGAATATTGTTCGTCATCCAATACAAGACAAGGCCAGCGGGAAAGTTTATGAACAGAAAGGTCATACCGATCGGAAGCATCAACATGATCTTCGCCTGAGTCGGATCCATCGTGTTGGGCGTAATCTTCTGTTGAATAAACATGGTCGCGCCCATGATGATCGGCAGCACATAGAATGGATCTTCCAACGATAAATCGGTCACCCAGAGCATGAAGGGCGCTTGACGCAAATCAATCGACATGTAGAGGACATTGAACAGGGCTACGAAGACCGGCATCTGCAACAGCATCGGGAGAATGCTGCCCAGCGGATTGACTTTCTGCTCCCGGTACAGCTTCATCAGCTCTTTGTTCAGTTTGTCACGATCACCTTTAAATTTTTCCTGGAGCGCAGCGATCTTGGGTTGGATCGCCTTCATCATTTTCATCGACTTGTAACTCTTGTATTGCAACGGCACAAAGAGCAGCTTGATCCCCAGTGTGAGCAGGATGATGCAGACCCCATAGTTAGGGATATACTCATGAATAAATCTCAGCACATAAAAGATCGGCTTCGCCACGGATTTCACAATGGTCCAACTCCCGTAGATGAACCATCCGAAATCGATCATGTCCTCCAGGCCCACGTTCAACGATCGGAGCGTGTCATACTCCTTCGGGCCTGCATATAGCTGAAGTGCCACCGAGGATGTTGACCCTGATGCGGGCATTCGTACCCCTGCCGACACGACCTTTGGAGCTTCCGTCTTGACGAGAACGGCCTCACCCTGCTTCGGCATCATGACCGTGAGGAAATATTTATCCTGTAAGGCGACCCACTGAACTGCCCCCTTGAGCTCAAGCTCCTTCTCGGGCGTGTCCTTGTCTATTTTGTCGTCTACACGAGAGGCCGAGCCGATCAGACCGATAAACCCATCACCCCATTCCACGATACCGAAGTTCGTCCCCAACCCGACCTCGTAGGCCTCAGTCACTCCCTCCATGGCGACCGCGACATCCACCATGTAACTGCCATGGTGGAACGTGAGCCGTTTCTCCACGCTGAGATGGGTGACTGGATCACGGAATTGCATCGTGACATGCCCGACGGGATGAGCGGCATCGAGACTGGTGAAGTCTTTCTCAATGCTATAGAGCCCTTCTCGAATAGTCTTATCGATGTCGGCATTGGGGACCGTAATCGAGAGTGGGCCCCTAAACTTCCCGCCATGATAGACCAGCTGTACCGGCTTCGCTTCGGGAGGCTTGGTATGGTAGCGCTTCAGTTCTAAGCTTTGAATCACCCCACCACGATTCGAAAGTCCGATGCGGACCAGATCGGTTTCAACCGTGATCGTCTGTTCCAATATTGTCGGAGAATGAGCCGGTGAAGGGGCGCCGGATTTTTGGCCGGATTGAGTTGGAATGCTCGAACCGGTCGGGGTACCGCTCTGACTCGTCACGTTGGTGGAAGCTGGCTCTTGCCCCTGGGAAGAAGTGTCCGTCGCAGTGGTATTCTCCGCAGGGGGCGGTTCAGGCATCCACCCCATCTGTCTCATGAACAAGTCAAACCCCAGGATGACCCCCAACGAGAGAACGATAAAGACGATGATGCGTTTGTCCATAAGTAAACCGCTACCCTGATGTGAACATGAGCAATGCTGACTCTACGAATTCACTGGATCAGCGCCGGCTCGTCCTCATCGCTGCGGAGCAACCGTTGGCGCCGGAGCGATGATAGCCACACCTCTTTCAAGACAGCAAAGGGTTGCACGATCGAATCACGTTTGGGGAAAACCACAAGGCTGTGTCCTGTGAGTAAGTGGCCGCGCAATTGCCGAGTGAGTTCCCGAAACAAGCGCTTCGCTCGATTTCGGCTGACTGCGCCCCCGAATCGCTTTCCTACCACAATTCCAATCCGGCTGCTCCCCTGGTCAGTCCGGCAAATCACCATATTAAACAAGGAGGTCGAAATACGCCGACCATGCTCTTTGGCATACTCGATATCGAGGCTGCGCTTGAGAAACAGCTCCCTATCGCCTCCACCCTGCGGCATGACCATCATCCTGGGAGAAGGCAGGTTCGTACAGCACATCCATTTCGAGGCCCGATCTCCGGACTCGGTCATGACCACACAATGTCATCATGCTGTTGGGAACTACCGAGTCTGGGGGACGTAACGGAGGGGGAAAATTCCTTCGTGAAGCCCTAGCCAGCGTGCCTGACCTATACGGCCAAGCGGGCCCGCCCCTTCGCACGGCGACGAGCCAGGACCTTTCGGCCGTTCTTTGTGCTCATCCTCTTACGAAATCCATGTTCACGTTTCTTCTTGAGGTTCGATGGCTGCTGAAATGTAAACGACATACAATCACTCCTGGCCTAAAAGACTCACGAATAACAGGGCATTATAGGGAGGGGCCGCCAGCCTGTCAAACGAGGGGCTAGCCCGTCTGCAAGAAAACAAGTCTCGCGATCACCGGTTATCTCGGGCATGACAGTCGCATGAAGCGGGATATTTCCCATCCGTCGATCCACAATACCATCGGGACAACCGAAGCCTGATCTCCGTGACCCAATCTCCAAAAGATCCTTCGACCAGATTGACAATGACTTTAGGTGTGATCAATCCAGGCGAGTGTGATACTGTTTCTCGTCGTGGGAGCCGGCAAAGCAGGAGTTGTACGAGCCATCCTCAATCCAAAGACCGAGGCAGAACGGCAGCTTCCTGCATCATTGGGAGCACCAGAGGACGGCCGCCTCATTTGGCATCTCGACTGAGCAGTTGCTTCCGAGCTTCCAGAGCATCGGAGTACAAGCGCGTGAGGGTAGGATGATTCTTGCCGGAGATATCGGGGGTACGAAAACCTACTTGGCCCTGTTCGACTGGCACGAAGATCGCGTGGATCCTGTCAGGCTGGAATCATTTCACAGTGCCGATTACACCTCGTTGGAGGACATGCTCACAGAATTTCTCGTCCCGCCGAAGCCCCCGACTCCCTTTGCCGAACTTGCAGTCGGGAAAAGTGAGGCGGTCGAGCTGGAACCGGAACCGCCAACGGAAGGGCCGCTGAAGATCGACGCGGCTTCTTTCGGCATCGCCGGGCCTGTCATACAGAACCGGTGTCAGACCACTAACCTCCCCTGGGTGGTCGATGGGGCCACGCTGGCGAAGCGCTTCGACATACCGAAAGTGAAGCTGCTCAACGATCTTGAAGCTATGGCCCACGGGATTCTGCTCCTCCGACCGGACGAAGTTCATATTCTCAACGCAGGCAATCCACCACCGCACAACCAGGCGATTGCGTTGCTCGCAGCAGGAACGGGATTGGGCGAATGCATCCTCTTTTGGAACGGCTCGCGCTATCAAGCCATGCCGTCGGAAGGCGGCCACGCAGACTTCGCACCGAACAACGACAACGAAATCGAATTGCTGCGCCACCTGCGCAGTAATTACCTGCACGTGAGTTACGAACGGGTGTTGTCCGGACCAGGTCTGCACGCCATCTATGACTATGTCCGAGACAGCAAGAAAAATGAGCCGACCTGGCTCTCGGAAGAGATCAAAGCCGGTGACCCGGCGGCAGTGATTGCAGAAGCAGGGCTCAAGGGGCGGGCAGACATCGCCAAACAGACGCTCGACCTGTTCGCCTCCATCTATGGAGCAGAAGCGGGCAATCTTGCCCTGAAAGCTATGGCACTCAACGGCGTGTATCTGGGCGGCGGCATCGCACCAAAACTGTTGGCCAAACTGAAAGACGGAACTTTCATGAAAGGTTTCACCAACAAAGGCCGCTTCAAACGCCTGATGGATTCAATCCCGGTGAAAGTGGTCATGAATCAGAAGACCCCCCTACTCGGTGCCGCATCCGTTGCCGCAGCCCTTGCCCATAGCCCCACACCATCATGAGCAATCAGAACTTGGAAAGCTCGAAGAAGGCCGCCGCGTTAACAGCTGTCGAGTTCGTCCGTGATGGGATGGTCGTAGGCCTTGGGACCGGCTCAACAGCCAAGCATTTGATCATCGCGTTGGGGGAAAAAGTCCGCGCGGGGATGAAGTTGCGAGGCGTGCCGACCTCCCACGAGACTGCCGAGTTGGCCAGGCAGCAGGGCATTTCACTCATCGACCAGGACAACGCCTGGATCATCGACGTGGCAATCGACGGGGCGGATCAGGTTGATCCCAACTTCAACCTCATCAAAGGTGGAGGCGGCGCGCTCTTGAAGGAAAAGATTGTCGCTGCCTCAGCCAGGCAGTTCATCGTCATGGTCGACCATACAAAGCGAGTTCCGGTATTGGGGGGATCCTTCCCGCTCCCGATCGAAGTAGTCCCATTTGGCTGGGGCAGTACGGCGCGCGAGATCGAAGCGCTCACGAAAAGCCGGGTGGTACTCCGGGAGCGAAACGGTGCCCCATTTAAAACCGAGTCTGGCAACCTGATTGTGGATGTCCACATTGACCGCATCGAACAGCCGCGCGAGCTGGAAATGTCGTTGAACCACATTCCTGGCATCGTCGAGACCGGCCTCTTCGTGAACCGAACGGACATCTTGATCGTCGGAACTCCCCAGGGCGTCGAAACCCAGCATGCATCGAGGACATGAGTGAGTCTCTCAGCAGGCGCCAGGTGTTCAGGACCTTGGCACAGGCCTGCTTTCTGCTGGCCCTTCCAGTAGCACAGACATTGCTCGCAGCACTGGCGCCGGCAGGCGCCGCAACTTCAACTATACGACCGGAAGGTGAAGAAATGAATCTTGATGACAGTCCCGGCAGCATGGACCCCTATCGATTGCCCAGACACATTCTTCCCCATCGATACGATCTCCGGCTCGAACCAGATCTCGACCGCGCGACATTCGCAGGGAGGGAAACCGTAGTTCTCACGATTACCCAGACGACTGGCTTCATCGTTCTCAATGCTGTTGATCTGGTGATCTCATCCGCCATACTGGAAGGGTCATCAAGTACGCGACAGAATGCCACGATTGAGCTACACGACTCGACGCAACGCTGTCAGCTGACGTTTTCTCAGCCCATTGCGCCAGGTGAATGGAAGCTGCACCTGACCTTCCAGGGGAAATTGAATGACCAACTGCGCGGGTTCTACCGCAGTACCTATAAAGACCATGCCGGCGTCACGCACTGGATGGCCGCGACCCAATTTGAAGCCACCGATGCCCGTCGGGCCTTTCCCTGCTGGGACGAACCGGATTTCAAAGCGGTGTTTGCGACAACTCTGGTCATCGATCCGCGCTTGACCGCTGTCTCAAATACAGCAGTTGCATCAGAGTCCATCGAGTCAGGCAAAAAAGTCCTCCGGTTTGCCGACAGTATCAAGATGTCGACTTACCTTGTCGCCTTCATCGTTGGAAAGATCGAAACCACCCAACCAATATTCGTCGGGAAGGCGCCCCTACGGCTCTGGACCGTTCCTGGCAAGCAACCGCTCACGTCGTTCGGCCACGAGATTGCAGTGGCCTCGCTAAAGTTTTTTGAAGAGTACTACGGTATTCCCTATCCCGGCGACAAGCTGGATCTGCTTGCCATTCCTGACTTTGCGTCCGGCGCCATGGAAAATCTCGGGGCGATTACCTTCCGAGAAACCGCCTTGCTGGTCGATCGACAGAGTGCCACGCATGGAGAATTGGAGCGGGTGGCCGATGTGGTCGCGCATGAAAACGCGCACATGTGGTTCGGGGACTTGGTGACCATGTCCTGGTGGAATGGGCTCTGGCTGAATGAGGCCTTCGCGACCTTCATGGAAATGCTGGCGGTCGATGCCTGGAAACCGGAATGGAAACGTTGGGAAGCCTTTGGCAGCTCCCGCGCTGCGGCCTTCGCTGTCGACGGGCTACACAGCACCAGACCGATCGAATATCAGGTGCAGGCTCCCAAGGACGCCGAAGCGATGTTCGACGTCCTGACCTATGAAAAGGGCGCGTCAGTGCTTCGGATGTTGGAGCAGCACATTGGCCCGATCGTCTTCCGCGACGGTGTCCGCGACTACTTGCGCGCACATGCCTATGGGAACGCGGACACGAACGATCTCTGGGTATCGTTGGGGAAGATCGCCAAGCATCCGGTCCCTGAACTCATGGACAGCTGGATTTTCCAACCAGGCTTTCCGTTGATCACGGCTGAACTGCGGAAAGGTGTCGAATTCGTGTTAACTCAACAGCGCTTCACCTACCTGAACCCCTCACCCCTTACGCCTCACCCTTCACCACCTGTGACATGGCACATCCCGCTCCAGATGAAAGTCACAGGCGGCGGTAAGACCAGCAGCTCTCGCATGTTGCTGACGGAGAAGGAGACGACAGTTCCCCTCCCTCACGATTGGGAGTCGGTCCTATTGAACGAGGGGGGGCATGGATTCTATCGAGTGCGTTATGGGCAAGATCTCATGGATCGGCTTCTGAAGAGCGGCCTCGATCGACTCGCTGTCACCGAACGGTTCAACCTCATTAACGACGCCTGGGCCACCACTATCGCTGGCCTCATGCCCCTCACGGGCTATCTTGACCTGACAGCCCGCTTCACGACAGAGGAGGACAAGAATGTCTGGGCTGTGATCCTGGACTCCTTCTCCTTCCTCAATCGGATTGTCACCGTAGAAGATCGGCCGATGCTTGAAGCCTTTGTACGAAGTCGGCTGAGCCCCGCCGTGACCTCGTTGGGTTGGGCACCACGAAGCGGCGAGAGTGAAGGAACGAAACAATTACGAGGTGAACTGATCGGCGCCCAGGGAAGGCTCGGCAATGACCCAGTTACCCAGGAGCGCGCAGCCGAACTCTATGGGGCCTATCGCCTCAACGCGACAGCGGTTGATCCGAATGTCGTCCCTTCGATCGTTGCCATTCTCGCTCATACGGGCGATGCAACCAGGTACGACGAATTTCACGACAGATTCCGCACCGCCGTGACACCACAAGAAGAACGGCGCTATCTCTTCTCGCTCGCGGCATTTCAACCCAAGGCCTTGGTCGAACGCACACTTGCCCGCACCATCAGCGGAGAGATCCGAACGCAAGATGCGCCCTTTCTTGTCAGCGCGGTCCTGGGCAATGTTTACGGGAGAGAGTTGGCTTGGGATTTTGTGAAAACGAACTGGGAAAAGATGGACCGGTTGTTTCCCAAACAAGGGATGCGTCGACTCTGTAGCGGGATCAGTAACCTGGCCACGCCGGAACTGGAACAAGATGTGCGCACATTCTTCGAATCTCGCAAGATCGACCTGGGAGGGAAGACACTCGATCAAAACCTCGAACAATTGCGGATTATCGTCGCGGTCAGAGAGCGAGACAGCCGCACCTTGCGCTCGTACCTCGCCCAATATCGCTAACTGGCTGCCCGGGCGGCTTGAGGCGATTCAGCACTCTGTAGTAGGCTGAGGGCATACAGCCTACTATGACTCGGAGGGGCTGATGAAGCGGATTTGCCGCCTGTTGATAGTTGGTTTGGTCGTTGTCACTACCGGCTGCCTGATTGGGTGTTCCGGAAACGATAGCCAACAAGACTCTGAGCTTCCTACCTCTACCAGTGTGACACTCCAAACCGTCACAACAGGTCTAAATTTTCCGGTGTTCATGACCACAGCTCCGAACGACAACTTCCGTCTTTTCATTGTCGAAAAAGGAGGTCTGATCAGAATTCATAACAGGAACAGTCCCTCCCTGAGTCCTACTACTTTTCTAAACCTTAGCGGACTCGTTTCAACAGTAGGAGAGCGGGGCCTTCTGGGGATGGCCTTTGATCCCGGGTACATCACGAATGGTCAGTTCTATGTCTTCTACACGAATCAGAACGGCGATCTTGTGATCGCTCGTTATATAAGAGCGACGTCGGACGTTGCCAATCCAGCTTCCGCAGTAATTCTGCCACCCACCATTCAACGTAATCCAAACTTGTCAAACCATAACGGAGGCATGCTGGCGTTTGGTCCAGATGGCTGCCTCTATGCCGGCGTCGGCGATGGAGGAGGAAGTGGAGACCCGAACGACAACGGGCAGAATCTGAACAGCAGGCTCGGAAAACTCTTGCGTATCAATCCCGCAACCGGGGGACCCTGTCTCACGGGTTTCCCTCCCAACCCGTTCGTAAGCGGAGGCGCCCCCGAAGTCTGGAGCTTCGGGCTGCGCAACCCCTGGCGGTTTTCCTTCGATCGGGTAACAAATGATCTGTATATCGGGGATGTTGGACAAGGGGCAAGGGAAGAACTAAATGTCTCACTCGCCCCGAACGCGGGGCGAGCGCTCAACTACGGCTGGCGGTTCATGGAAGGGTTTTTCTGTTTCAATCCCTCCAGCAATTGCAACCCTGGCACCCCTCCTTTGACTTTGCCAGTACTCGACTATCCTCACGACGACGGAGCCTGTGCGGTGACGGGCGGGTATGTCTACAGAGGATCAGCAATGCCGGCGCTGCAAGGCACCTATTTCTATGGAGATTTTTGTGCGGGCTTTGTGAGGAGTTTCCGGTATCAGAATGGTCAACCAACAGAGCAGACAGAGTGGCCTTTACTCAGTCCGCCGGGTGGTTCTGTGGCGAGTTTTGGAGAGGATGCGGCTGGTGAGCTCTATCTCATGACCCAAGGGGGCGGGCTTTTCAAGTTTGTCCCCAATTGATGGACTGCGGTTAGCCTCTCGAAAGGGGGGTTGCTGCTGAATGTCACGAATTTATACAATTGGACCCCAGGGCCACTCACAGAGGAGCCATCATATACAATGCGCAGCTACAGTTGCCCGAAGTGCGGGACCGTGAAGACAAGACTCGCTCCACGCCATGGGGTCGCTGATCGGCTCCTCAGCACCCTGACTATTTACCCTCTGCGTTGTCAGCTCTGTACCCACCGCTTTACCACCTTCCTCGGCAAGCTCAAAGCCAACCCTCGCCGCAACTATGACCGGGTCACGGTCCAGTATCCGGCACAGGTTCGCCCAGTCCATGATTCCAGCCAACGAGTCGTTGTCGAAGGGGTGCTCTCGAATCTATCCCTGCGAGGGTGCCGTGTACTCACGAGCCAGCGTATTCCGATGGGCTGCCAGGTGATGCTGGAATTTCATCCTGCCGAGTACGATAATCCCATCATGGTCGACGGCGCCCTTGTCCGCTCCCGCACTGCTGAAGGAATCGGCCTGCGCTTTTCCAGTTTCCTGCGTTCGGAGGAACGGCGTCTCCGCCGCATTCTGGACTTGCGCCTTCCCGACCACGCCATCTAACAGAATGCTGAAAAAGGGCGGCGGGGTAGCTGGGACGATCCCCGTGCTCGCGCAACGCGCGGCCTTGGAAGGCCCTCGCTGGACGCGCGCAGTTGGGATCATCCCACCCACCCCTTAAGTGATCGTTCGCTGCAGTCGCGCTGACGGCCGTTTTGAGCATCCTGAAGCTGTTGAAGCATCCGGGCCACTCCGGAATATTCCAACGATGCTTTGTGTATATCCAGGTTTTCCGCAGTCTGCTAATGGTCGTTCGTCCTTCGCCCATGCTGTGATTCCTTTGATTCATAGCTTCTCTCCCTCTTCATTCTCCTCAGTAAGCAGACCGGTTGTCTTCCACTGCGCGCGTCCAACGAGGTCTTCCGATCCCATGACTGCTTTCTTAAAGGGAGCGGCCCAGGCTGCCCTTTACTGCGCGCATCGAACGAGCACATTCTTATCGTGCGCGTTCTGCGAGCAAGAAGGGGACCTGAGCCGCTCCCTTCCATCCTTTTTTATTCGTGTCGGAGCACGGCCAGCGGCGGTTGGCCGAGAATCCGGTAGGTACTTGCGAAACCCACGATCAGCGTCAGCAACATCGTGAGGAGAAGGCCGATGCCGAGCACCCATGGTTGCATGCCCCAGGGAAGTTCGAACACAACCTGCACCAGTGCCCATGACAAGACACTCCCGAGGGCCAGCCCGATTAGTCCGGCAACGGCGCCCAGCAGGACATACTCCATGGCAAAGGCGCGGGCAATCAGACCACGAGTTGCGCCCAGGGCCTTGAGAATGACCGATTCGTAGAGGCGCCGGTAGCGTGTCGCTGCGAGTGCCGCCGCCATGACCAGCCCGCCGGCTGCCACACAAAATAACGCCACGGCCCTGATGGCCAGCGAGAGACGATCGAGCACCTTTGCAAAACTATCGAGCACGTCACCGATATGAATCGCGCTGATGTTCGGGAATGAGGCGACGACCGCCTGCTGCAACGGCATCTCTTTCTCCGGCGAAACCCGGACCGTCGACACATAGGTTAACGGCACCCCGTCAATCGAGCCGGGGGACAGGATCATATAGAAGTTCGTCGAGAAGTTTCCCCATTCGACTTTGCGGATACTGCTTACCTCCGCTGACACAGTGGTCCCCTGAATATCGAACTCCACGGTTGAGCCGATCGTGAGTCCTAAATTCAAGGCCGCGTCTTCTTCCACTGACACCTGTGGGGTTGAGAAGGTTTGCCCGGCCTTCCACCATTCCCCCTTGACCACTTTATTGTCTTTCGGGAGGTTGTCGAGGAAGGTCAGTACATATTCCCTGGTGAAGTACCACTGTTGACCCCGTCCCTCTTTTCCCTCCCCGCTCTTGTCGCGCTTTTCCGCCCCCTCATCTACCGTGACGGCACGGCCATTGACCGCATGGAGTCGCGAACGTACCAGCGGCGTGAGCTCCGGACGGCCTGAGCCGGTCTGTCGATCGACCAGCGACAGGAATCCCTTCGCTTGATCGGGCTGAATATCGATAAAGAAAAAGGTCGGGGCATCCGCCGGACGATTCTCCTGTATCTGTTGGAGCAGCGCCCGTTCCACCAATGACACAGTCACGATCACCATCACGCCGATGCCGATGGCCACCATGATTCCGGTCGCCTGGCTCCCCGGCCGGACGACGTTACCCAGGGCATAACGGAGGCTCAAGATGCGAGGCAAGGGGACGGAGGCCAGCCCCAACACGAACAGCCTCGCACAGACATAGAGGATGGCAATGGCAAGGGACAACGAACCGAGAAACAGGAAGCCGACAGACAATGAACCTGCTTGCCACACGGAGAGGGCGCACAACCCGAGAATGATCACTCCCGCCGTGCCGACATTCCAGGGATCGGCCAGTTCCCATTTCACCCACCATTGTGACGGAGGGGTCCCATGCTTGACCGTCGCCAGTTCCGCATCCTGCCTGAAGATCGCACCAGGGTGAATCTCTCGAGTCTTCAACAGGGGCCACAGGGTGAACAGCAGCGTCGACAGGAGTCCTAGCGCCGCTCCCTTCATCAAGGGCCAGCTCGAGGACCACGATAATTCTGCTGAGACACCCAATTGATCGAGGAGGTCAGACCCGAACAGACCGGCGATGAGAGACGGCAATCCTCGCTGGAGTGCCATGCCCAACAAGATTCCCGCGAGGCTTCCGACTGATCCCAAGAAAATCGCTTGCGTCACATAGGTCAAGACCACGGTGGCCGAATCAGCACCGACTGCTTTCAAGATCGCAATGGTCCGCAGCTTGTCGCGCAAGAAGGCATGAATCGAGGTTCCGACTCCTAGTCCACCGATGAATAGGGCGGTCAGACCGATCAGTCCGAGATACCGGGAGAGCTGATCGAGAAATTTCCTCAACTGTGACTGGGATGTGCGATAGCTGGATACGCGAGCGGAATCCGACGCCAGCCGGTCGCGCAGCTCTGAGAGGAGTGGCTCCAGCGGCAGATCGGACGGAATCTTCACGAGATACCGTTCTCGCACGCGGCTTCCTGGCTTGATCAACGCCGCCGCCTGTAATCCCTCCTGCGTCACCATGACCCGTGGTCCCAACGTAAAGGCATTGGCCATCCGATCCGGCTCGACCCGCACAATGCCGGTGATCAGAAACATCGCTTGGCCGATCTTCAACGGATCTCCGACCGAGAGACCCATTCGAATCAGCAGCGATTCCTGTACCACCGCGCCAAAACAGGTCTGTTTGCCACAGCGGCGCTCATCAGGGTGGAGCAGCACCTCGAGCGGTTGCGCCGGGTCCAGCCGGACCGTTCCATACAGGGGGTACATCGATTCGACCGCTTTGAGTTCGATGATCTGGGTCGGTTGGCTCGCAGTTGGTCCGCGGGTTGTGCGCGAGGCCATGGCGACCAGCTCGCTGACGTGGGTGACGGCCAGACCTCGATCGCCCAATTCGTGCAGCACCGCCTGCCCTACGAGACTCGGGGAATGAGTCAGACGAATCTCAAGATCGCCGCCCAACATCCCCCGCGCCTCCTTTGTGACGGCGCGTTCCACATGGGAGCTGAACAATGACACCCCGACCAAGGCCCCGACACCGATCGCAATACAGGCGAAGAAATAAAGAAAGTGCCGCCAGGCCCCCCTGGTTTCACGCCAGGCCATCCTGAAGATGAAAGGATTCACAGGGATGACTCTGCGGCTCGATGGTCTGAACCGGTCAGGGTATCGGATTCGATGCGGCCGTCGCGCAACGCAATCACGCGCTCCATGGAGGATGCGAGCGTGAGATCATGCGTGACGAGGACTAAGGTGGTTCCGTAGTCGCTATGGAGAGCACGGAGCAGATCCATCACGTGCTGTCCCGTGGACGAATCCAAGTTGCCGGTCGGCTCGTCAGCCAATAGGATCGGGGGGTGACAGGCGAAGGCTCTGGCCACCGCCACCCGCTGTTGTTCGCCGCCGGACAGTTGGACGGGATAATGATGCAGCCGTTCTTCCAACCCGACCGTCCTCAATAGATGGGCCGCGCGATCCATGGCCTCGGGCATCCCTGCCAACTCCAACGGCACCAGGACGTTTTCCAGGGCGGTCAGGGTGGGAATGAGATGAAAGGATTGGAAGATATAGCCGATGTGGTCGCGACGAAACCTCGCCAAGGCGCTTTCGCGCATCGTCGAGATCTCGACACCATCCAAGGTGATGGAGCCGGACGTCGGGCGATCCAGCCCTGCGATGAGTCCCAGCAGAGTGGACTTCCCGCTTCCAGATGGGCCGACGATGGCCACGCGCTGCTTATCGGGAATCTCGAAGGAGACGTCGTCGAGGATCGTAATCTGATGGCCTCCACCAGCCAAGCGCATCGTGAGATGAGAGAGTGTGATCATAGTGAAGCGTATATTATACTGGAGAACGATGTGCCGCCTACCGATTCTCACAAAACTATTTTGGCTCTCTCTCTCCCTGACCCTCCTAGTAGGCTACGAGTCAGGCATTGCATCCTCCTTTGCCTCCCTGTCTTCTGGTTCCCCTCGGGATGGGGCGGGACCGGGTCTTCAAATCGATGTCACGGCGCAGCCGGGCCGGTCGAAAAGTCACGGATCAGCCGAACGCCCACGCATTGTCGCCTTCGGCAACAGCCTGACGGCCGGCCTAGGAGTGCCACCAGCGCAATCATACCCCGCTCATCTCCAACGGGCATTGGACGCAGCCGGCTATCCCTATCTGGTTGTGAACGCGGGGGTGAGCGGTGATACGACAGCCGGAGGAGTCCGGAGGGTTTCCTGGGCCCTGAACAGCAAGCCGGCAATCGTCATTCTGGAACTCGGCGCCAACGACGGGCTCCGCGGCCTCAGCCTGCAGGAGACGAAAGCCAATCTGGAACGGATCATTCAGCAGTTCCAACAGGCCTCGGTCACCGTCGTGCTAGCGGGGATGAAACTCCCTCCGAATTATGGGCAGGACTATACTGACGGGTTTGAATCGCTCTACCGATCCCTTGCGAAACAGTATCGCCTGACACTGATCCCATTTTTTCTTGATGGTGTGGCTGCCTCATCCTCGCTCAATCAGGCAGACGGTATTCATCCGACAGGCGAGGGCTATCGCATCATTGTCGAAAGGGTCTTCCCGGTGCTCGAGCCGCTACTGAAGTGAAAACGGTAATTGTGATTGAGGGAATAGGAAGGGGGCAGGGTGCCCTGCCCCCTTTGGTTCAGACTGAAACCGATACGTCGAGCGCTCGACTATTCCGGCATGCCGTGATCGTCGCTCCGCCGGTCGACTATGACGATGCCTGGTTGCCGGCCGCAGCTGCACCGGGATAGTAAATCATTACCCCCCCAGGCGTCGGCCCAACGGGCACGGTTTGCTTGATCAAATTATCCGCTGCATTGATGATCGAGACGGAATTGTCTGTGCTGTTGGATACCACAATATAAAGGGCTGAGCCAGCACCCGGGGCTCCTTGCGCCAACACGTCCATGCTGTGCCCACCAGTTGCTGCCAGAACGATTTCTCTAAGCAGAGTGAGCGATGGGACCGGCGCTGTCAGAGTCGAGGAATCGAAAGCGAAGAGACGATCCCTTGTCGTCGCTGCCGCCCCATTGCCGGCTAGAATGTAGAACCGCTTCCCATCCGGCGAGAACTTGAAGGCGCCGGGGGAAGTACCTGCGAGTGCCGCATCCAAAGCGGCATTGGTGAGATTGGTAAGGACCGGCGGGTTCACGCTGATATCCAGTACCCCCAGCTTGGTGGCCTGAGGATCTGGAGCTGTGGTTTGTCCCCGAAGCAAGAGAAATCGGCCATCCGGAGAGATCCCGAAGGACGTGTAGGGTGTGCCGGCAAGATCGAAGATAGGTGTAACGGCAAAGCTGGTCGGATCGATTTCGGAAATTTCTCCATACCCTTCCTGGATGCCGTAGACCTTCTGCGTCAGTTTCGACCAGCGGATGCCGTGCGGACCGGCATTGTTAGGGGTAAATGGGGCTGCACCGGTCGGATTCTCTACGTCGCATGTGTCCTTTAGAGGATTGCACAAATCGATTCGATGGATCATCGTCCATTTCGTAGCAGACCCCGGCTCATTATCAATGACAGCTATCTCACCGCCTGTTTCGCTGGAGACAAAGGCCCGTTTGAGGACTCCCGCACCGGACGAAAATGCGGTCACATGGTGCCCGTCGGCCAGAAGGCAGACAGTTTTTTCGACTGTGGGCGGATTGGCTCCTGGGCCAAGATGCGAATTATGGAGAATCGTGACAGAACTTCCGTAGTTCACTCCTGGCACAGGAAGAGGAGGAGCACAATTAATGAGATCGTCACCTGGTGTGGTCGTGCCAGAGGCATTGTCCCCGTCGTTCATCGACCAGATCACTTCGCCGTCGGTCGAGTCGCGATAGATGTGGACAGGACGAGTCCCCGTAACAAGGTTGGTTTCGTGGACTGGAGTCGCACCGGTCAGTGGATCAATCGTTGCGACTTTATTCGCCGCACCCAGATTGACGAACAGCCATTCCCCCTGCGAGAACTGCGTGTCACCCAGGGCCCCATTTTCAAATTCCGCGGCGGGAATCGTTCCCACCACCGCGTTCCCGGAATCGCCTCTCAGCGCCACGCTGGTCAATGACTTGTCGCCGGTGTTGTTTACGAAGGCCATTGGCCCCTGCAATGCCGCGCTGCCACTGCTGGTAGGTGTTCCTGACGAGGAATCTCCAGAACTACAGCTTGCCAGGCTGATCAGTGCGAGTCCGAGCAGGCCTGTCTTCGCGCAAGAGGTCATAATCTGTCGATGGCTGGTGAGTTTCATATTGCCTTCTTTCTTTATGATGTGGTGCTAATTCATGTGGCCCCGTACCCTCTTTGAACGTCTTTAGGTGAGGCTGGTTGCCGGAGGACCACGGGGAACAGATTCCATGCGATAGGCGAGGGTCTTCGGAGAGAGGACACCGGCCTGCGTCTGGTATCCGGCCGGATCTGCTACATTGCCAGGATTGCGGCCTGTGGCAGCCTGCGCATCGATCCCTCCACAGTGCCAGACACAATGACTATGATTCTGTTGTCCGCTGGGCGTTTGGCCTTGCGGACAGTGGGGCGTGGTCCATTGCGGTGTGAGACTGCTGTACAGGGTGGAGAATGATCCGACGATCCAGAGCAGCACGCAGAGGCATGCAATCGCACGGGGAAACTTTCCGCGGCGACTCCTGTCTCGTTTCTGAAGGATCGTGATGACCATGCTCTCTTCCCTGCTACGAGCCGCCAAAAAGCTGGAACGATTTGGTCAGTCCGAAGACATAGCTGATTTGTTGCTCCAGGTTGCCATTGAAGTCGCGATAGACGGGAATCTGCGCGACAAAATAGGCTGAGGCGAAATCCCAGAGGGTGACTCTGATGCCGGGAGAATAGGCGACATATGTTGAGCCGGTCGTCGGGACCTCCCGGAACTTGACCGTCGGATCCAGCAGGACTGCGGTCCCGGTCGCCGGATTGAACTGAAAGAGCGACGCATCCATCGCGTCGTTCTGCATCCAGCGATAATTGACCTGCTGCGTCAAGACCAGCCACTGAGTCTGCTCAAGCGGAACAAGATTGAATCCCCCGCTCAGGTTCACTTCATCGCCGAACTGGTACCCATCGTCGTTTTTGAAGGTATGCCGGTAACTGGTGAGCCCGAACACATTGATGCGGTGCGGGACGATTTCATAGGTCAGATATAAGGACGGCACAAGTCCGAAGTTTCCCCGTCCCAGCTGGAGCGTGGATTCCACCATCTGACCGGTGGAAGCCCGCTCCTGGTATGTGCCGGTCGGGAAGTCCACCCCCAGTCCCAGCACCATCATGCTGCGAAGCGTCGGGAGGACGTTGTACTTCAGGGTTACGCGCATGTCGCCCATCCCGACATTGGTGTAGGGCGTCGGCTCTGCCGTTCCAAGGTTCGCCTGTGAGTTCACCCGCCTATAGGGAAGGGTCACCTGGAGGCCGAACCGATCGGTCACCCCATAATTCATATCCAGAGTCCCAGTCTGGATATGCGTCCAAATCTGGCTCGAGTTCAAGTTGGCCAATGTCAATTGGCGATTTTCTTGATCCGCAAAGGGAATGCTTCCACCCTGCCCGCTAGGCGTCCAGCTCGGCGTGTAGTTGTAAATCGCGTTGACGGTCAGCAGCCCCGCCATCGGTACCTGTTGTTGTGAGCCGATGACGACGAAGCAGCTGACGGCGCCACAAGAAGCTTCAACGGGCGGCGTATCGATAGATATCAACCATCCCGAGGCCACAAGGCTAATGATGAATCGCTTGAGATGATCGGCCATGAAACATCCTTTCTCCGGCACAGGACGGTGGTCGTGACGGTATAGTCCATACGGAGCTGTAATCGGAGGCACCCATTGGCTTTCTTCAAAGAGATGAAGGAAGCCCGATCAATGGAGCCCAACGGTCAAAGAAAAATTCGGAGATGGGGAGATTAAACGAGAGGAGGCGCGCGCGACGGTGGTTGAACCGTGAGGGGAGCACTGATCCGTGAATCGAAGCTTTTTTGCTCTAACAGAGCGACTTGCTCAACAGGGGTGAAAGAGACGGAGGTTCCCTCGACAGCATCTGCTGCGATGCAGAGCCATGAACAGAGTGCGGTGGCATGAGTCGCCGCGTTGTGGTGCTCATGCTGACCGATGTGGGCGGTGAGTTGTGGGTAGACAATCCCACTGAGCGCCACAATCCAAAGGGCCAGGAATCCGATCGCAGTTTGTTGAATCCTACGGGTCATGATCCGTAACGCCACTTCAGCCTTCAGCCTGAACACCTGGGTTTAAAACCATCATCGAAGCGCCGCGGCCTTTAACGGCTCCTTTTTCTGAATCCGCGCGACGATTTCTTCGATCCTCTGTTCGGTCAGCAGGCCACCCTTAATGTACTCCTGCACGCGCCCCTCTTGATCGATAAACACGCTGACCGGCAATCCGAACACCCCGAATTGATTCGCGACCTTGTTGTCTCGATCCATGAGGACCGGGAAGGTGTGGCCGTATTGCTTGATATGTTCGCTGACCTTGGCATCGTCTTCGAGTTCGTTGACCGCCAATACGACGAAGCCCTTGTCGCGCAGTTTGTCATACATGGTTTGCATGGCCGGCATTTCGGTCGTGCAGGGCTTGCACCAAGTGGCCCAGAAATTTACGAGCACGATCTTGCCCCGATACTGGCTGAGGCTCTGCGACTTGCCTTCTAGATCTGTCAGGTGAAAATCTTCAACCATCGTACCGACAGCTGGGACTCGCGAGCCCATGCTCCAGACATCGATTGCGGGCAATCCAATCAATGCGACAAGCAGCGCGATCATCGCAAACATCTTGTTAGTTCTCCTTGGTCGCATGTCAGCCTCCTCTCCTGTCACCGCCTCGTTTACGAAGGGCTCCACATTTGGAACGAGCGTGTCAGCCCAAAGATGTAACTGGTTCCCTGCGCCAGACTGTTGTTGGAATCTCGCTCAAATGGGATCTGTGCGTAAAAGTAGAGCGACGTCATGTTTGTCCAATTTGATTCGATGAGCTGCCCCAGACCGACTTGGAAGCCTGGCGAAAAGGCGTAATAGGTCGAGCCGGTGGTTGGCACTTGTCGATCCGTGATTCGAGGATCAATTACGATCGGTTCACCGGGGAAGGCTGCTGGGCCATCTGCCGGTGTTGCGGAGCGAGAGAGCGAGGAACTGAAATTGTCGTGCACGAGATAGCGGTAATTAACCTGGCCGGTGAGAACCAGCCAGGGATTCGCCACGAAATTCAGCCCTGCATTGAGCATGTATTCGTCGCCAAATTGATAGCCATCGTTGTTTCGGAACGTGTGGCGGTAACTGGCTGACGCAAATTGATTGAGCCGATGGGGGATCAATTCATAGGTCTGATAAATTGTCGGATTCAACCCGACTTGCCCCCGACCGAGTTGTTGGGGCGACTCCATCACAAGCTCAGCGCTGTCATGCGCGTGGGTATTGCCGCTCGGAAGATAGACGCCAAAACCCAGCACCACCAAACTCCGAATGGTGGGCAACACATTGTATTTGAGGCCGACACGCAGGTCCCCAATGCCATTGGCGGAAAAATTGGTCGGTTCACCTGCGCCGCCATTTTCCTCTCCCAGGCCATCGATATGTTTGTGTGTGCGCCACAGATAGGGGAGCGTGAGTTGTAGTCCAAATCGATCGGTGAGGCCATAATTGAGATCGAGCGTCGCCTGCTGCGTAATGGTCCGGGTTTCCTGATGATGGTCCAGAATCATCTCCCGGCTCGCTTGGTCGACTGCCGGGATCACTCCAGACGTCCCGTCCAGTACCCGCATTGGCGTGTAATTATAGATGGTGTTGACCGTGAGCAAGCCAGCCTGGGGAACCTGCTGCTGAGACCCGATCACGACAAAACAGGTGACGGCCCCGCATGATGCCTGCGCAGTCTGGGCGCCGGGCCATGAGAAGAAGACTAGTGCAAGACTGAGAATGAATCCGAGGATAGACCGTTTGCCTGTCATAATGCTGCTGGTCCTAACTCTCCCATAGGATCGTTTCTACCCGCCTATTCCTACAATCCAATCAGCGGATCGCGGGAGAAGTGGAATAGAGACCTGCTGTGAGCAGACGAGAACGAAGACTAAAGAGAAAAAGACGGAGGGGCACGGCTGGATGAAATCTGACAGGCGTCGATCGAAGGCTGCGCGAAATGGGGGGTCGTGACAAGAGCGATAGGGCTGAATTCTGCCTGGAACGAAACCACCGCACTATCGAGTACAGTTCCGGCTGCACACATCCATGAGCAGAGCACGGTGCCATGCGTGGCAGCTTGATGCTGGGCATGGTGCCCGGCATGTTCGACCGACTGTGCCTGTGCCAATCCACCCATGGAGAGGACACAGAGCACCACGAGGACTGAGAGGAATTTGAGGGTGGTGCGGTTCATCTGCATTCGCCCAAGTGTGAGTCGGTTTCATCCTAATGGCTTCCCACGAGGCCTGTCAAGCTGCCTGCTACTCGACCTGGCCCTCGCTTGTTATAGGATTCAGGGAACAGATGTTGTATACTGCCGGGATACTTTCAGGCACATCGACCTTTGTTCGAACGACAGTACCATGGTCACGCAATTACTCAACCAGATCTTCGGCAGTAAAAACGAACGTGAAATCAAGGCACTCCGCCCGATTGTGGAGCGGATCAACAGTCTAGAATCCGGCCTGACGCCGCTTTCCGATCACGCCCTCGCGGACAAGACTCAGGAGTTCAAGAAGCGCATTGAGTCCGGGGAGACCCTGGACGACATCCTGCCCGAAGCCTTCGCGGTCTGCCGTGAAATGTCCCGCCGCAAGTTGAACATGCGCCATTTTGATGTGCAGTTAATGGGCGGCGCCATTCTTCATCGGGGCCGCATCGCGGAGATGAAAACCGGCGAAGGGAAAACCCTGGTGGCCACGCTGCCGGTGTATCTGAATGCACTCGAAGGAAAAGGCGCTCACCTCGTCACGGTGAATGACTACCTTGCCAAGCGCGACGCGCAGTGGATGAGTGTGCTCTACCACGCGCTGGGACTCTCGGTGGGCATCATTCAACACGATGCCTCATTTCTCTTCGATCCGACCTATGAGGCCTCCGACAAGCGGCTCCAGTCGCTCCGCCCCTGCACGAGGGCTGAGGCCTACCGTGCCGATATCACGTATGGCACGAATAACGAGTATGGGTTCGACTATCTCCGCGACAACCTGGTCGTCAACGATCTGGCCCAGTGTGTGCAGCGAGAGTTGAATTTCGCCATTGTGGACGAGGTCGACAGTATTCTCATCGACGAAGCCCGCACACCCTTGATCATCTCCGGCCCGACGGATGAAACGACCGATCTTTACTACCGTATCAACGCGATTATCCCGCAGCTGAAACCCGAGCACGATTACACGATCGAAGAAAAAACGAAGACTGCATCCTTGACGGAAGAGGGCAACGTCCGGGTCGAGAAATTGCTCGGTGTGGACAACCTGTACGATCCCAACCATATGGATCTCGTCCACCACGTCGTCAAGGCGCTCCAGGCCCATGCCCTCTACAAACGTGATGTGGACTATGTCGTCAAAGAAGGTGAAGTGATCATCGTGGATGAATTCACCGGGCGGCTCATGCCGGGGCGCCGCTGGAGTGATGGGCTGCACCAGGCCGTCGAAGCCAAAGAAGGCGTGAAGATCGCCAACGAGAATCAAACGTTGGCCTCGGTCACTTTCCAGAACTATTTCCGGATGTACAAGAAGCTCAGCGGCATGACCGGGACGGCGGACACGGAAGCGGCGGAGTTTGCCAAGATTTACAATCTCGACGTCAACGTGGTTCCGACCAATCGGAACATGATCCGGCAGGATTACGCGGACGTCGTCTACCGGACCGAGAAGGAGAAGTACGCCGCGATTGTCGAAGACATCAAGGATTGTCACGAACGGGGCCAGCCTGTTTTGGTCGGCACGATTTCCATCGAGAAATCGGAGCGACTTGCCGGCTTCTTGAACCGGACCGGCGTGAAACACAATGTTCTCAACGCCAAACAACATGAGCGAGAAGCCGAGATCATCGCGCAGGCCGGACGCAAGGGTGCTGTCACCATCGCCACGAACATGGCAGGCCGCGGGACCGACATTCTCCTGGGCGGCAATCCGGATTTCATGTTTAAACAAATCCTCTATCGGGAAGAAAATCTGACGGATGCGCGCAAGCTGGAGATCTTCGAGGAGATCAAGGCAGACTGCGAGAAGAATAAGCAAGAGGTCATCGCGGCAGGCGGCCTCCACATTCTCGGGACTGAGCGCCATGAAAGCCGCCGGATCGATAATCAGCTCCGGGGCAGAGCCGGCCGTCAGGGCGACCCCGGTTCATCGCGCTTCTTCCTGTCGCTGGAAGACGACCTGATGCGCATTTTCGCCTCTGAGCGGGTCTCTCAACTGATGCTCAAGCTCGGCATGGAAGAAGGTGTCCCGATCGAGCACGGCATGGTCACAAGGGCCATCGCCAACGCCCAGAAGAAGGTCGAGGCTCACCATTTCGATGTCAGGAAACAGCTGCTGGAGTATGACGACGTCATGAACAAGCAGCGTGAGGTGATCTACCAACACCGACGAGCCGTCCTGGGCGGGGCGGACCGGAAAGACGAACTCCGCGACATGATGGATACCCTGGTGGACTCCGCGCTGAACGTCTATTGCCCGGCTGAACAATATCCCGAGGAATGGGACATGAAAGGGCTTGCTGAAATCATGCATAGCCAGTTCGGTCTCGACATCACCCAGGGCAAGGGCGACGGAGGCGCGTCGCTCCGTGAGGTAGGGCGTGACGCGTTGCTCGAAGACCTTCGCGCGCAGGTGCGCGATGCCTATGATCGAAGAGAACAGGACTTGGGCCCGGAGTTGATGCGCTTCCTGGAGAAGAACTTCATGCTCCAGGTCATTGATCACCACTGGAAAGACCATCTCCTCGGGATGGATCACCTGCGCGACGGGATCGGATTGCGAGGTTATGGGCAGAAAGATCCCCTGATAGAGTACAAACGCGAAGGGTACGATCTCTTTGCCGGCATGATGGAGCGGGTTAAATCGGACACGCTCGATCGGCTCTTTCATGTGCAGGCGGTCCGGACCGAAGCGCAACCGGCAGCTCCGCCACCGCCACCAGTCATCTCGCGCCCCCTCCCCCCGCTTATCCTCAATCGCGGGGAAGAACCGGTCGCAGCCCAGACCGTTCAGCGAAGCGACGACAAGGTCGGCCGCAACGACCCCTGCCCCTGCGGCAGCGGGAAAAAATACAAGAAGTGTCACGGGGTCTGAAGAGGCTCGGCTGGAAGGGCGTGGAACTTCGGCGTCGCCATGATGCGACGGGTCCCCCACTGCTACTGACCACTTCACACCGCATCACGCACGACTCTAAAACTGCGCCGAAGCGTCGCAATGCCGTCGTGCGCGACCGTTACCACCCATTCAAATATGGAAGACGCCATGGCGAACGCCTCAGTCCACATCCCTTCCAGCCGAGCCTGAGAGGGGAATCCCCCATCTCACTTTCAAGGGCAGCCT
Organism: Nitrospirota bacterium; assembly: GCA_016219645.1. Taxonomy (NCBI): domain Bacteria; kingdom Pseudomonadati; phylum Nitrospirota; species Nitrospirota bacterium. The sequence continues at coordinate 242,340 of JACRLR010000040.1, forward strand.
AGTTGATCCTCGATTGCGCGCGTCGAACGAGCACATTCCTATCGTGCGCGTTCCGCGAGCAGGAGGACGACTAGGCTGCCCTTCATTTTCTTCCTTATTTCACCTTGACTTAGCTGGTAATACGAGGCTACCCTAAGCTATTTTCTCACCAATCATAATGGGTGGATTTTACCCGTTGTGTTCTATTGGTGTTCCCGCTTAAGCCGGTGAGCGGAGGAAGGGAGTAGTGTCTGTGACGACTGGGCACCCTCAACTCGTCGCTGCCATTGCGTCTGAGATTACTTCATCGGGCCCGATACCCTTTGCCCGGTTTATGGAACTGGCGCTCTATCACCCTCAGTTCGGCTATTACATGCGCCAACCGGACCGTGCGGACGATGAACGAATCGGCTGGTCCGGCGATTTCTACACCAGCTCTGATGTCTACCCGATTCTCGGCCGTGCACTGGCTGCACAGGCCAGGCAACTGGACGAACTCGTGGACTGCCCCACTCCCTTCACGATTGTCGAAATGGGTGCCGGCAAAGGGTTATTAGCCAGAGACTGTCTTGCGGCGATTCATGCCAATCAGGATGACTTCGCCTCGCGTGTCCGCTATGTCCTGATTGAACGGAGTCCTGCTATGCGGGAACTTCAGCGCAGGAACCTGGCCCCCTGGCTCAGCAAGTCCGGCCTCGTCACTTGGGTTGAGGGTCTGGATGGACTGGCTCCGGAGAGTGTGACCGGCCTGTTTCTCAGCAATGAACTGGTGGACGCTTTTCCAGTGCATCGTATTCAAGTCACGGCTGGGCAGACCGAAGAGCTATATGTGGACTATCGAGAGGGGCGGTTTGTGGAATGTCTCAGGCCTCTATCCACGACTCGGCTCGATCAGTATCTGCAGAAACTCGGCGGCACATGGCCGGAGGGTTATCGAACCGAGGTCAATCTGCTCGCGATGGATTGGATGGAGCAGGTCGCGCAGCGGCTCGATCGCGGATTTGTCGTGACCATTGATTATGGACATACGGCACAGGATCTCTACAGCGTCGAGCGGAAGAACGGCACGTTCCTCTGCTATTTTCAACAATTGACCAACGACGATCCCTTCATGCGGGTCGGTGAACAGGATATGACGGCCCATGTGGATTTTTCGAGCCTGGCCGCCGTCGGTGAAGAGCAGGGACTCCGCATGACGGGGTTCACGAACCAAATGAGTTTTCTTATGGGGCTCGGAGTTGAAGAGATGATTGGGGAACTAGAGCCGGAGAGCCAAGAGTTTCGGGCCGCAATTCATCTCCTGAAGCCGGATGGTATGGGCAGCACATTCAAGGTGCTCATTCAACATAAGGGAATAAGTCGTCCGGAGCTGGACGGTTTGAAATTCAAACCCTTCTTCGGCTCGGCGCTTGCTGTGGGGGCGATGGATAATGGTTGATGGAAAATGGCCGGTAAGAGAGATGGTTTATGGTCAATGGTCGATGAATCCAGAGCGTCTCCATCTTTCATTACCCATTTACCATTCACCATGCTCCATTTACCAGTAACCATCAACCATAGGGCTTACTGATGGGTAACGTCGCTATTCCGGAGAACTACATACCGATTCTTCTGTTTTTCGGTATTGCGCTCGTCTCTGTTGGCGGTGTTCTGCTGGTCGGCTCGTTCATCCGGCCGAGTCGTCCCTACCGAGCCAAGCAGGCTCCCTATGAGAGCGGAAGCCCGCTGTTTTCCGATGCGCGCATCCAGTTCCCGATGCGTTACTACATCATCGCGATGCTGTTCGTCGTTTTCGATGTCGAGGTTATTTTCATGATCCCCTGGGCCGTCAGGTTTCAATCGCTTGGCCTGCTGGGACTCATCGAAATGCTCGTCTTTCTCGTAATTCTATTGGTCGGATTTTGGTATGCCTGGAAGAAGGGGGCGCTCGAATGGGACTGAAAGATCGTAAGGCGTTAGGCGTGAAACGTAAGGGGTTTCCCATCTCGCCTTACGCCTTACGCCTCACCCCTGACGCGAGGCAACTATGAGCTTTCCGGAGCGACAGTTTGAGGCGAATATTCTGACGACCAATCTGGATGCGGTCGTGAATTGGTCGCGCAAGTCGGCTCTGTGGCCGATGACCTTCGGCCTCGCCTGCTGCGCCATTGAAATGATTGCCACAGTGTCGTCGCGGTATGACCTGGACCGGTTCGGGGCCGGCGTGTTTCGGGCATCACCACGGCAGGCCGACCTCATGATCATCGCCGGCACAGTGACGCGCAAAATGGCGCCGGTGATCCGCCGTATTTACGACCAGATGCCGGAACCACGCTATGTCATTTCTATGGGCTCATGCGCCACCTCAGGCAACCACTACAATAGTTATGCGGTGGTCCAAGGCGTGGACCAGATTATCCCGGTTGATGTCTATGTGCCGGGCTGTCCACCCCGCCCCGAAGCGTTGCTTGACGGCATACTGAAGTTGCAGGAAAAAATTCAGCGGGAGAAGGTGTTCGTAAGATGATGGTCGATGGCTGATGGTCAATGGTTGATGAAGAGACCAGCGCTACCGACCATTGACTATTGAACCATTAACCATCGACCATTAACCATGCATTCACTTCTTGAGACACTCAAGACCCGATTTCCCGATGCGGTCCTGTCGATCCACGAGGACAAGGATCGCGGGGAGCTGTCCGCGCGCGTGGCCGCTGCCCGCCTGTTGGAGATTGCGCGCTATTTGCACGATGCGCCGGAAGCAGCCTTCGACCATCTGACCGATATCTGCTCCGTCGACTATCCTGAGGACCAGCTGCGGTTCGAAGTCGTCTACCACTTACACTCGCTCCCGCTTCAACAGCGGCTTCGCCTCAAAGTGCGCATCGCGGAGGACGATCCGACGGTCGCGTCGGTCACCAGCATCTGGAAGGGGGCTGATTTCCTGGAGCGAGAAGTGTACGACATGATGGGCATTCGCTTTTCCGGCCATCCTGATCTCAGGCGTATTTTGCTGCCGGAGGATTATGCCGAGGGCTACCCCTTGAGAAAAGATTTCCCGACGGAAGGACGGGGCTGGCGCAGCCAGTTCGACTTCATTCCGAGATTCGACGAGACCCCGCTGGATGTCGTTGAGAGCGAGATCTCCGAGGAAGAGAAGAACACCTTTCGAGCCGAACCTGGCACACCAGGCCCTGGAAGGAAAGAGGAATTGTTGCTGAACATGGGGCCACAGCATCCGAGCACGCACGGTGTATTGCGGGTCGTGCTGATGTTGGACGGAGAACGGGTTGTGAAAGCCACGCCGGACCTCGGCTACCTGCATCGAGGCGTCGAAAAGCTATCAGAGGGCCTGACCTACATGCAGATCATCCCGCACACGGACCGACTCGACTATGTCTGTGCGATGTCCAATAACTACGCATACGTGCGCGCAGTGGAAAAACTCCTTGAGATCACGGTGCCGATCAGGGCCGAATACATCAGGACCATCGTGGCCGAGATGCAACGTATTGTCGGGCACCTCTTCTGGCTCGGTACGCAGGCCCTCGATATCGGCGCCATGACCGTGTTCTTCTGGACCTTCAGGGAACGCGAAGTCCTGCTCGACATGTTCGAAAAACTCTGCGGGGCCCGCCTGACATTGAACTACTATCGCATCGGCGGGGTCGATAGCGATTTCACCCCTGAGTTGACCCAACGGATGAAGGCGTTCCTCGATGTGTTCCCCGAGAAGGTCAAGGAATACGACGCGCTCATCGCGTCCAATCGCATCTGGCTCGGCCGCACGAAGAACGTGGCCCTGCTCTCGGCCGAGGACGCGATCAACTTCAGTTGCACGGGGCCGGTCTTGCGCGGGTCGGGTGTGGCCTACGATGTCCGCAAAGCTGAGCCCTATGGCGTGTACGACAAAGTCGATTGGGAGGTGCCGATCGGCAAGAACGGCGATACCTACGACCGGTACTGGATCCGCATGGAAGAAATGCGGCAGAGCGCCAGGATCATCGCGCAATGTTTCGATCAGTTGCCGGAGGGACCGATCATGGCTGAATCACCTCAGCATATCCCGCCGCCCAAGGAGCTGGTCATGCGGGACATGGAAAGTTTGATCCATCATTTCATCATTTATACCCAGGGTATCAAGCCGCCGAAGGCAGAGACCTACTGTGCGACCGAGGCCCCCAAAGGAGAGTTGGGGTTTTTCATCGTGAGCGACGGCAGCCCCCGCCCCTACCGATTGAAGATTCGCTCCCCTTCATTCGTCCATATGGGCGCCTTTGACCACATGGCGCGGGGTTACTTGATTTCCGACATCATCACGATCTTCGGGACCTACGATGTGGTCATGGGAGAATGCGACAGATGACGGTAGGCGTGAAACGTAAGGCGTCAGGCGAGAGAAAAGGTCGCGCCCCTCACGCCTCACCCCTTACGCCTCACGAGGGGTCGGCGAAGAGGACTCAATGTTGAAAGAGAAATACGCAACGGAAATTGAGGAAATCATAAGCCGCTATCCAGTGAGGCGCTCGGCATTAATTCCGTTACTGTACCTAGCGCAACGGGATGAGGGCTTCGTGTCCGAGGCGGCGATGAAGGAGATCGCGGGGCTCTTGCGCCTGACCCCGCCCCAAGTCTATGAGACGGCCACGTTCTATACGATGATCAATCTCAAGCGCGTGGGGAAGTTTCATCTCCAAGTTTGCAAATCCCTCATGTGTGCGCTGGCCGGGTCCGATACAGTGATCGAATGGGTCAAGACGAAACTCGGAATTGGACCAGGTGAGACAACATCCGACGGACTCTTTACTCTCAGCGCGGTCGAATGCCTTGCCGCCTGTGGCACTGCGCCGATGATGCAGGTGAACGAGGACTATTACGAGCGGCTCACAGAGGACACATTCGACCGAATTCTGTCTGATCTCAAGAGGGACGGGACCTGTCCGCTCAAGACCGGTCCATTTATGTGGCCTGAACCAGTGAACGCCAAGAGCTGAAGGGAATGGTTAATGGTAAAGGGTTTATGGGTAATGTGTCGTTCATCAACCATTATCCATTAACCATCACCCATCGGTAGGGAAACGATGCCCAAACACGAACTGATATTGCTCAAAAACATGATGCAGCCGGGCTATGGCGGCAGCCTTCAAGACTATGAGCGAACGGGTGGCTACCAGGCTCTCCGCAAGGCCGTAGGGAAAGTGCCGCCGACCGAAGTCACCATGGCGGTGATGAAGTCCGGACTCCGGGGGCGTGGCGGCGCGGGCTTCCCGACCGGTGTGAAATGGGGATTCCTACCCAAGGACTATCAGGGTCCGCGCTATCTCTGTTGCAATGCGGATGAGAGCGAACCAGGCACGTTCAAGGATCGCCAGCTCATGGAGCGAGATCCTCACCAGTTATTGGAAGGCATCGTGCTTACCTGCTACGCGATCGGGGCAGAATCAGCCTATATCTATATACGGGGTGAGCTGGTTCTCGCGGCGAAGATTTTGGAGCAGGCGATCAAGGACGCACGGGCTGCAGGCTATATTGGAGCAAACATACTGGGCACAGGGATTACCGCCAATGTGTGGGTGCACCGTGGCGCCGGAGCCTATATCTGCGGAGAAGAAACGGCATTGCTGGAGTCGCTGGAGGGCAAACGCGGCTTGCCGCGCTTCAAGCCCCCCTTCCCTGCGACAAACGGCCTCTACAACAAACCGACTGTGGTGAACAACGTCGAGACTCTGGCAAACATTCCTCATATTCTCGGCCGAGGCCCCGAATGGTTTGCATCGATCGGTTCCCCGCCGAAGAGCACCGGCACCAGAGTCTTCTGCGTCAGCGGTCATGTAAAGAGCCCCGGAAACTACGAGATGCCCATGGGGATCACGTTCCGTGAACTGATCTATGAGGTTGCCGGAGGCATGCGGTCGGACAAACCGCTCAAGGCGTTCATTCCGGGAGGGGCGTCCGCGCCGTTCCTCACGCCGGACCACCTCGACGTCAAGCTGGATTTCGAATCAGTTGCCGCCGCCGGCTCCATGCTCGGATCCGGGGGAGTGACCGTGATGGAGGAGGGCACGCCCATGGTATGGGCCGCGCTCCGCCTGATGGAGTTTTTCTATCACGAGTCTTGCGGGAAGTGCAGTCCCTGCCGTGAGGGAAGTTCGTGGCTGGTCCAGACCATGCGTCGAATCGTCGCGAAGAGGGGGCAGATGGAAGACCTTGAAACATTGGTCGATCTATGCAAAAACATCGAAGGGCGAACGGTCTGCGCGTTCGGAGATGCGTCGGTTGCGCCGATTATGGGCACGCTCAAATATTGGCGTTCTGAGTACGTCACCTTGATTCAGGAAGCAGAGGCGGCGAATCTTATTCGCCCTGAAGAGATAGCGGTGAGACATTAAAAACGCGAAACGTAAATCGTTCTTCGTTAATCGAACAGGATGGATTCTGGTCCCATCGTTTAACGGTTAACGTTTAACGAATAACGGCGAACATGGCTACTACCACCACAGAGACCGTTCACTTGACGATCGACGGCATTTCCATCTCGGTGCCCAAAGGCACGCTGGTGATCGAAGCGGCTCGCCAGGCCGGCGTGATGATTCCGCATTTCTGCTACCATCCGAAACTCAAGCCGGATGCGAACTGTCGCATGTGTCTTGTCGAAATCGAACGGGTGAGAAAGCTCCAGACCTCTTGCAGCACCGTGGCAACCGAAGGCATGGCGGTTCGGACGGCCACGACGGTCGTGAACGACGCCCACAAGTCAGTACTCGAATTCATTCTGGCGAATCATCCGCTGGATTGCCCGGTCTGCGACCAAGGCGGGAGATGCGACCTCCAAGACTTTTCCCATCAATACACCGCGACCAGCCGATTTACCGAGACCAAGCGTATTTTCCAGAAGGAATATTTTAGTCCTCTGATCGAAACACAGATGAACCGTTGCGTGCAATGTTTGCGTTGCGTTCGCTACTGCGACGAGGTGATGGACGTGAAGGCCCTCGCCCCGATCGGACGAGGTACGATGACCGAGATCAAGTCCTTTGGCGCCCACCCCTTGGACTGCGAATTCTGCGGCGGCTGCGTACAGATCTGTCCGGTCGGCGCCATCACCAGCCGGCTCTCGATGTACGAATACCGTCCCTGGATGCTCAAACGCGCCGACACGATCTGCGGTTTTTGCGGCGACGGTTGCCAGATTACGGTTCAAACCAAGGCCCAGCAGTTGATCGAGGTAAACAGCGCCCATGGCGGGGGCCGGAACAACGGCGACCTCTGCGCACGGGGCTATTTTGGATTTCATGCGACGAGCCATCCCGACCGAGTGACCCATCCGTTGATCAGAAGGAACGGTGTGCTGGTCGAAGCGACATGGGAGGAAGCGTTGGAATTTGTGGCCGGAGAGACTAACCGGCTCAAGCTGGCGCATGGCCCTCAGGCCTTCGGCGGGCTGATTTCCGGCCGCTGTACCAACGAAGAGCTCTATCTGTTCCAGAAGTTCATGCGCCTGACGATCGGCACCAATAACCTCGACAGCAGCGCCCGGTATGGCCATGTCAACGGGATACAGGCGATGCGACGAGTGCAGGGCACGCATCGCTGGACCCTGTCGTTTGAGGACATTGTGCAAGCGGACGTATTGCTCCTGATCGGCACGAACATCACCGAAGCCAATCCGATTACGGGCCTTAAAGTAAAAGAAGCCGTCAAGAAACACGATGCGACGTTATTGACGATCGAAGCACTCCAGCCCGCAGTCGGCACGATCAGCAACATTACCAACCTGTCGCAGCAACATTTCTGCGTTGCGCCGTCCCAGTTCGGTGCGGCGGTTCTGGGATTGCTGAAGGCTGTGGTCGAGGGAGACTATGTCGATAGTTCCATCCGTCAACGGGCGTCGGCCTACGTCTCGGCCGTTGCTCACGCGGTCGGGCTGCTTTCCTGGGACGATCTGGCTCTGAGCACGGGGATCTCGCGTGAGTCGTTCTCCCAGATGGCCGTCTCTGTGGCAAGAGGACGCCGAGTCGTGGTGCTCGCCGGCCAAACTCTGTTACGCAGCCAGGGCAGTTATGGCATCTGCCTCAATCTTCTCGATCTGCTTCTCTTGTCCGGAAAATTGAGCGAACAGGGCTGCGGCTTGGCTCCCTTGGCGGAAGAAAACAACGATCAAGGAGCGGTTGAAATGGGGGCGGTTGCGGAGTTGTTGCCGGGCGCTCGAGACCTTTCTGATCAGGACTCTCGGGCTCTCATGATTCGTGCCTGGAAAGAGGAACTCCCCCCGGTACCGGGAGGGACGCTGGTCGAGATGATCGACCGGGCAGGCGCCGGGACCATCAAGAGCCTCTTCGTCATTGGAGAGAATCCCGCCGGGAGCCTTCCGCCTCAGCTCAGAGTCAAAGAGGCGCTGGGTAAACTCGATCTTCTTGTATGCCAGGAACTCTTTCTCACGGAAACCGCGGCACTCGCCCATGTGGTGCTTCCCGCTGCGTCCGCCATGGAAAAAGCCGGGACCTTCACCAATACCGAGGGCCATGTCCAGGCCGTTCGGCCCGCAATCGATCCGGTGGGAGACAGCCGGCCAGACTGGGAAATCCTCTCGGCGTTTTCAGTCTTTCTCGGCGCGCCGCTGGAATACGGCGAGGCCAAAGAAATCCTCAAGGAGATCCGGTCGGTGATCCCCGGCTATGGATCGCTTGGGCCAGCGCCGACTGCTCCCACCGTGGATCCTGCCGCCATCGAACGATATATCACCGAGGGATATCGCCGCGACGTGGCGGTTCGGTATACTCTGCCCGCGCGAACTCCGCGTCAGGAGGAAACGGTCCAGCTTGGACTGGTCCAAAGCCTGTTTCATTCAGGAAAACTGTCGACTCATTCGAAGGGACTGCTGCAGATCGAACCGAGCGGGTTCTTGCAGATGAATCCCCTGGATGCAGCCCGATTCTCTCTCAGCCCGGGAGACCGGGCCTGTCTCTCAAACAACCGTGGCTCATTCACAACCACGGTGAAGCTGTTCGATCGGGTGCCCGAGGGGTTGGCCTGGTTCCCCGATCATTTCGCGCAGGAGGCCCTGCAACTGTTCGACTGTGTGATCGATCCGGATACGAAAGCCCCGTCCTTTAGGACGACGGTTGTGTCCGTGAAGAAAACCACATGAACGGACGAGAAGCCATTGTATTTTTCACTTGTCATCCGGGAGTGCTGCAGTGACTGAGCTAAGTTTGCGACTTGCAGTTTCCTTCGTCCAGATACTGGCGGAGTGTAGCATCGTGATGTTGACGGTCGCGATCATGACCCTGGCCGAGCGGAAGGTGCTTGGCTGGATGCAGGATCGTATGGGCCCGATGGAGGTCGGTCCTTACGGAATCCTCCAACCGCTTGCCGATGGCGTCAAACTGTTCTTCAAGGAGGACATTGTGCCGGCCGGTGCAAACAAGGCGATGTTCGCCCTCGCGCCGATGCTGACCATGGTTGTCTCCCTGATCGGATTCGCCGTCATCCCCTTCGGCCCGAACGTCACGCTGGATATTAATGGGCTCATGATCAAACCGTTTGTCATCGCGGACATCAACATCGGGATCTTATACATCCTGGCGATCGCCTCTATCGGCGCGTACGGCATTATCCTGGGAGGCTGGTCATCGAACAGTAAGTATTCACTGCTCGGAGGTTTGCGTTCCGCAGCCCAGGTGATCAGTTACGAGTTGAACGTCGGGCTGGCTATCGTCGGCGTCCTGCTGTTGTCCGGATCCTTGAGCCTCGTAGAGATTACGGAGGCGCAGGCAGGCGGCTTCTGGCATTGGTTCATCTGGGGAGCGCGCCCTGACGGGTTCTTCCCGATTCATACACAAGTCTTTGCCTTTGTCGTGTTCCTGATTTCCGGCGTGGCCGAAACCAATCGTATCCCCTTCGATTTGCCGGAGGCCGAAAGTGAACTCGTGGCCGGATTCTTCACGGAATACAGCGGTATGAAGTTCGCTTTCTTCGTCAGCGCAGAATACGCGAGTATGGTTCTTGTGTCTTGCGTGGCCGCGTCGCTGTTCCTGGGTGGTTGGAATGCGCCATATCCCGGCACGATCTTCGAGTATATCGGCCTAGAAGAGCTGGCCTGGATAGAGCACATCATGTGGTTTGCGGGGAAGGTCTATTTTTTCCTCTTCGTATTTATCTGGTTACGTGCGACGTTGCCTCGGCTGCGCTATGATCAATTGATGCGGTTCGGCTGGAAGGTTCTCTTGCCGATCGCCTTGGCCAACATCATCATCACAGCCATCACCGTGTATTTCTTTCCGCGGGGCTGAGGCGGTTTATTTGGTTTGTTTGGTTTCTTTTGTTTCTTTGGTTGGCAGGATCGAGATTGATGAGGATGCGCAGATATTAACTCTATCGAGACAATGCAGAACAACTAAACAAACCAAACGAACCAAACAAACAAGACAGACTAGACAAACATGACTTTCAAGGCGTGGATCAAAACCGTTACGTTTTACGAGCTCATCGTCGGGATGAAAGCGACGATGTCGCATCTCCTGCATTACAAGCCGATCACCTTGCAATACCCCCATGAAAAGCGGACGCTGCCGGACAACTATCGTGGCATGCTTTCCCTGTTGCGATACGACGACGGGACGGAAAAATGTGTCGGCTGCGATCTGTGCGAAGCCGCCTGCCCATCGCGTGTCATCCGTGTGGTCAGCGCAGAAGTACCCGGCGAACCGACGAAGCGTTACTCAAAAGAATATTACATGGATATGACACGCTGCCTGTTCTGCGGCTTGTGTGTCGATGCTTGTCCGGTCGATGCCCTCGGCATGACGCGCGAATACGAGTGGTCGGTGTACGACAAACGGCAACTGCACCTCAACAAGGAACAATTGCTCGCCATCGGCGACCGGTCGTTCCCGGTTCGCGAGAAGCAGTTGGAACTCCAGCACCCGAACGTGGCGTTTTTCAACGTCGCGTTCAAACACCTGCCGCAAAAACCTGACTGAACCGCCTGCGCCTGATTACTGCGCGAGACTGGCAAGACGGGTGAGAAGTACGCGACAGGCAGAACCGGGGCTTGGGCATCGGGCGTATCGATGCCTGTCTCTCTCGGCGCGCCCGTCGCGCGTGAGAGCAGCGAACGGCAAAGAAGGACATGTGTGATGGAACAGGCATTCTTTTTCTATTTTGCGTTCGTCATTGCGGCCACATCGGTGCTCGTCGTCGCGTTGCGCAATCCTATTTATAGCACGCTGGCGTTGCTGATCATGTTTTTCCACGTGGCGGGGCTCTATGTCACGCTCCACGCAGAATTCCTCGCTGCCGTTCAAATCATCGTCTACGCCGGCGCCATCTTGGTCCTCTACCTCTTCGTCGTCATGTTGCTGAATCTGAAACAAGATGTCCGCTACCATCGGCAATGGCCCATCGCCGCGGTGGTGGGCGTGAGCCTGGCCGTCGAGGCCCTCATCCTCACGGCGATGAAGGGCTGGACGACCCCTGCCGCGGCAACCGGCACAGAAACGGCGATCGCCGGAGTAGGCAATACGGAAACCATCGGAGACGTACTCTATACCACCTATTTGTTTCCCTTCGAGGTGGCGTCCGTGATCCTACTCGTGGCGATGATCGGCGCCATCGTGCTCGCGAAAAAAGACATTGGAGAGCGTGAAGCGTGAAGCGCTATTCGTTAAAGACCCCGGGTTGTCACCCTCTTTCGACGTTTCACGTTTCACGTTTCACGTTTCACGAGGCGCGCTTCACGAGGGTTTCATGACGGTCCCGTTGTCCTACTATCTTGTGCTGAGCGGCATCATGTTCCTGACGGGAGTGATCGGGGTGCTCCTTCGGCGGAATATCATCATCATCTTGCTGTCGGTCGAATTGATGTTGAACGCGACAAACATTAACTTTGTCGCCTTTTCGCAATACTTCCACAATGTGGCAGGGCAGGTCTTCGTCTTCTTTACCCTCACCGTCGCCGCGGCGGAAGTCGCAGTCGGATTGGCCATCATCATTGCCCTGTATCGAGCCAAATCGACGATCAACATCGACGAATTTCAATTGCTGAAGTGGTAGAGGAGAGAATGTCAACGGTCATTGGTCAACAGTCTTTGGTGAGGGAATATGGCTCTGGCCCGCTTTTTCTCCGTGACCCAATGACCAGTGACTATTGACCGCTGACCACCTATGACGTACGCACTGATCCCACTGCTTCCCTTCGCGGCGTTCCTGATTCTCGGGATTTTCGGACATTGGATCAAGGATAAGGCCCATCTCGTCGCCGTTCCAGCCGTTGTCGTGTCGTGGCTGCTGGCGCTCATGGTCTTCTTCGATGTCGCCGGCGGGCACCAGACGAGCTTCCCGCTTTACACCTGGCTGACCTCGGGTCTGCTCGATATTCACATCGGCTTCTCCATCGACCGGCTCACAGCTGTCATGCTGCTTCTCGTCACGACCGTGAGTTCACTGGTCCATATCTATACCATCGGCTACATGCACGGAGATTCCGGGTACGCACGGTTTTTCAGCTATATCGCGCTCTTCACCTTCTCGATGCTGATGTTGGTGATGGCGGACAACCTGCTTCAACTCTTTATCTTCTGGGAAGCCGTCGGACTCTGTTCCTATTTGCTCATCGGCCACTGGTACGATCGTCCGGCTGCTTGCTCCGCTGCGACGAAGGCCTTCATTGTCAACCGTGTCGGCGACTTCGGCTTCATGCTCGGGCTGCTGCTGGTCTGGTACAGCTTTGGATCGCTCGACTATTCAGAAATCTTCGTGCGCGCGCACGAGTCGGCAGGCGAAGTCATCAACGTCCTCGGTCCGTTTGGAGGAACCTGGGATATCTCCCTGCTCACGCTCATCTGCGTCTTATTGTTTACCGGCGCAGTCGGTAAATCGGCTCAGGTGCCGCTCCACGTCTGGCTGCCGGATGCGATGGAAGGCCCCACTCCCATCTCGGCGCTCATTCATGCTGCGACAATGGTCACCGCCGGCGTGTTCATGGTCGCGCGATTGGCTCCCCTCTATAATCTGTCTTCTACCGCCATGGCGCTCGTCGCGATCACGGGCGGAGTCACCATGGTCGTTGGGGCGACCATTGCCCTGACCCAGACCGACATCAAGCGCGTGGTTGCCTATTCGACCGTCAGTCAGCTCGGCTACATGATCATGGCCTGCGGGCTCGGTGCCTATGCCGCCGGCATGTATCACCTCTTGACACACGGTGCCTTCAAGGCCCTGCTGTTTCTCGGTTGCGGGTCCGTCATCATCGCCCTGCATCACGAACAGGATATGCGGCGTATGGGCGGGCTGAAACACAAATTGCCGATTACCTATTGGACGTTCGTGGTGGGCTCGCTCGCCCTCGCGGGATTCCCCCTGACGTCAGGATTCTTCAGCAAGGACCATCTGCTCGTCGCGGCCTGGTCGGCTGGACCCCTCGGTCAGGTCCTGACCGTGCTCGGCCTCGTGACGGCGCTGATGACGGCGTTCTATAGTTTCCGGCTGGTCTTCGTGACATTCTGGGGTCCCTCGCATGTCGATCCTCATCATGCGGACCACGTCCACGAGCCTTCGAACACGATGACCCTGCCGCTGATCGTCTTGGCTATATTCAGCATCCTCACAGGCTATCTTGGCATTCCAGAGTTTCTTGACCCCATGTTCGAGACGGCCGCGGGCGAGGCGGCTCACGGTGGAGGAGCCTCCACCGGCATCATGGCAGTGGCCACCGGCATGGGATTGCTCGGAATCGCATGCGCCTATTATGTCTATGTGCTCAACCCGGCCCTGCCGGATCGACTTGCTCAACTGTGGCAGTCGTTGTATCGGGCTTCGCTGAACAAATGGTATGTCGACGAGGTCTACGACCGGACGATCGTTCGCCCCACCTTTGCCGGCGCAACCGGACTGTGGAAGCGCGTGGATGTCAACGTGATCGACGGTGCAGTGAACGGCGTGGCCCGCGCGATCGCTTGGGGAGGGTGGCTCTTGAGGCTCACGCAAAGCGGACAGGCGCAACATTATGCGCTTGGGATGGCGCTCGGGGCCGTGGTCCTTTTTACGATGTTCTTCTTCTTATAAGGAGCGTCAATGGTTACTGGTCACTGGTCACTGGGAACATCGAAGTGTTGTTCTCTCGCCAATGCCCATGGCCAATTGACCACTGACCAATGACCAGTTCCTTTCCCTGGCTTTCGCTTCTCCTCCTGCTCCCCCTTGCGGGGGCTGTCGCGATGTCGTTCGCGACAGAATCGACCGCTCGATGGATTGCGCTGGTCGCCACGCTGGCTGATCTGTGTGTCGCCCTCCCGCTCTGGTGGCTCTTCGATCCACAGGCCAGTCAGATGCAGTTCACCGAACATGTTGCCTGGATTACTGCTCCCCCCATTTACTACAGCCTGGGGCTCGATGGAATCAGCCTCCCCTTGGTGTTAATGACCGTTGGGATTATGCCTCTCTGCGTCTTGGCCTCTTGGAATGCGATCACCACCAGAGTCCCAGGCTTCATGGCCATGCTGCTCATCATGGAAACGGCTATGGTGGGAGTATTTGTCGCGCTGGACTTCGTTCTGTTCTACATCTTTTGGGAAGCCATGTTGATTCCGATGTACCTTCTCATCGGCGTCTGGGGCGGTGCCAACCGACTGTATGCAGCCATCAAGTTCTTTCTGTACACCCTCGCAGGGAGTATGCTCCTGCTCGTCGCCATCCTCGTCCTGTACTATTACGGCGGGCACACGTTCGACATCCTCGCCTTAAGCCAAGGCACCTACCCTGCTTCACTGCAAATGTGGCTCTTTCTGGCGTTCTTCGCCGCCTTCGCGGTGAAGGTCCCCATGTTTCCATTTCACACCTGGCTTCCGGACGCCCACGTCGAGGCTCCAACAGCCGGCAGCGTCATCCTCGCCAGCATCCTCTTGAAAATGGGCACCTATGGGTTTCTGCGATTCAGTCTGCCGATGCTGCCGGATGCCAGTCGCGTCTTTACGCCCATGATGGTTGTCCTCTCCATCATCGCGATTATCTACGGCGCATATATGGCGCTGGCGCAGGTCGATCTCAAGAAGCTGATCGCCTATTCGAGTGTGAGTCACATGGGGTTCGTGACCCTGGGGCTGTTCGTCCTGAACCAACAGGGTATCGAAGGAGCCGTTCTCCAAATGGTCAACCATGGGATTACAACAGGTGGGCTGTTCCTCTGTGTCGGCATTATCTATGAGCGCACCCACAGCCGGTTGATCGCCGACAATGTCGGATTGGCATCACCGATGCCGCAGTATGCCACTCTGTTGGTGATCTTCGCCCTGTCCTCACTCGGTCTTCCAGGCACCAATAGTTTTGTCGGAGAATTTCTCGTGCTCGTCGGCACCTTCTCCTGGAGCAAGATTGCAACAGCCGTGGCGTCGTTGGGCATTATTCTCGCCGCCACGTATCTCCTGTGGATGGTCCAACGGGTGGTTTTCGGAGTCCCGGCCGCGCACCATCTTCCGAAACTCAGGGACCTCAACCGACGGGAGTTCGCGACCCTGGTGCCGTTGGTCCTGTTGATATTTTGGATCGGGTTCTATCCGAATCCTCTCATAAGCCGGATGCATCAGAGCGTGACCAACACCATTGCCTCCATGTCCCGCGAGAAGGTGGCACCGACTGCCCACCCCTCTGCCAGAATCACAGCGCCGTTGCTGGTGGAGAGAGAAGAGCCGCTGGAGATCCAAGGCGGATTGCGATGAGTCTCTACGGCGCTGATCTCTTGGCCTTGCTTCCTGAACTCATCGTCCTCGCCACGGCCTGTCTCGTCATCGTGTTGGACCCCATCACTCCTGCGTCCAGACGCGATCTTCTGGCTTGGCTGAGTGTCGGTGCCCTTGCCATCTGTCTCGGGCTTACAGGCTGGCAGATCAGCGTGGAGAATGTTCGGGTGTCCGCCTTCAGCGATCTGGTGGCGATCGATGCCTATGCCAGGTTCTGGAAAACTCTCCTCTACGGCGTGACCGGCGTGACGATCATACTGTCCTTGCCCTATCTGAAGGCCGAGCGCATCCACGTCGGCGAATACTACGGGTTCATCCTCCTCGCCCTCTCCGGCATGCTGGTCATGGTTTCCGCTGTCGACTTGCTCACGATATACCTCGGCACCGAACTCATGTCCATCTCCCTCTATGTCATGGCCGGTCTCAACCGGTCGAAACCTCGCTCGCTGGAGGCCTCAGCCAAATATTTCGTCCTGGGGGCCTTTTCTTCGGGAATTCTGTTGTATGGCATCTCGTTGCTCTATGGCCTGGCCGGCAGCACCAAGCTGGTATCAATTGCGGGCGCCATCGGGTCTCGCGGGGCGGATGATCCTCTTGTGCTGATCGCGACGATCCTGGTTGCGGTCGGCTTCGGGTTCAAGCTCGCCGCGGTCCCGTTCCATATGTGGACGCCCGATGTCTATCAGGGCGCCCCAACCTCTGTCACGGCGTTCATGGCGGTGGCGGCAAAGGCTGCCAGCTTTGCCGCATTTATCCGTGTGTTCGTCGAAGGGCTCGGCGGGCTCAAGGCGGATTGGTCGATCCTGTTTCTGCTTATCTCCATCGTCACCCTGCTATTGGGCAATTTCGTCGCGATCGTGCAGACCAATATCAAACGGATGCTGGCCTATTCCAGCATTGTGCACGCAGGCTACGCGTTGATCGGTTTTGTCGCGGCAGGCCGGGGAGACGGCCTCTCCGGGGGAACACCGGGCCTTGCAAGCGTCATGATGTATCTCGTCATCTATTCGTTCATGACGCTCGGCGCCTTCGCCGTCATCGGCATGCTCAGGAAAGGCGGGATCGAGGGAGAGGAAATCGAGGATTTCACGGGTCTTGCAAAGCGGCAACCGCTCGCAGCTTTCTTCATGCTGGTCTTCATGGCCTCGCTTGCCGGCATTCCCCCGACCGCGGGCTTTATCGCCAAATTCTATGTGTTCATGGCGGCAGTCGATGCAGGAATGGCCTGGCTCGCCGCACTCGCCCTGATCTTCGCCGCCGTATCGGCGTACTATTACATGCGGGTGGTGATGGTGATGTACATGCGCGATCCCAATCCTTCTTCAGTTGCGCTGCCACACCTCGCCACGTCTCCGGCCCTATCCGTTGTGTTGGCCTGCGCTGTTGTCGGCGTGATCCTGTTCGGCCTCTTTCCCAACCCTCTCGTCAGCTTCGCGCTCCAGTCCGTCCTGACTCTCAAGTGATCCTGTCGTCCAGGAAGACTCTGAACAGGTGCAGGAGGGGGCGACTCGTGCTACGTTGGTAACGCACCCATCACCCATCGTGCCCTAATGCAGCCCTTTCGTTTTCTCAGAGACCTCGTACGATCGTTTCTGCGCCACGGATGCGCCAGTCTGGCGGCCTCTCTTGCATTTTTCTCTTTGCTCTCTCTCTTTCCTCTCGTCTTCCTCTTACTCTACGGCTTGAGTTTCGTGGTGAGTCAGGATGTGATCGGGGCACAGGTTATTCTCAATGCTCTCAAGGGTTTTCTCCCATCGATGGGAGAACATGTCGTAACGGAACTGCAGCGGGTGAGTGCGTTGGAAACAGTCAGATGGGCCGTGTTTCTGACCTTCGTCTGGTTCGGCACGCTGGTGTTCTACGAACTCGACTATGCGTTGAACGTCGTATTCGAGAGCACGTGGAAGCGACATCCCCTCATCTCAACCGCTATCGCAGTAGCCTCACTCGGCGTGACAGGACTCGTACTGATTCTTTCCTACGTCGCGACCCAAGCGATCAATTTCTTAACGGCCTACGCACCAAGACTTTGGGGGCTCGATCTCCTGGCCCTCGCAGCCCATGATCTGTCTCTCGCCTATACACTCCCCTTTTCGCTGGCCTTCCTCGTGGTCACGGGATTATATCGGCTCGTCCCACGGCGGCGGCCACGATGGCGTGAAGCGATGATCGGTGCTCTGACGTTCAGTCTTCTCTGGGTCGCAGCGAAACTCTTGTTCGCGATCTATAGCACCTACGCGACCGTGTACGGCGACCTCTATGGGTCCCTGTTGGAAGTCATTCTGACGCTCTTATGGTTCTACTACTCCGCAGCCCTTTTGCTGATCGGTGCTGAGGTTGCGCACAGCCTCCAACAACAGGAACAGGTACTGTCAGCTACGGCCACGAGAGCCCCCCTCTCGAACCCAACATCCCCGGATGGCCCATCAGTATGAAAAGACCGATAGTTGGTTTGTTTGGTCTGCTTTGTGCATTTGGTTGAATAAAACGAATCAGATAAACCAAATGAACCAATTTCGACTGTCAGCTTCCAGGCTTTTGCTGGCGGGGATATCCCTTCGCAGCTAGAATATCTACCGGCGTAAGAAGGGGATTGTCTCATGCTCGACTTGCTCGGGGAATTCGGCAAAGACATGTTCATGCTCGGCGGCACCGTGGTGGGCTTCCTCGCGGCGTTGTTGTCTGTCCTAGAGAAGCTGTTGGATTTCCGCAACCGGATGACATCGAAGAAGGAACGAAAGTCGCCTTCCGTTCCCGAACGTCCAGTCGCTGATTCATCTCTTTCGATCGACTTCTTCTCGTCGAAGCCCTTCCGTGGGATCTCCTATCTACTCTTGTACGAAACCAGTGTCATTATCGCAGCAGGCCTGATCCTCAACTACATCGGGCTCACATTGAGTCGCCATCTCGAGAGCATTCTGTTCCTTGATATGACAGGAACAGCGTTGGTCGCCTTCCTATTGGGTCCCTGGTGGGGAGCCATCGCCGCGCTCCTCTCGAATTCTGTCGTGAACTGGTTACTCTATCCGGAAACCGGTGCAGATGTGGTCATTTTCCCCTGGTCGGTGGTGAGTATGGTCGGCGCTTGTTATTGGGGTTGGATGGCCAGGCAAGCGGGGTTTCAAAAGTATCTCAGGACAGGACGCAGTTCCGCGCTGTCCCATGCCTGGTTCCTCTATATTTTCGGGGTCGGCAGCGCGCTTGTCATGAGTCTTCCCGGAACCTTTGTCCAATCAGCACTGCATGAACAAACAACCTTTGCCTTGAATCCCGACGTCGCCGAATCGATGAGCCAGCGTGTGCTCCAATGGGAGCAATCCGTGCGGCTCTACCTGGAATCCCTCTTCGGAATCACCTGGGGAGAAAGTCTCAGTTGGTGGATCGTCAATTGGTTCCAGACCTGGATCCGCTACATTCCCGACAAGACCATGAGTGCCGCCATTGCCCTGGTAGTCCTCAAATACGGTTACCCCCTATTTGAGCGTGAGCTGATCCAGGGCGGACCGGAAGGGGAACGTCCAAACGATGAACGCATCCTGCCGCTGGTATTGGGATTACTGTACGCCCTGCCGTTCGCCGCGTTGCTCAGCGGCGAAACTTATGGAGGTGCGGCCTATTGGCCTCTGTGGGCCCTGCCCTGGCTGTTGATTCTGGGTGGCTATGTCTATCTGCGGTACTGGGGGACAGGGGAAGACGCTTTGCAGACAGCCAGACTCCAACGGGCTGAACGTTACGCGCGCGCGCTGAAACAGATCGGGCGGGAAGCCTCCCATGAGTTCTGCAAACGATTGACCTTCATGACGCTGATCGTCAGCCTGCTCTTTGCCCTCTGTCTTCCCATTCTCTTAACAGACTTTTACCGCGCGACCTTCAAGTTCTTCTGTGTCGTCTACGGATTCCTGCTCGTGGTCCATCTCGTGCGTATCGCCATCGCGCAAAACATTTCCATCGCCCGCATGAATGACTAAGCGGAGGCGCCAGTAGTAAGTTGTAAGTAGTAAGTGGCACAGAGAAAACGACCCTTTACCTCCAGTCTCACTCGCCTGACGCCTTACCCCTCACGCCTTACGATTTACGCCTCACGCCTTGGGCAGCTGCAGAACATTCGCGATGGCTGATCGGGTGATGAGCCCTACAATCTGTTCATGCTCCATCACCACGAGGCGATCCGATCCATTTTGAACCATCCGTTCCATCGCCTGAATGACCGACCAGTCCGGAGGAATGCAGCAAGCCTGTGAGGCCGGCTGCATAATCTCTCGAATGTATCGCCAGGGCCAGAGTGCTATGGGAAGCCCTTGCACGTCGCTCACTGTGACCACACCGAGGAATTGCCCTCCTTCGCATACAGGAAATCCGCCGAACCCATGCGTGACAAAGAACTGATCGACCGCCTCCTGCACCGTCATATCCGGCCGCAGAGTCACGACGCGATGGGCCATGACCTGCCGTACCGTCACCGATGTCAACGACGTCCGGCGGGCTGCCTGCCGTCTGCTTGACAGGGCTGCCGAAAAGAGGAATACGCCGATAAAGAGGAGCCAGCCTCCATTCGTCTCGATCGACTGCCCCAGGGCACCGGACCAGGTTCCCACCATCAAGGCTGCGCCGATCAACCCGAGCACCACACCGAACCCAATTCCCGCGAGGGATGCTTGACTTGTCGCTCGATGGAAGTCCTTGTTTAAGGCCCACAGCCCAGCCCGCAAAACACGTCCACCGTCTAACGGAAATCCCGGGATCAGATTGAACAGTCCCAGCTGCACATTCACCATGCCGAGCAAGCTCCCGAGGACAACGAGTCCTTGAAGTGTGGATCGCATGGGTAAAGCCTCCACTGCCATGGCCCCGCTGAGACACACAGCTCCCAAGATGAAACTCACGAGTGGTCCCGCCATGGCAATCAAAAATTCGGCCCGCGGACTGGGCGGTTCCTTTCCCATATGCGCCATCCCCCCGAATATGAACAGGGTAATCTGCTTGATAGGAATCTTGTAGCGCAGCGCCACATAGGAATGTCCCAATTCATGGAGCAAGACGGATAGGAACAGTAACAGGGCGGCTATGCCCCCCATGCCCCAATAGCGTGGAACCGAAAGGCCGGGCAACATCTCCGGCAAATACCCCGTCGCTAAAGACGACGACACCAAGAAGAACACGACAAACCAGGAGGCATGCACGTAAATCGGGATGCCGAGTGCGCGGCCGATTTTCCAATGAGGCAAAGCCATGTGTCACCGTAACAGTGCGGGAATTGGAGCGTCAATGACGGCTGCTGAAAAAGTCCGCCAGCGTTATTGGAAGGTTAAGGCTGAGGCTGATGTGGCTTGAGGTTGGAGGTATGAGGCTTAAAATCAAGAACCTGCCCACGGCTTCAAACATTCAGCCTCTAACCTCGAACTTCCAACCTCCAACGCTCTTCCTTCCTTAACCTCAACCTAAGCCTTCTTCATTCATAGCGGCCTTGCCTGCGGAAAGGCGCGTCCTTGGGTGAAGAGGCTGTCTTGGCAGACTCAGGGCGGGTGGGGGTAGTAGCCGCCAGGGTTGGGTGGGTGAGAAGTCTGGCCATTTTGAACAGCCTGCGGGATCGGATATACTAGGCACCATGCGACGACGCTATTATTCAGGGATACTATGCCTGGCCCTCACGATGCTGCTTGTTCCAGCGATGCCTCCTTTTACGCAGGCCCAAGTGATCAAGTCAGGCCCGCCTTCATGCCCGGGAGTCGCCTTGACGTTCGATCTCTGCCCGGTGCGAAACGGAGCGGGCTACGATCAGGCACTGGTCGATTATTTGATTGACCACAAGATTCCGGCCACCTTCTTCATGTCCGGGAAATGGATGACGAAACACGATCAGCAAGTACGGGCCCTGCTCCAGATTCCATTTTTTGAAGTTGGCACCCATGGCGATGTCCATGCCCACCTGCCGCTTCATTCAGCGGACGAACAGAAACAAGAAATCCTCGGACCGGTTCGTCTGCTCAAAACACGATACGGTCATGAAGCCACATTGTTTCGTCCTCCCTATGGAGAATTCAATGATGTCACGGTCAACGTGGTCCGTGCGCTCGGTCTCCAATTCATTCTCTGGAATGTCATATCCGGCGATCCCGACCCGACGATTACGGCGCTTCAAATCGAAGACCATTTGAAGCGGTCCGTCAAGCAGGGTAGCGTGATTGTGATGCATGCCAACGGGAAGGGCAGACATACACATGAAGTCGTGCAAGACCTGCATCAGCGGCTCTTGCCCCAGCGGAACCTTACCGCTATGACCATGAGTGATCTCCTCACATGTCGTCAGACATCCCCATGACCGAGTCGATCGTCCGGCCCATGACCGCTGAGGATCGGTCTGGTGTGATAGAGTTGCTCGCCTCCTCCGATCCTTGGAAACGGCTGGGCTACCAGGCCAACGACTGGGACCAGTATTTCGCTCCTCTTCCACAAGGACGTGATAGCTACGTCGTGGATCAGAACGGCAGAGTAGCCGGCATCGTGGTCGTTCGTCGGAAATTCCTGCTTGGCGACTATGTAGAGCTGCTTGGAGTGGCGGACTGGGCCAGAGGCAAGGGGCTGGGGGGGCTGTTGCTCGCTTACGTTGAAGCGTCGGTCTTCGAGAGGGTGCAGAATCTGTTCGCCTGCGTCTCGGACTTCAACGATCAAGCCAGGCACTTTTACAAGAAACAGGGCTACGAGGAGATCGGTCCCATGCCGAATTTGTTGATCCCAGGCAGCGCGGAAATCCTGTTGCGTAAGACCAAAGGACCCGCGAGGGGTAAATGAGAATGGTTGATGATCAATGGTCGCAGAGAAGAAATGGTTCATGGTAAATGGTCGATGGGTAATGAAGACGGAAGGATTCGTTCGGATTTTGCCTTCGTCAACCATCGACCATTTACCATGAACCATTAACCATTTGGAGTGTCCATGAAAGTCACCAAGCTCCTCCACACCCGCATGAGGGTCAGTGACATGGAACAGACGATCGCCTTCTACACCGGCGTCCTTGGGCTGGAGGTGCTGGAACGGAAGGTCTCTCCTCGCGGATCGCAGCTGGCTTTCTTGAAAGTCCCAAACAGTGACGAACTTATTGAACTCACCAGCTTTCCTCCAAGCGGACCGGTTACAGTACAGGAAGACCTCGTTCATCTTGCCTTTCAGGTGGAGAGTCTTGATGACACGATTGCGTCGCTGCATACGCAAGGCGTGAAGGTCACCGATGGCCCGACTCAAACTTCCTCCGGCAGCCGCTTCATCTTCATCGATGCGCCGGACGGTTATGAGGTCGAACTGATCGAACGCCCGCCCGGCGTTGCTTTCGTCTAAATACAAATGGACAATGGTGAATGGTTGATGGTCAATGGTCGATGAATCGAGAGCGTCTCCATCGTCCATCTACCATTACCCATTTACCATCAACCATTGCATAGAGATCATGAACAAGGAGTGAGAAGATGAGGAACGCCTTTTTCCGCGGGCATGGATTGGGCAATGACTATCTCGTGATGGACCCCAAAAACCTGTCGTTCTCACTCACGGCATCACGGATTACCTCCATCTGCAATCGACATTGGGGTCTAGGCAGTGACGGGATTCTTGCGCTGGTCCCGTCAAAGATCGCGGACTTCGGGCTCCGCATTTTCAACCCTGACGGCAGCGAGGCGGAAAAATCCGGCAACGGTCTGCGTATTTTTGCCCGCTATCTCCACGCCACCGGCAAGACAAAGAAACGACAGTTCACTGTCGAGACGAAAGGCGGGCTGGTCACGATTACGCTGCATCTGGACCGGTACGGCGATGCGAGTTCTGTCACGGTCGAAATGGGCCAGGCCACGTTCCATCCGGCTTCACTGCCCTGCACCCTCACGATCAACGAACTGATCAACCAGCCCATTGTCGCCGATGGCCAATCCCTCACCTTCACTGGAGTGAGTGTGGGGAACCCCCACTGTGTCGTCTTCAAGCGGGCCGGGCAATCATGGTCGCGAGAAGATCTTTTGAAACTGGGACCGATTTTAGAGAACCATGCCTACTTCCCGAATCGAACGAATGTCCAACTCGCTGTACCGACCGGTCCCAAAGAGCTCTTTATCCTGATCTGGGAACGAGGGGCCGGCGAAACTCAGGCCTCTGGCTCATCCTCCTGCGCAGCCGCAAGTGCGGCAGTCCGGCTAGGCCTGGTAAAAAGCCCTGTGAGAGTCAAGATGCCAGGGGGGCAACTCAACATCGAGGTCGCCCAAGACTTCAGTCTGACGATGAAGGGGCCGGTCGCGGAAGTGGCGCGGGGAAGGCTGAGTCCCTCCTTCGTACGATCGCTCCGATGAGGGAATCGATGGGTAATGGGCAATGGCAAATGGTTGATGGGTAATGGTTCATGGATGATGGTTAATGGGAAATGGCCGATGGGAGATGGTTTATAGCTCATGCTTCTCGGTAGTAGAATCTAAAAATGAAGAAACCGAATATTGAGAATGTCGAGGACATGCCCATTTATCAATCATGTTTTCATCTCGCGACAGAAATCGAAAAGATTTCGCGTGCCTTCGATTCAGACTTCCGCTGGCTTCGGGGGCAGGTACTCCGTTCATCCGAATCCGTCTGCGCGAATATGACGGAGGGGTTCTATTCGCAGTACAGCACTGAGTACCTTCAAGCGCTCTACCGCTGTCGTCGAGAGGGACGAGAGACGAAGACCCATCTTTGTTATGCGATGAGCGTGAAGCAGCTGCCTGAAGCCGCTGGAAGGCTACTCACGACGGGATACGATGAGGCGCTTAAGCAACTCGCGAACCTGATTGCCAGCATTGAGCGGAAAATTCGTCACCGCGGAAAGGGCAAGGCTGAGCCGGAATCACGGTCCTCTTAGTACATTCGCCATCACCCATTCACCATTAACCATGAATCTTGGTGCCACCCTCCAATCCAAACTCGACCACGTGCCGGACCAGCCGGGAGTCTATCTATTCAGGGACGAGCGAGGTGAATTGCTCTACATCGGGAAAGCGGCGGTTTTGTCACATCGCGTGCGGTCCTACTTTCAAAAAGGGGCAGACCGCTCTCCGAAACATACAGCCCTGATCAGTTACATTGCAGATCTGGAAACGATCGTCACCCGATCAGAACTCGAAGCACTTATCCTTGAAAGTAATCTGATCAAGCAGCACAGGCCCCGATTCAATGTGGTGTTGCGGGACGATAAACAATACCCCTACCTTCGTCTGCCGATCAAAGAAGACTTCCCGCGACTCTCCATCGTCCGCCGCGTGCAACAAGATGGCGCGCTCTATTATGGCCCCTATAGCCCAGCAGGCGCGTTGCGTGAGACGTTGAGAGTCATCAAGAAAGCCTTCCCCCTGGCCACCTGCACGATCGAGATCAACGGTAAGGCGGAGCGAGCCTGTATCGAATTCGAAATCAAACGGTGCATGGCGCCTTGCACCGGCAATCAATCGAAAGAG
This sequence comes from Nitrospirota bacterium, assembly GCA_016219645.1. NCBI lineage: Bacteria > Pseudomonadati > Nitrospirota > Nitrospirota bacterium. Next base: position 267,496 of record JACRLR010000040.1, read on the forward strand.
GGCTATCACGGTATCGTCAAACAGGTGCGTCAGTTTCTCGAAGGACGCGACCATGAATTACTGGACGATTTGCGCATGCAGATGGAAACGGCGGCGGCACATGAAGAGTTCGAGGAAGCGGCGCGCTTGCGCGACCGGCTTTTCAACATCGAACGCACACTCGAGAAACAACGGATTACCCAGACAACGACGACCGACCAGGATGTCATTGGCCTGGCGCGGCAAGGCGCCGCGGTCGACCTCCAGATCCTCTTCGTGCGCGGCGGCCTCCTGATCGGACGCAAGGACTTCTTTTGGCCCAATTCAGCCGATGCCGGCGACGAGGAACTCGTTCGATCCGCCATTGAACAGTTCTACAACAAAGACGGTCAGCCGCCCAAAGAGTTGCTTGTCCCCTCCAACCTGGATGACGTCAGGGTCATCGAAGAGTGGTTGTCAGGCAAGCGCGGGAGCGAGGTTCGCGTCGTGGCGCCTGAGCGGGGCGTCAAACATCAATTGCTCCTCCTGGCGGAGGAAAACGCCGGCGCCGCGGTAGCCAGCCACCTGCGCGACGAAGAAATCGGGCGACAAGCAGTCGAAGAACTGAAGCGGCTCGTACGTTTGGCCATCGCACCCCGGCGCATCGAAGGGTTCGATATTTCAAACACCATGGGCAACCAATCTGTCGCGTCCATGGTCGTATGGGAAGACGGTCAGATGAAGAAAGCCGACTACCGTCGGTTCAAAATCCAAACCGTGACCGGCGCCAACGATTTCGCCAGTATGCAGGAAGTCGTCACGCGTCGCTACGGAGAGAGCGAGCATCTCGCACGTCCTGATCTCATCCTGATCGACGGAGGACTGGGCCAGCTCGCCGCAGCTATGGAAGGGCTGAAACAAGTCGGCCATCAGGACCTGGCGATTATCGGATTGGCCAAGGCACGTGGCGAGAAGGATGAACGGATTTTCCTGCCTGGGCGAAAGAATCCCATCGTGCTTCGCGCGAACTCCCCGGCCACCCATCTTGTGCAACGCATTCGCGACGAAGCCCATCGATTTGCGATTACATTCCATCGCAAACTTCGCGGCAAAGCCCTGATGGCCTCACAACTGGATCAGGTGATCGGTATCGGCGAAATCAAGCGGGCCCGCCTGCTTAAGCGATATGGCAACCTGGCGAATATTGCTGCGGCCACGGACGATGAATTGACGGCAGCCGGTCTCGATCCCAAGACCGTTGCGGAGCTGCGGAAAGCGTTCGCGCAATCTACTCCGTCCGGCAGTTGAATGCGGTCATCTGCGAGGTCTGTCTGGTCTATCTGGTCTGTTCGGTCTATCTCGTCAGCTCGTTAAACGAAACCAACCAGACAGACCAGATAGACCAGATAGACTGGCGGACTTTTTCAGCATCCTGCTGCTAAAAGATGAAATTGATGCTCACGGTCCCCAGATGGACATAGGCATGGTATGTCCCGTCCACGGTGGGGCTGATGATGTTACCGGTAATCGTCCGTGACTCATAGAACCACTCCTGAAACGCCATATCGAGTCCAATTGCTTTCGGCCACAGTGCGGAGGTTCCTCCGCAAGGCACCAGGCCTAGAAATTTAGCCTGGCCTTTGCATACAAAGCCCGTCCCGATGGACAGCGTGTTGGCAGTTAAAGAAATCGTCGCCGGGTTGAACGTGGTATCGGGAACGGGATTCTCGGTCCTGGTGTACCCGGATCGGACTGCCACATCCCAATGGGGCAACCACGAGGGGTTGAGCCATTTGTATTCGGTGCCAATCGCTACGACCGGCACTGTCTTCCATTGTTGTGGTTGCGGGATGACCTGGCCCGATGAAAGGTGGATATCGAGGTTTCGATTCGAATTCCACCCGACATATTCCACGTCGAGTTCCAGTTTCCATTCCCGTTCACTGGTACGGACCGGCCAGATGGCAACGGCTCCTGTATAAATCTGGGGAAGCACGAGGCTGGTGGACGCATCGGCCACCTTCGTCCCGTTGACCAACAGCGATCCGTCCAATGGCACCACAGCCTGGGTGCGATAAACCAGGCCGATAGAGGCGATCGGTTGGCCATCGCTGTTTCTCAGGGGCGTATAGAGCAGACTGAAGTTTGCGCCGGCTCCTGTTCCTTTGCCGTTGGCCTCAATAGAAGCTCCAGCTAAGGGCCCGGTGCCCATTTGCTTCTGCTCGGCATGTCCCTGTCCAAGAAAACTAGCGAACGTATAGATGTCTGCACCTATCCCGATGGCCAATTGATCATTCAACTTGTAAGCCACCGTTGGCTTGATATCGATGAGCGGAAGCGCTGCAGAGGTGACGACGGTATTGAAGGGGCCACCCACGGGATAACGGATGTTCAATCCGAATGGCGAGTTGAGGCCGAGTCCGACCGTCACGTCGGACAAGCTGTTCCATCCAAGAGATCCTAGGTTCGCGCTCACATAGGAATAGCTCGGTGGGGGATTGGCGATAGTTCCTCCAAAGTCTCCCCGACTGTCTATTCCGGTCGGGCTGGTATACGTGACGGACCCCCCAACGAGGGTTGTTCCGTTGAGTACTTGGATCCCCTTCACTTGGCTCAGTCCAGCTGGGTTGTAATGGATTGCGGAAGGGTCGTCGGCCTGGGCACTAAAAGCATTCCCCTGCCCGGCCGCCGTCGCTCCCTGTGGCTGGAACCGAATCCCTTGCGCATGTCCAAGCTGCGGGCACAGGATAAAAAACAGCACCAGAGCCAAAACGAATTGTCGGCCTCTCATGCCATCTTCCTACCCGATGTCATCTTTTATCTGACAGCGCTAATGAGTACACGTTCCTCACGGCAACGGAACTTCCCAATGTTTCTTGCGTATATAGCTGAATTGACCACGAACCCGCTAGGGCTAAAATACCTTATCGCAAACCGGCTTGTCTTATGGTAGCCTTTCGAGACTTCAGTACTATAAGGAAGGCAATCTATGGCACACCTCCAGAACAAGCGGCCCTTTCCCAAAGCGCTCTTTACCCAGCTCACCAAACCAGAGTGTGAGAATTTTATTGAAGTACTGCACTTTGCGGCGCAATCAGAAAGTGTCGAAGATGTCAAAGATGTGCTCACACGGTTCCAAACTCTGTTTCCCTTTACCCGGGTGATCGGTGGGCTCGCAAAACTCAGCCCCTCTGGCGCATTTGAGGGTTTTACCAATGTCCTCAATGTCAGCTATCCAGAAGAATGGATTCGCCTCTACTGGCAGAGGGGGTATTTTGAGGTCGATCCGGTCCTCCAGACAGCCTTGCAGAAACCAGGGACTCAACATTGGGAATCTACCTACAAGGCGGCGAGCTCGGACAAACAGCGAGAATTCATGGAAGCGGCGAAGGAGTTCGGTTTGGGGGATGGGATCACAACCGGATCAACGGATACGGCATGTGGATACGGAACCTTCTGCTCATTTGCTTCTGCTGAACGCGTGGATGCGAAACGGTACATGCCGCTCGTCGAGTACTTTGGATATCACGTCCATCTTGCTCTCTTGCGCACCGCCCCAAAGAGTTCGCAAGCCGTTGCGCCCTGTGTGAGAGAACTCACGCTCCGTGAAATGACGATCCTCAACTGGGTCAGGCAGGGCAAGACGAATTGGGAGATCGCCAAAATCATGAGCGTGACTGAACGGACCATTCGGTTCCACGTGGAGAGCATCTTCTCAAAGTTGGATGTCACCTCGCGATCCCATGCGGTTGCGACCGCCATCGAACATGGTCTGCCGAACGTGGTGTAACCACATGAGGCTTGTTTGATCTCAGCAGGGCTTCTGCTACGCCTCTGCTCCTACTAACCCTAACCTCTGGCAGTTCGAGTACGTCGAATTCCGTCCCACTATCATCTCTCCCTGTAACGTCTCGATAGAGGAGATCCAGTTCAGCAACCGTGGTTTTTTGACCGCATTCTCTTCGTCAAATCGAACCATATCGTACAGCGCTGCTACGGAACTGGCTCCAGCGGGAGGCAGCACCACCGGCTCTCCTATCATTTCACAAGGGAACCCGAGCGCCCGAAGCGTGCGAAAGAACCGGTGTTCGACCTCAAGATAGTAATACCGAATGTCGTTCGCCACCGCCCATTGATAGACGCCTTTCAACAGCACCAGCATCATCTTGGATGAGAGTCCTCTGTCGCGGATTTCAGGATCAATCGCAAGCCTGGTGATCTCGGCAGTATCTGAAGTTTTTCTGAGTTGGTAGCCGGCCGGGAGCAAGGCACCAAACTCTTTTTCGAGCATGAACTGCCCGGAAGAGGGAAGGAGTCGCGCTGCTCCAACAACCGTTCCGTCATCTCTGATCAACCCAACGGTTGTCCCCCACAAATCGTACAGATCGATTTCCTGCCGATCATCTGTTTCGGGAACCCACTTCAGTGACTCAGCAAACACTTTATGCCGGAGTCGATATGATTGAGTGAGCTGCTCCCCATGCAGGGTCTTTACAACAAAACCATTTTCACTGAATTCGACATCGTTCACTGCGTGCATCAGCCGTCTCCTTTCGTAAAGCCCATGAAAAGCCCTGTCACTTTCGCGGCCATTGTTTTTCATGTTCTACGTATTTCGTCACCTGGCGGAACCGCCAGGTGACCCAATACGAGCAGGTGCGTACAAATAGGAGCCTGTCGAACCAAGGGGTCTCTACGAGGAGAGGCTCTGTTGCTATTTTCGTAGCATGAAATTTGGAGAGGGTCTTCTAACTGATGAAAAACCGGCAGGGCTTTCAAATACTCGACGGATTTCGGCAATCCTCAGGAAAACCGACACAGCAACGTGCGGCTCTCACTCATGGAATTCCCTGGGACACATCGGAGTCTCTTCCTTACCTGCTGCGGGATCAGGTCGGAGGCAGTCTCGCCTCTGCCCTCAAGGCATCCGAGCAACGTCTGACCGCGCTGTTGCACGATCGCAGCCGCATAGGAAGGGAACTGCACGACTCTGTGCTGCAAGCCCTCTATGCGATCGAGTTGAGCCTTGCACAATCCCCAGAGTTGCACAGGGGTGTGCCGCCTGCTCTGCCACGTTCCAACGGTCAGGCGACCGATCAACTCAACAGGCTTATTCGAGATATCCGACGCATGATTCTCAGTGTGGAATCTGACAACATCGATCCCTTCCGGCTGGTCTCCGAGTTACAAGCCCTTGCCCAGACTTGTGAGCAGGTGGGTAAATTACGGATTCGTGTGGCGGTTGCCCCTGCAGCAGCAGAAATCCTGACCGGCGAAGAAGCGCGCGAACTCGTTGCGATTGCCAGGGAGGCGTTGAGTAATTGTGTCCGCCACGCCCACGCGACACAGATCGTGATTGCCCTTCGGCACATCGGCTCCCGAGTACGGCTGCGCATCTGCGACAACGGATCAGGCTTTGCCGTCGCTCAGGGACAGCCGAAAGGCATCGGGATTGCCCAGATGGAAACTCGAGTTCGAAAGATCGGTGGTCGCCTGAACATCAAATCCACCCTGGGTCGAGGCACATGTATCACCGCCGATGTCTATCTTGAGCCGGTGCTCGCGACGACATGAACCGCCAACGCACTCAACGTGATACGGCATTATCTTCGAACGCTCCCAGCCGGGGGGTGCGCAGGGGCAACAAGACCGGTGCAAGCAGTTCCCTGAAGCCGGCTATCCCCCAGGGGGAGCCAATTGAGCAGTGCTATCGCACATTGCTAGGATTGTCCGGTAGTGCGATTCTGCTTCTCGCGCCTGACTCAATCATTCTAGGGTGGAACCGCTCGGCTGAAACAGTATCCGGCTGGATGGCCGATGAAGTACTGGGCCGGAACTTTGTGGAACTCTGTCTCTCGAAGGAGGCGCGCGCCTCTTTTCGGATAAAACTCGCGCAGGTGACTCAAGGGGAGGAGATAAGGGGTCTTGAGGTCCCTCTCCGGACACGTACTGGATCACAGGCAATGCTTTCTTGGAGTCTCTCGCGGGTGCTGGGGACTCATGGAGACCTCATCGGCCTCATGGCAATTGGGACCGTCCTCCTTTCTGATACCCAGATTGAAGAAGAGCTCCTGCTGGCCCATGCTCAGATCCTGACCGAGGCTCGCAGGGCTGAGAAGGTTGCAGACGAGGAGCGGGGCAGAATTGCACGGGAGTTACACGACGAGTTTGGACAGGCCTTGACCGGTCTGAAATTCGACCTTGCCTGGTTCCGCAAACAACTGTCGCTGTTGCCTGCTCCAACCGGCAGCAGGGAGCTAGTGAGCAAAGTCCAGGCCATGTCGGGATCGATCGACGCACTGTTGGAATCTCTTCGTACGACAGTCGCAGACCTGCGCCCTGCGATGCTGAACGATCTTGGACTGGTCCCGGCATTGGAATCCCTCGCGGCGACATTCCAGCATCGCACGGGCGTGCGATGCCTGGTAGACGTGGACCCGGAAGTGTCATCCCTGGAGCTGCCCTCAGAAACGTCTGCCGCGTTGTTTCGAATCGCACAGGAATCATTGACCAATGTGATGCGTCATGCTGCCGCTTCGCTGGTACGAATACAGCTGTACCAGGGTGACGGCAGGGTGACGTTGGAAGTGGCTGACAACGGAAAGGGCGTTACCTGCGAGCGGATGAGCAAGCTCGATTCCTTCGGGCTTCGAGGGATGCAGGAACGAGTCTCCCTTCTGGGCGGCCACTTTTCTATCGGAGGTGCGCTCGGGGTCGGAACCACAGCCCGTGCCTCTGTGCCGACACGCCGCTCAAAGGCTCTGGCCGACGGGCCGGTTGCGGAGGGCTCCATCCCATGATTGCGACTGACTTGGTAAAAATTCTGATCATCGACGATCACGAGGTCGTGCGCCGGGGTGTGAAACAGATCCTTGAAGAACACTTCCTGTACGTCGAGGTTGGGGAAGCCAATACCGGTGCGAAGGGGATTGCCGCAGCGCGGAAAGAGTCCTGGGATCTGATCATCGTGGACATCAGCCTTCCTGACCGGAACGGGTTAGAGCTCTTGTACGAGTTACATACGACAATGCCCCAACTCCCTCTGATGGTCTTGAGCCTGCACTCTGAAGAGCAATATGCAACTCGTGCGCTCCAGACAGGGGCTATGGCCTATCTCACCAAAAACACCGCGCCAGAAGAGCTGGCCAGGGCGGTCAAGCAGGTGTTGAGCGGCAGGAGGTATGTCTCCGCTTCCATTGGAGAGCGCTTGGCCGGTAACCTGAGTCAGAGTCCCTCCGGTCCTGAACATCACACATTGTCCAAGCGAGAGCTCGAAGTTCTTGTATTGTTAGCCCAGGGCCGGTCCATTAAACACATCGCGCAGTTCCTGACTCTCAGCATCAAAACCGTGAGCACCTATCGAGCCCGTCTCCTGGACAAGTTGCAACTCACGACCACCGCCGAATTGATCCGCTACGCCCTTGACCATCACCTGGTCGATTAGCAGGATGCGGGAAAGTCCGCCAGCGTCCGGTCTCGACATCCGTGAAGCGTATCTCGTGAAGCGTCGTTCGTTTCAGGATTCGGACGTTTCACGCTTCACGAACGACAGGGTCGTTCGAATTGACAGCTCACTTCCTCGCCGACTAGGATAACGGCCTGTGAGTCATTCCGATCTTATAGAACCCGCCGCAGTAAAGCGTTCTCATTCTCCCGGCAGCCGCGTTGAGCACGTATTTGAAACAATCGTGTTCGCCAGCCGGTGGATTCAGGCTCCACTCTATGGCGGCCTCATCGTGGCTGAGCTGCTCTACGCGTACAAATTTCTTGTTGAACTATGGGAGATGATCCGCCATATCGATCAGCAAAAAGAGACCGTCTTCATGCTGGGTATTCTGGGGCTGATCGACGTCACGATGGTGGCGAACTTGCTCACGATGGTGATCATCGGAGGCTACGCCACATTTGTGAGCAAATTAGATCTGGAGGATCATGCAGATCGACCAGACTGGTTGACCCACATCGACCCCGGCACCATCAAAATCAAACTCGCAGCGTCGTTGATCGGTATCTCCAGCATTCATCTTCTTAAATCGTTCGTCGACATCGAGAATGAAAATCTGGAGCACATCAAGTGGAAGATCTTTATCCATCTGACCTTTCTCGGCTCCGCTATCCTCCTCGCATGGACCGATAAGATTATGCAGAAAGACAAGAAGCACTGACCCAACGCGCCACCGCCCAGGTGTTCAGGCTGAAGGTGGTTTCTCCCCCTAACGGCCTTCAGCCTATCTACCTGACACGAGCAATGATGAAGCGATTAGAGCATTCCCTGTATGCCCTGCTAGTCATCCTGCTCGCGCAAGCAGGCTGCAGTTCTTCGGTCGTGCAGCTTCACGACCAACCGGATCTCAATCACAGAGATTTCCGTCAGAAGCTAGCCGACAATAAAGAGCTTGCGACGAGGTTCCTGGCATGTACCGGGCAAGTTCATGATGAACCATTGAGCGAGCGCCATAATGCCGGTACCTCTTCGGAGCCATTGTCCCCGCAAACCCAGAAGGGGCACGTGGTGAGCGTCCGCCCCCTGGCAGCCGTCATTGATACGGTGCGCCGGCGGCATCCCGACAAAGGCGCCTCCCTCTCTATCCTTGCCGACGTCCTTGACGACGTGGCCAACGCCGCGACGGCGCGCATCGATCTGGACAAGCTCAAGCAGGTCGCTGAAGCCGCCAGGCAGTGGCACGGGCATATCGGGCTGGATGAGGATCAATTTGAACGGGATTCTTCTCGCTTTGCTCGCTTGTTGCTGGCATACAACAAAGCCTATTTGGGCGATCTCAGCTACAGGGCAAGATCTGGTTCCACGGGAACAGGCCCTCGGGGGGTCGTCAAGGTTACCTCGCAAGGGTTCGTCGATCGAAGCGGCAATGCCTTTCTGTTCCCTGGTATCTCAGCTGAAATAGAAATGAGCTCTGGCAGTCCAGTTCGCGCCTCGGCTTCCATGGTCGACTCTCAACGTGTGAGCGCCGATCTCACGCGCATTTTCCTGGAGGCATTCTTCGACACGGCCTTTCGAGTACCGGCCGTACATGGCGCGACAGCATTGCGAGTGGTATCGAACTCCCGGGAACCCTCCTATCCTGAATTCGATGCCGATCATCCCGCGATCCCCCTGGAGGCCTTGGCGAGAGTCACTCGTGATGCGATGCGCGCCGAAGCCGCAATGGTAGCACTGGTCGGCAAAGCGGTTCGTGGTGGAAGTCTATTCGGAACGAACAACGAAACCGTTGCCGCCACCCTGGAAACCGCAGCGGGAGTGATTGCGAAAAAACTCGTCGAGCATGAAGGCTTCTGCTATTCCCAGGTCATGACAGGGCAGCCAGCCAGCAACCCACGTGATCAGAATGAGCCACCCGTGAAGTAACCGTCTCCTGCCTATTGCCAAGTCTGCGTGAGTATGCCTCGGCTGTCCCGCCAATTCGGTGTCCAGACAAGCCCGGAGAGCCTGTTCGACTGGGGGAGCAATCGATCGAACCAGCGTGCGAATATCCATCGAGTCTTCATGCAGATGCCAGGAGCTGTTCCACGTGCTCTAAGAAAACTGCGGCAGTGAACGGTTTGGCCAAGGTTTTGGCGGCGCCGAATAGCATGGCAAGGGCGTCTGTACCGTACCCTGCATTGAATTTTCCCGAGATGGCTAACACCTTGACTGTCTGGCAGCCTTTGTGGAGCTGCAGCAATGTCTCCAATCCATCCTTGTCAGGCAGATAAATATCGAGCACGATCAGGTCGGGCTTCTCTCGGTCAATGCAGGCAAGAGCGTTGCTTCCGTTCCCTGCCTCGAAGACCAAATACCCGTTGTCCTCGAGGAGTCTTCGAAGCCAGCTACGAAGTTGCTCGTCATCCTCAACGACGAGGATAGTCGCCATGGTAGCTGTTTCCTTTCGTCGAGAGGGCTGTGGTGCTTGAGTTCGATGTCCGCTTCTGATCCAGAACAAACAGAACCGCTGCCTGTGCCCGGTTCGCAATACCGAGTTTTTTAAACATATGCGAAAGATAGTTCTTTACGGTCTTGTCGGAGAGAGAGAGCTGCGCGGAGATTTCCTTGTTGGTCATGCCTTCCGACAGAAGGGGAAGAATTCGCCGCTCCTGTGGCGACACACGCTGTAATCCTGACCGCTGATGCAATGGAGCCGCGTCTTCTTTCCCTTGGAGGGAAGCGAACAGGTGATGATTTGCCTTCATATCGATGTAGAAGGTCCCCTCGGCAACCGCGCGAATTGCCCGGAGCAACTCCTGACGGTTGACTCCCGCCAGCACATATCCATAGGCTCCGGTCTCGACGGCATCACGGATTGCCGTACCGGTATTTTCCAGGGATAGGATGATGATTCGGGCCCCGGGAATCATCGCACACAAGGTCCGACAGAGCTCGAATCCGGATCCAGACTCAAGACGATCTTGAAGGATCACGATGTCGGGTTGTACCAGCTGCGCTTCGGATAACGTGCCGGCTTGGGTGCCGGTCTCAGCCACAATCAGCAGATCCGGTTCGTCTTCGCACATGATACGCAGGCCGACCCGGACCACCTCCTGGTCGTCGGCTATGAGCAGGCGAATCGGCCGTCGGAAGTCAGAAGCGGTTGAGCAAGTGGTAGAAGCCTTCGACGCGGGCCGGCGACGACGCTCTCCGCATAGAGCAGGTTCGTTTCCCATACGACCTCCAAGAAGAACGGTGCAAGCCGGCCGTCGCACCATAACGATTCGTTCCTGAACGTCAGGCTATCCCGAAAATGGGAGGAAGACTATCAGTCCGATCCGTATTCTGGTATCGGTTTTCGTCCTACAGGGACCGTTGTTGAAGCGACGGTCAAGTTAGGGGGCAAGGTGATGATCCACGGCATAACGAATAAGCGCCGCCGTGGTTTTCAGCTGAAGTTTTTCAAGGAGACGAGCGCGGTAGGTGCTGACGGTCTTGATGCTGAGTTTCATCCGCGTGGCGGCTTGAGAGACCGTCAAGCCCTGTCCGAAGTGCGTCAGCACTTCGAGTTCGCGGGCTGACAAGAGGGAGGCTGAGGGAGCCGTGCGGCTCATGGCACCGCGGGTTTCCAGCCGGTCCGTCAAAGAGGCGGCGACATGGCGCCCTCCGGCGAGGATCGTACGCAGCGAACGGCACAGTTCGTCGCGTTCGGTGTCTTTCGTGAGATAGCCGGACGCGCCAAAATGAAAACTCAGCTCGGCATACCGCGGCTCGTTGTGCATGCTCAGCATCAGGCAGGGAAGGTTTGGTCGCAGTTGCTTAATCCGTTTCAGCAGATCGAGACCGCTCTGATCCGGCAGCATGATATCGAGTACGGCCAAAGAAACCGGCTCCCGGCGCACGATGTCCAGCGCTTGTGCGCCGGTCGAAGCCTCCTGAGTTTTCCATAAGGGGAAGGAGTCATTAATGACCTGCATGAGAGCTTGGCGATAGAGCGGATGGTCGTCGATGAGGAGGACTAGCATAGCGTCCCTGGTTCATGTGCATGACCCGTGTGATTTTCAGAAACAGCCTACTGGAGATCAAAGGGAAGAGGTAGCAGAGTAAGGCTGATAGGGGTATCCGCAAAGATCCTACAGCCGGACAGGTGACGAATTGGCACGTAATCTTGTCGAGCTAGGTTGTGAGGCGATGTTCGATGGCGTAGCGCACTAGTTGGGCCGTGGATTGTAAGCCAAGTTTCTCCAGCAGCCTGGCGCGATAGGTGCTGATCGTCTTGACGCTTAGCGCCATTTCGTCGGCAATCTGCGATGGCCGCTTGCCCTGGCCGAGGAGCCGCAAGACTTCCATTTCCCGATCGGAGAGGATGGCATGAGGTGTAGCAGGCTGTCCGCTGTCGAGAAAGTCCATAAGCTGGTCGGCCAGCGAGCCGGTGATATATCGCCGGCCGGCGACCACTTCTTTGACTGCCGACAGCAGTTCGGATGGAGGCCCGTCCTTGGTGAGGTATGCTGAAGCCCCGGCCTTGAAAGCGCGCAGCGCAAACTCCCGCTCAGGATACAAGCTGAGCATCAACACCGGCAGCTTTGGGCGCAAGAGCTTGACTTCTTTCAACACCTCTAGACCGTGTTTATCCGGAAGTGCCACATCGAGAATGAGTAGATCCCAGGGTTCCCGTCGGATGGCAGCCAGCGCCGTGGCCGCGCAGTCCGCTTCGACGATGGCCGTGCAGGCCGCTTCTTGGCTAAGCAGGTTCCGAATTCCTTTGCGGAAAATCGGGTGATCGTCGACGATCAAACATTTACACTTGTGTCCCATGTCTCAGCCGCTTCTTTCTTTCGACCGGCATAGGGAGCCGAGGGGATCGCAAGGAACCGTTTTCCTGCAAGACAGGCGCGACGGGGATACGGACGGTTACAGTGGTCCCCTGGCCCCTTTCCGATCGGATCTCAAAGGTTCCTCCAAGCAGCTCGGCCCGCTCCTGGATCCCTCGGAGCCCGAACCGGTGCTTGAGCGGCCGCGAACCGAACTTCATGCCCTGTCCGTCGTCTTGCGCCTCCAGAGAGGCCCATCCGTCAGAACAACCGAGCGTGATCGTGGCGGTCGTCGCTTTGGCGTGGCGAACGATGTTCGTCAACAATTCCTGTGCGATGCGATAGAGAGTGCCCTGGATTTCAGGTCCCAACGATGTCCCAAAATCCTCGGTATCAGCCACGATCCGACACCGGAGCCCAGATCGTTCCTGCGCCTCGTTCGCGAGAGCCTGTATGGCGGTGAAGAGTCCCAACTCCTCCAGTACCGCCGGCCGCAAGGCCGCGACCATTCCCCTCAGCGATGAGAACAGGCGATCCACGGTGCTCGTGGCCGTCTGCGCTTTCTTGCGGACCCTGCTCGCCATCGGGCTGCGAATCTTCAGAAGCGAACCGGCGATGTCGTCGAGATCGAACTTGAGTACGCTCAGCAGCTGCCCAAACTCATCGTGCAGCTCCCGTGAAAGCCGTCTGCGCTCCTGTTCCTGCGCAATCTGTACCTCCCGGCTTAAGGCCTGAAGGCGGCGATAGGCTTCTTGTAACGCCTCGTAGGTTCGATTCCGGTCCGTAATGTCCAGAGCATAGGCCACGCGGGAGATGGGATTACCCCGCGAATCCTTGATAACTGTGACTTCCATCAGCACTGGGAAGGTCGTCCCGTCTTTCCGCCGGTGGACGGATTCGAAGACGAGATGTCCGCAGCGGTCTATTTCCGGGAAGCGCGCCTTCATCGCATCGTGCACGTCGGGGGCATAGATGGAGAGAATAGGTTGGCCGATCAATTCGTCGACACGGTACCCCCGCTCCCGGGCGAAGGCATCATTCACAGCCAGAAACGTGCCATCTTCAATACCCCCGTAAGCCAATCCGAACTGGGCCCGTTCGAAGACCTCCTTCCAGCGAGCAGCGCCTTCTTCGGCCTGCTTGCGCTCGGTGATGTCTTCCGTGAAAATCACAATACCGCCGATGTCGCCTCGGGCTGTTCGCCAGGGGATGATTGCCCACCGGAGCCAGTTCGTACGACCATCGTCACGGACAAAGATATCCTCCTCGCACCTCTCGGTCGCGCCAGCCAAACACCGTCGGTGAATGTCCTTCCAGCGTTGAGGGACATCCGGGAAGACCTCGTAATGGCTCCGTCCGGTGAGTGGCCCATCGCCCAGTTTATAATCGGTCATCCAGCGCCGGCTGACGGTCAGATACCGCATGTCGCGATCGAACATGGCCAACGCAACCGGGCTGTGTTCAATGAAGAGCCGCAAGTGTGTTTCTCGTTCAAGCAGCGCCTCAACCGCCTGTTCGCGTTCGATCGCGATCGCAGCGGTATGGGTGGCCATTTCAACCACTCCTAATTGGCGCGTAGCGGGCCGTCCGGGCGTACGGAAGTAGAGGGCGAAGGTGCCGAGTAAGCGCCGTTGCGTGTTGAAAATGGGTGTGGACCAGCAGGCGCGCAGGCCGTATGACAATGCAAGGTCACGGTAATTCTCCCACAGCGGATCGATGGCGATATCTTCGACAATGACCGCCTCACGCCGGAATAACGCTGTGCCACACGAGCCGGCGCATGGGCCAATGGGTTGACCGTCAATGGCCCGTGTGAAATTTTCCGGTAAGCTCGGCGCCGCGCCGCACCGCATATGGACGCCATCGGCATCGAGCAACAGGATAGAGGCGAGCATGCCGTCCGACTGTGTTTCGATGGAACGGACCAGCGTATCGAGAGTGTCGTGGAGCGGAGCGCCAACGGCTATTAATTCGAGCGTGCGGCTCTGGATTCTCAGCGACTCCTCACTTCGTTTTCGCTCGGTGATGTCGTAGCCGGTGGCTAAACGGGCCGGCTGGTCACCGTAGTCGATGGTCGTCGCGGTGAAGTCCAGCCAGCGCTCTTGGCCGTCCTTCTGGATGATTTTAAATTCATAACGGGCTGGCGTCGTTGCGCCTCCCTGTGTGGCCAGCGCACGGGCCTTCAAGAGGGGCAGAAAATCGGGGTGCACCATCTTCCACATATCCATCGCGAGCAATTCCTCGACCGAATAGCCGGAGATGAGGGCCGCGGCTGCGTTCGCATAGAGAATCTGGTCGCTCCGGTAAATGAAAATCGCGGAAGGGGAGGACTCGCTCAACTTTCTAAACTTTTCCTCGCTTTGCCGGAGTGTCTCATGCGCGTGGCTGAGATTGCTGTGGGTGTGCGACAATTCCTTTAGGCTCCGGTTCAGTATCAGATGCTCGATGACCTGCCGGCTGAGCACCTGCAGCGCTTCTTGTTGCTCCTTGGTCAGGGTACGCGGCACATGGTCGATGACGCTGAGCGTGCCGATCCTATATCCCTCCGAGGTGACCAGTGGGGCGCCACAGTAAAACCGGATATGAGGATCACCGGTCACCAGCGGATTGGTTGCAAACCGCTCGTCTGCCATCGCATCCGGCACGATCAGGACATCCGGGCTGAGGATCGTATGGGCGCAAAAAGCGATGTATCGGCTGGTTTCCGTCGCAGTCAGGCCGATTTTCGATTTAAACCATTGGCGATTTGAATCAACGAGGCTGATTACCGCAATCGGGGTATGACAAATGTAGGAGGCCAGCTGAACGAGGTCGTCCAGTGCCTTTTCGGGGGGAGTGTCGAGGACCTCATACTGATAGAGTGCGGAGAGTCGTTCGGCTTCACGAAGCGAAGGAGGAAGAGGAGCAGTCATTTTGGCTACCACCCCAGTAGAATGTCGGTACTATACCCGATGGAGGCTGCCTAATCTAGGAGGGATACATAGAGATCCCCCAACCTATAACCAGGCAGGACTGGTCGCTCCGCTTGAATCCCGCCAGTGTGGCGTCCAGGCGAGGGCAACGAGTTTGACGGCAATGTTGGCTTTGGTCGGCTTGATGGCGATCGAGTCGAGCCGTTCGTTCAAAGGGTCGGTGGCTGCCGCCAACGCCTCGCTTTCAGATTTGAACTGGGCTTCGAGGTCCGCCAGCTGCTGCTGAAGCGCTGCGACGTTCTCTTCGGCCTGGCCGACATCCTTCGATTCCTTCATGACTCGCCCCGCGCTACGAACTGCGGTAGTAGCCCGACCGATATTGACGGCGCTGATGGTCTTCCGTCCCAGAAAGGCGCCGAGGATCGACGCGCCGACTGAAATGGCCGCCTGCACTTGGCTGGAGCGCGATTCATTCTGTTGTCTTTTCTTCATCTGCTCGGCCCGCCTGATCCTGTCTTGGAGCGTCGCAATCTTCGTCGCATACTTCTGGCGGAGCGACTCCGCTCCCTTGTCCCGCTGCTCACGGCCGGATTGTTGGAGCCTCACACGGAAGTCCCGTTCCGGTTCTCCTGGCTTGGAAACCTCTTTCGTACTCGGGCTCTTCAGTAACTCCACTTTTTGTGTGCGAAAGAGCCAGCCGCCGAACTCCTTATGCCAATCGGTATAACTCTTAGCCTTACCGGCGGCGGCGGGAAGCGGAACAAACCGGGCGCTGCTCTCAGGAGCCTGCTCGAGATCTGCCACGGCGAGATCCGAAACGATTGCGTGGTCCCAATCAACGGCCACCGCACCGTCGGTCAGGGGCGCGAGCGCCGTTACGTCCTGCATCGTATCGATGCCACTCTTCGTATCAGAGAATCGGACCTGAGCGGATCCCAACAGCAGCGGCAAATAGACCAACTCGCTGCCGTCAGCCTTGGAACTTCGAAGAGGCACAAAGTGCTGCGGGACGTCGGGGGGCAATATCGGACGTGAGGCGTGAGGCGTGAGGTGTGAGGCGGTAGGAGCCGAAGATATTACTCCTGACGCTTCACGTTTCACGCCTGACGTTTCACGTCTCACTGGATCCATGAGCATTTTGATCTGCGTTCTCGTAAGGGGTCCGCGAAGATAGGACAGGCACCAGCGGGTTTCGAACACGATCGGCTCGTCTTCATGCACGTTGTTCATCAAGAAAATTCTGGCGCCAAGGCCCGCCAGAGTCTGTTCCATCCGACCCCTGTCGAACCTCTTTCCGGCACTGGACGAGGCTCCTTCCAACCCTTCGAGCACCCGCGCCTTGTCGCGTTCCGTTTGCAGTCGACCGATGAACCAGGTGCCGGTATTGGAGAGCCCTTTATAATCAAGATCGACCGGATTCTGTGTGGCCAGTACGACACCGAGTCCAAAGGCACGGGCCTGTTTGAGGAGTGTCATGAGCGGCAACTTGGACGGCGGGTTGGCGACCGGAGGGAAGTAGCCAAAAATCTCGTCCATGTAGAGGAGGGCCCGCAGGCTTGTCGTCCCTGATTGTGCCCTCATCCAGCCGACCATCTGGCTCAACAGCAATGTCACGAAGAACATACGTTCGGCATCGTTCAGATGCGCGATTGAAAAGATCGCCAGGCGAGGTTTCCCGGCTGAGGTATAGAGCAGTTGTTGGATGTCCAACGCTTCGCCTTCAAGCCAAGACTGGAATCCGGGCGCCGCAAGCAGATTGTTTAATCTCATCGCCAATGCAAACCGGTCTTTCGATGGGAAGAACGAGTCCACATCCATGACACCGATCTTGGAAACTGGCGGCGACTGGATCGCGTGAATGAGCGCCGCGAGGTCGAGATCTTGCTCTTTCATCCACGTGTGATTGAGAATCGTCGAGAGCAGGATATGCTCGCGGCTTTGAATCGGATCTGCGTCAATGCCGAGCAGGCCGAGCAGGCTGGTCACCGTGGTGCTGATGCGCTCACGGAACAGCTCACCGTCCTCGCGAACATCGACGGCCGGCGCGGCAAACGATTTCAAGATGGAAACGGGCAAACCTGCATTGCTGCCCGGCGTATAAATGGCGACCTCGGCTGCGTCACGCAACCGCTGAATCCGCGCGCCGTCCTGCTGCCAGCTTCCTAATCCCTTGGCCCACAGTTCAGCCTGCGACGTCGCATAATCGCTTGGCGACAATCCCTTCTTGCGAGCATCGTCCTCATTGATCCAGGGTTGAAAGTCCTCGCCCTTCAGGCTCGGAAAGGTGAGCATTAAGTTTCCGAGGTCGCCCTTGGGATCGATAATGATGGCGGGAATGTTATCGATTGCCGCCTCCTCGAGAAGTGAGAGGCATAGACCAGTCTTCCCGCTGCCGGTCATGCCGACGCAGACCGCATGGGTGACCAAATCCTTCGAATCGTAGAGAAGCCAGCCCGGCTTGGATTGCTTGGTAGCCAGATCGTATGGGCGTCCGAGGTAGAAAACGCCGAGTTTTTCGAAATCTTCAGCCATCCCCGTGCCCGCTGACGGAGCAGCGGTTCTTGCCGACTCCTTCGATTTAGCCGGGTCTTTCATCTTCGTTGCCATGCTGTGCGTCCTTTCCTTGTTCCCATTCTTGCAAGGGAGCAGCCTGCCCATTCTTCTTGCTCGCAGAACGCGCACGCTCGGAAGGTGCTCGTTCGATGCGCGCAGTGAAGAACAGGCAGGCTACTCCCTCCCCATTCACCATTCCTTAAAGATGACAAACACGGCGCCGATCATCATGGCAAAGCCGGCGATATAATTCCATTTCAGTTCTTCCTTCAGATAGACCACCGAAAAGACACAAAACACGACAAGGGTAATCACTTCCTGGATGGTTTTCAATTGCGCAGCGGTAAACTGGTAGTGTCCGATGCGGTTTGCCGGTACTTGGAAACAATACTCGATGAAGGCAATCCCCCTGGTCAACGAGCTTTGCAATCGGCATGAAGTATTGCGAACCGATAATGGAGATTATTTCCTGGTACGGTGCTGACTTCATCATGAGCTATACAAATCCCACCGGGTTGCTGGTGCGTGTAGTCTGCCCTAAACACGGCTAAGGGCCAAGCGCCGTCAACCACTACTTCTCTCTTCCTTTTTCACCGGGGGGGGATGGAGTGGGTGGCGTCGATCGATTGCTCGCCCGCAGCGGGGCCCCACACCGGGCGGGGTGCGAGGACGAGCAATGATCGACGCCAGGACCCACACCACGGTCTTGACGGGGACAGGCACCCTTCGACAGGCTCAGGGAGCCAATCCCCCTACAGCCCCGCTTCCCTCAACACCTGCCCCGCATACGCCGTCGCCACCCGCGCGCCGTCTACACCGCCTCTAATAGGGCACGAGGATTTTTATGCGCGATGGCCAACAGCATCCGGGCAGGTCCAGATGGGACGCGTCGATCCTGCTCCCATTCCTGCAGAGTGCGAACGGACACTCCGAGTAATCTTGCAAAGTCGGCCTGGGAGAGACCCACCCGAGCCCGAGTCTCAGCCACAGGGGGGCAATTGATGATGCGACCGACCTTTCCTCGCTTGAGCTGACGGATACCTTCCAGGATCTCCGTCCCAATGTCACGGGAACGCCTGTTACTCATCTTCGATCTCCTTTCGAATCTTGCGGAGGATGTGGCTGGGAATCGTTTCAGCTACGTTCTTAGGATACAGCGTCAGCATCCAAATCAGGCCTTGCTTAAGACGCAGGTAGTAGATGACGCGAAGTCCTCCCCGCTTGCCACGACCTGACATCGCCCACCTGAGCTTCCGGACTCCCCCTGATCCCGGAATCACATCGCCCGCCTCTGGATCATCTCGAAGAGTCGCTTGCAACTTCGCATACTCTTCGTCTGACAAGTACTGCGTGACAAGCTTCGTGAAGAGTGGTGTCTCGACAATGGTAAGCACGGCACAATTATACGTCAGAGACGTATCCCTGTCTACCGCAGAGGATTGGCTAAATGAAAGGCTATCGGTCGGCTGATTGAAATGATTGTTGGGGAGGGACTGTGTGGGTGGCGTTGATCGATTGCTCGCCGGCAGCGGGGCCCCACAACGGGCGGGGTGCGAGGACGAGCAATGATCGACGACAGGACCCACACCACGGTCTTGATGGGGACAGGCACCCTTCAACAGGCTCAGGGAGCCAGTCCCCTACCCAGGAGGCTGGCTCAGTGCCCGGAGGCGGTCGAGGCGCCGATGCCGGTCTCCGAGCGTACTTGCTGGGCCAGAAAGCCGCCGCGGTCCTTTGCGGCCTGGCTGCTTCGGTCAAGGATCGAGCACAACCAGATGCCCACGACACCGATCGTCATCGAGAACAGCGCCGGCGAGGTGTAGGGGAACAACGCGCTGCCTTTTGGATAGCCCAGGGTGGCTTCCCACACCGACGGGGACAGGATCGTGAGCAGCAGCGATGAAATCAGCCCGAGAAAACCGCCGATGACAGCGCCGCGGGTCGTGCAATCTTTCCACAAGACCAACATGAATAACACCGGGAAGTTGGCCGATGCCGCGATCGCGAAGGCCAGGGACACCATGAACGCAATGTTCTGCTTCTCAAACAGGATCCCCAGGAACACCGCCAGGATTCCCAGCGCCACCGTGGTCATGCGCGACACCCGCAACTCGGACGCGCCGTCGGCCTTGCCGCCTTTGATAGCCGTCGCGTACAGGTCGTGCGACACGGCTGACGCACCGGATAGCGTGAGACCGGCAACGACCGCCAGGATGGTTGCGAATGCCACGGCCGAGATGAAGCCGAGAAACACATTACCACTCACCGCGTTGGCCAGATGCACCGCCGCCATGTTGCTGCCGCCCTTGAGCGCACCTGTGGCATCGAGGAACTCCGGGTTGGTCAGCACGAAGGTGATCGCGCCGAAACCGATGATAAAGGTCAGCAGGTAGAAATAGCCGATCCATCCGGTTGCCCACATCACCGACTTGCGCGCTTCCTTGGCGTTCGGCACCGTGAAAAAGCGCATCAGGATGTGCGGCAGGCCGGCCGTACCGAACATCAGCGCCATGCCGAAGGAGATCGCCGAGATCGGGTCCTTGACGAAGTTGCCTGGTCCCATGATCGACTGACCAACCGCCGCCGCTTCCGCCGACGTCTGGCCCGCGGCTGTGGCCAGGCCGGCTTTGACCCCGACCGCATTGGCAAACAGCGCCTCCAGGCTGAAGCCGAAATTCAGCAGCACCATGAAGGCCATGAAAGTTGCGCCGCCCAGCAGCATGCAGGCCTTGATGATCTGCACCCAGGTGGTTGCCGTCATGCCGCCGAATAACACGTAGACCATCATCAGCCCGCCGACGATGACAACCGCCATCCAGTATTCGAGGCCGAACAGGAGCTTGATCAACTGGCCGGCGCCGACCATTTGCGCGATCAGGTAGAAAGACACCACCACCAGCGTGCCGGAGGCCGCGAAGATGCGGATCGGCACCTGCTTGAACCGGAAGGCGGCGACATCGGCGAAGGTGAACTTGCCGAGGTTGCGCAAGCGCTCGGCCATCAGGAACGTGATCACCGGCCAGCCGACCAAAAAGCCGATCGAGTAGATCAAGCCGTCGTACCCACTGGCCATCACCGCTGCCGAAATGCCCAGGAACGATGCCGCAGACATGAAGTCACCGGCAATCGCTAGGCCGTTCTGGAAACCCGTAATGCCCCCACCCGCTGTATAAAAAACAGCCGCCGACTTGGTCCGGGCCGCTGCCCATTTCGTGATGAACAGTGTAAGCAATACAAACACACCGAACATGCAGATTGCCGTCCAATTGATCGCCTGCTTCTGTGTCTGGCCGACATCCGAGCCGGCGGCATATGCCGACGCAGCAACAGTACACAGCGCAGCCACGGTCAGGCCGCAACGCGCTATGTTCGGATACTTGCCAGGCCAGCCGATCATTTCCGCAACTCTTTGGCGATGGCGTCGGATAACGCATCGAACTCGCGGTTGGCCCGATTCACGTAGTAGGCGGTGATCACGATCGTGAATACAATGACGCCAAAGCCGATCGGAATGCCCACGGTCATCACGCCGTCGCCAAGTCTCTGTGACAGAAAGCTCTTGTTGAACGCCACCAGCAGAATGAAGCCGTAGTAGGCGATCATCATCACCAGGGTCAGCCACCAACCGAAGCTGGTTCGCTTGGCTTTCAGCGCCTGATAGTTCGGATTGTTCGCAATGCGCGTGATCAACTCAGAATCCATGGTCTTTCCTCGACGGTGCCTGTCCCGGTTCGGACGGGGACTGGCACCACACGCGAACGCGGGGAAGGGTGTCAGTCTCTCGGCTCCGTATGGCGCCCGCGCGATTTCGCCACGAACCGTCATGAATAATGCGGGCTAGAAGCTAAACGGATCAGTCCGCCTTCGACTGCGCGCGTCGAACGAGCACATTCTGATCGTGCGCGTTCCGCGAGCAAAGTAGGCAGACTGATCCGTTTAGCTCACCCCCGCCTCTTTCAACACTTGTCCCGTGTACGACCGCTTGGACCTTGCAATCTCCTTTGGCGGTCCCTCCGCGACGATCTCGCCGCCTCGATCGCCACCCTCCGGTCCGAGATCGATGATCCAATCGGCGTTCTTGATTACATCGAGATTGTGCTCGATCACCAGCACGGTATTCCCCGCCTCGACCAATCGATCCAACACATCCAGCAACCGCTGCACATCGGCGAAATGAAGTCCGGTCGTCGGTTCATCCAAAATGTACATGGTGCGTCCGGTCGGACGTTTCGACAGTTCGCGCGAGAGCTTGACCCGTTGCGCCTCGCCACCGGAGAGTGTCGTGGCAGACTGGCCAAGTTTCACATAGTGCAACCCGACATCATGCAAGGTGTCGAGTTTCCGCTTGATGAACGGGATATGCTCGAAGAACTCCACGGCATCGTCCACCGTCATATTCAATACGTCGGCAATGCTCTTCCCCTTATGGTGAATCTCCATCGTTTCACGGTTGTACCGTTGACCCTTGCAGACCTCACAGGTCACGTAGACATCCGGAAGGAAATGCATCTCGATCTTGATCAATCCATCGCCCTGGCAGGCCTCACAGCGGCCGCCCTTCACATTGAAACTGTAGCGGCCTGGCTTGTATCCCCGTACGCGGGACTCGGGTAGATTCGAATAGAGATCCCGGATAAAACTGAACAGGCCTGTATAGGTTGCCGGATTCGAGCGCGGAGTTCTGCCAATCGGGGATTGGTCGATGTCGATCACTTTATCCAGTGCATCGGCGCCGAGAAGCGCTTTGCACCCATCCAGCACTGGCACCCTCCGGCTCGTCCTCTTTCTCCCTTCCTCGTGAGGGGTGAGGGGTGAGGGGTGAGGGGTAGGAGGTCGATTGCTGACAGCCGATGGTTGCTTTCCAAGCAACTGAGTGAGCGAATGGAACAGCACTTCAAGGACCAGCGTACTCTTTCCGGACCCCGATACGCCGGTCACACAGGTGAGCAGCCCGAGAGGAATCTTCGCAGTCATCCCCTTGAGATTGTGTTTCGTGGCCCCCACGATCGATAAGAATCCCTTGGCCGATCGTTGGCGGCGAGGCAGGCTGACCATTTGTGTGCCGCGGAGATACTGGCCTGTCAACGAGTCGAGATTCCCCATGACATCAGTCGGTGTGCCTTGGGCAATGATCTGACCCCCATGCGTCCCGGCCCCGGGCCCCATATCCAACAGATGGTCCGCCGCCATCATGGTTTCTGCATCGTGCTCGACCACGACCACCGTATTGCCCAGGTCACGCAGGCGAAGGAGGGTTTGGAGCAGGCGACGATTATCCCGTTGATGGAGCCCGATCGACGGTTCGTCGAGAATGTAGAGGACACCGACGAGGCCGGAACCAATTTGGGTGGCGAGCCTGATCCGTTGGCCCTCTCCGCCGGACAGGGTGGCGGCTGCGCGGTCTAATGTCAGGTAATCTAGACCGACGTTGATGAGAAAACCGAGCCGCTCGCGAATTTCTTTCAAGATACGATGGGCAATCACCAGTTCGCGTTCGGTGAATTTCAGCTGATTGAAGAAGTCGGCAGCCGCTCGGACGGACAGATGCGTGACCTCCGAGATCGACTGTGTCGCCACCTTGACGGACAGGCTCTCAGGCCGGAGCCTCGCGCCCTTACAAATCTCGCAGGGTTCCAGCAACGTAAAGTCTTCTTCAGGGGACAGTTCCCCTTCGGACAGGGGGACTGTCCCCCCTGCCATGGCATATCCGATGCCGTCGCAGGCCGGGCATGCTCCATTGGGGCTGTTGAACGAAAAGACGCGCGGCGTGATTTCCGGATAACTGACGCCGCAGCGGATGCAGGCAAGCTTTTCACTATAGAGGGATAGGTTTCCGTTTTCCGTCAGTACTCCGACCAACCCGCCCGCAAGCTTCAACGAGGTCTCCACCGAATCAGCCAACCGCCGCGCCAATGCATCACCGGTCTTCATCAGCAGCCGATCGACGATGATTTCGATTGTGTGTTTCTTCTGTTTGTCGAGGGTGATGTCCTCGCCTAAATCGACGATCTTGCCGTCGATGCGGGCGCGGACGTAACCGGCTCGGCGCATGTCAAGGAGTTCCTTTCGATACTCTCCCTTCCTGCTGCGGACAATTGGGGCCAATAGTTGGAATTTGCTCCCCTCTGGCAACAGGCCGATGGCATCGACCATCTGCTGCACGGTCTGTGCTGTTATTTCATCGCCGCACTGAAAGCAGGAGGGGCGTCCGACTCTGGCGAAGAGGAGACGGAGATAATCGTAAATCTCCGTGACGGTGCCGACCGTGGACCGGGGGTTGTGGCTGCTGCTCTTCTGCTCGATTGAGATGGCGGGCGAGAGCCCTTCGATCGAATCGACGTCTGGTTTGCCCATCTGTTCGAGGAATTGCCGGGCATAGGCCGAGAGCGATTCGACATACCGTCGTTGCCCCTCGGCATAGATGGTGTCGAAGGCTAGTGACGACTTGCCCGACCCACTCAAGCCGGTAATAACGACCAGCCGGTCACGCGGGATCGTCACGTCGATATTCTTGAGATTATGTTCCCGCGCCCCTTTGATGATGATCGAGTTCTGCATCAGTGGCGGGATTATAGCATCCAACCCCAAACCTTGACACTGTTGAATCGTACGTCTACTATACGTACGATTCAACAGGAGGGCGGTATGCCCAGGGCCGCATTAAAAAAAGAGAAATGGACGCTTTCGTTCGACCCGGTGCTGAAAAGCGCGGTCGTCAAGGCTGCTAAACGCAGGGGCGTCTATCCTGTGACTGTACTTGAAACTCTCGTGAGGGAAAAATTCAACCCGTATGGGCATACAGATGTGGACGATAGCGCCGACTATGTGGCAGCACTCCGGAAACAGGGCCGAAAACAGTCCGACGATGCATTCCTGGACGAGATTGAAGCATGGCAAAAGTCTCGGTCCTCATAGATACCGACATCTTCATAGATTATTTCAACGAAAGCCGGTTTCACGCTCTGTTCGATTCCGCCCGATTCACCCTCTACTATTCCATCGTCACGAAAAAGGAACTGCTGACCAAGCCCGGGCTCCGCGATTCTGAACGGGAGTCTATTTTGGTCGAGCTGACCCGATGCCGGCTCATACCTCTGTCAGATTCCATTGCCGCTCGATACTCCGATCTTCGCCGCCGACATCCTTCACTCGACAAAGGTGACGCGCTCATCGCTGCCACCGCCCTCGTCAAGCGCCTTCCTCTGATGACGCGAAACAAACGGCACGTTCAGATGATAGCCGGCCTGACGTTATTCGGGGAGTGAGCGTCTTCCCCAACTCCTCCAGTTAGTGGCCACGACAAGCCGGCCGCGTGGGATCATCACATCGATGTTCTTGAGGTTGTGCGCTCGCGCCCCTTTGATGACGATCGAGTTATCCAGCAGGGGCGGGATTATAGCAGGGGGACCAGGCCGCCTTGACAAACCCGGAAGCCGGGTGCTACCACGCTCTCATGGTGCATGTGGATACACCCCCTGTTCAGAAGGGGACTGACGCTCCAGCGGCTCCGCTCGCCGTTTCGACCTGGACTGGCTCGGCCCGTGAACAAGCCGTTCAGCGGATGTTTACGTCGATCGCGAGCGTCTACGATCTGAACAACACACTCCTGAGCTTTGGGCTACATTACCGGTGGAAGAAGATTACCGCCTCCTATGTGCCTGTTACGACAGAAGGTCGGGCACTCGACGTCGGTTCCGGTACAGCCGATCTCGCGCTCTTGATCGAACCGCGCATGGGGGCTGGCGGTCGCGTGATTGCTTCCGATCTGAACCACGCGATGCTCGTCGAGGGGCTGAAGAAGATCACCGAGCGGGGTAGGGGGCAGAAGATTACCTGTCTCGAAGCGAACGCCGAGCATCTGGGATTCCCCAACAGCACTTTCCATGCCGTGACCACGGGGTTTTGCATGAGGAACGTCGGTGATCTCAGGCAAGCGCTCTCAGATATTCACCGTATTCTGCAACCGGAGGGACGTTTTGTGTGTCTGGAGTTTTCCCGGCCGATCTTCGGGTGGCTCCGGGCGCTGTACGACTGGTACTCCTTCAAGCTTCTTCCATGGATCGGCACGAAAGTGGCGCATGACACGACCGGCGTCTATGAATATCTTCCTGCTTCAATTCGGAACTTCCCGGACCAGGAACGATTGAAGCAGATGTTGTTGGACGCAGGCTTTCGTCAGGTTACCTATCGTAACCTGTCCGGCGGGATTGTGGCGATCCATATCGCGACGAAATGAGGGATGTGGAATGATGAATGAGAAATTATTGCCCGCCCGAGAATTCCACATTCCTAATTCCGCATTCCACATTATGTTATGAACTCCATCCTTTACATTTTTCTCCCTTGCAAGAAGGTCTATCCCATCGGTGTGACCTATCTCGCTGATTTTATTCATCGGCGGAAGCCGGATGTGCGGCAACGGATCCTCGATCTCTCTCTCTTTCCCGACGACCAACGGAGTAGCGCAGTCCGCGATGCGGCCACCGAGTTCAAGCCGGACCTCGTCTGTTTCTCCTGGCGCGACATTCAGATCTTTTCGCCGCACGAGGGAGATTCCTCGCTGGAACATGCGTTTAATTTCTACTTTGCCAGCAATCCGCTCAAGCGAGTCGTGGCTTCGTTTGCGGGGCTACAACAGCTCTATCGGTACTACAGTCATATTAGGGCGGCCCTCTCCTACCCCTGGTTGATCGCCAAGGAATTCCCCAAAGCTCAGATCATGATCGGAGGGGGTGCGTTTACTGCCTTTGCCGATCAGCTGATCGAGAAACTCCCCGAAGGCACCATCGGGATTCTCGGGGAAGGCGAAGATGCCATACTCAAGGTCATTGAGGGCCAATCGCTGGAGAAGGAGCGCTACATTATCCGGGAGGGGAAGACCATTCGAAAGGGGCAGCAGGGGTCGCCGGCCCTACTCGATGCGCTCACAGTCGATTTGCCATACTTGACGTCAATCTTCCCGCAACATCGCGAATACCTTGGTGAATCCATTGGGGTTCAGTCAAAGCGAGGTTGTCCCTACGACTGTGCGTTCTGTCTCTACCCCTACATTGAAGGAAAGAGGGTCCGCTATCGACCACCTTCAATGGTCGTCAAGGATATCTCTCAGCACTACCATCAATGGGGTGCCAGGCGATTCTGGTTCACGGATGCTCAGTTTATTACAGGGAAAGAAGCCTATCCCCAGTGTATCGAGATCCTAGAACGGATTCTGGCGGAAAAGCTTGAGATCGAGTGGTCTGGTTATATCAGGACATCACTCATCACCCCGGAGTTGGCTAAGCTCATGGTCCGGTCCGGAGTGGGTGACCTTGAGGTCGCCATTACATCCGGCTCGCAAGTGGTGCTGAACGACCTCCACATGGGATTCAAACTGGAGCGGCTGTACGATGGCTGTCGCTATCTGGCAGAAGCGGGATTCAAAGGAAAGGTCATCCTCAATTACTCGTTGAACAGTCCAAAAGAAACGGAGGAGTCACTGCTCCAAAGCGTGGAATCCTACAAGGTGGTCGCTTCGATCCTGGGTGAGGAGCGTGTCTTCCCACTCATGTTCTTTTTAGGAATTCAGCCGAATACCGACTTGGAACAACGGCTGTTGGAGGAGGGGTATCTTTCGGCCGGTTATAACCCTCTCATGCTGACTCCCACGAGCATCAGAAAGCTCCTCTACAACCCGGCGCCGTTGAACTCGTTCATTGCCAAGGCCTGCCTCAGGGCCTGGGAACGGAAGGAAGGAAGCAGGGACCCACGGAAGTGGACTGGATCCCTCTCTCAATCCTCAAGCGGGTCGGGACCCTATGCTGACAAGAGTTTGATCAAAGGGATTGAAGGGAACTCCGGACGCGATGCCCTTCTGTCTCTCGAGGAAATCCTCCGCTCCCGACCCTCATTTCGATCCGAAAAGAATTCGGGCGAAAAGTCCGTCATAACCCCGGCATCCTAGATATTGCCCCAGCGCCCTCGTTGACGCCTTGCTTTCGAATTCAGAGCGGTGCTAGCATGAGCGTTCTTTACGCTGGGGAAGTACGTCAACCGTTTGGAAATTTTGATAATTACTCTCGTTCGCCCTGGCCTGGAGGGCATCTGGAGGAGATCTTTCGATGTATAAGACGATCTATGTCCCGGTCGATAATTCCGACCATTCCAATACTGCCGTCGATGTCGGAGTGCATTTCGCGAAGGCCTTCGGCTCGAAGATTGTGGGGAGCCACGTCTATGCAGCCAAAATGCATGACAAGCGCTTCAAGCAGATGGAAGCGGGCTTGCCGGAAGAATACCACGATGAAAAAGAACTCGACCGACAGCGCCAGATTCACGATTCGTTGATTACCCGAGGCCTCCAAATCATCACTGATTCCTATCTCGACTACGTTGATAAGAAATGCGCGGAAAACAACCTGCCGATTGAGCGTCGCTCGCTCGAAGGCCGGAACTGGAAGGTGTTGGCTGAAGATATCAACACCAATGCCTACGACCTGGTCATCATGGGTGCCTTGGGTGTCGGCGCGGTGAAGGACAGCGTCATCGGCAGTAACACCGAGCGAGTGCTTCGGCGGGTGCGGAATTCTGACATGCTGATTATTAAACAAACCCAGCCCATGACCGGTGGGAAAATCGTGGTAGCGGTGGACGGCAGCCCCTATTCCTTCGGTGGACTCATGACGGGCCTGGCACTGGGAAAGGCCTTCAACATGCCGGTCGAGGCCATCTCGGCCTTCGATCCCTATTTCCACTATGCCGCCTTTCATAGTATTTCAGGTGTGCTCAACGAAGAGGCCGGTAAGGTTTTCCGCTTCAAAGAGCAGGAAAAGCTACACGAGGAAATCATCGACAGCGGCCTCGCGAAGATCTACCAATCGCACCTCGACATCTGCCGCGAGATCGCTCAGGCCGAACAAACCGACGTGAAGACCACTCTGTTGGATGGCAAGGCGTTCGAAAAGATCATTCAATATGTTCGTAAGGATATCCCGGCGCTCCTGATCGTCGGACGGATCGGCGTACACAGCGACGAGGATATGGACATCGGCAGCAACACCGAAAATCTGTTGCGGTCCGCGCCCTGCAATATCCTGGTGTCGAACAGGAAATATGTCCCACCGATCGATACGCTGGCGGAATACACCATCGCCTGGACGGAAGAAGCCCTCCGTCGAATGGAAAAGATCCCGATGTTTGCCAGAGGGGTGGCCAAGACAGCCATCCATCGCTATGCCATCGAGAAGGGCCACACCATCATCAGCAACACGGTGGTGGATACGGCCATTGGACATATCCTGCCCAAGGGGGCGATGGACGCCATGCGCGCCCTTGGTGGAAACCTGGATGCCGCTGGTATCGACCGCAACAAGATGCAGGCTGACGAGTCCGTTGTGAAGGATCTTATGGGCTCCACGCTCAGCGGGATGATGACCGAGGTTGTTGAAGAAAAACCAGCGGTCAGTGCAAATACTCAAGCCTACTTGGATCGGATGACTCAGGATTATTTCATCTGCGACGGTTGCGGCTACATCGGCAAGGGCGAGACGCCCGTCAAGTGCCCCGTCTGTGCCGCCGGAGGTGATCGCTTCAAACTGGTTGATAAGTCTCTTTTCGAAGCGGCGGCGCACGTGGAAGGGGTCCTCGAAACCGATCTGGCCTACGACGATGTCCCCATGCAATGGACAAAGGATGCCAAAGAAGGAATCCGTGCAGTTCCAGCAGGCTTCCAACGCCGGCGGGCCAAAGCCAAGATTGAGAAGACCGCCCGTAAACTCGGCATGACCACAATCACGTTGGAGTATGCGGCACCCATCATTCAGGAAGCGGCGTCAGAGGATTACACACCCATCTTTGCGAATAAGGGAACTGGGGCTTCGACCGAGGCACAGGCTTCGGTAGCTGCTGCGACGAACGGGGCCAATAGCGCAACGACTCCTCACGAGAACGGTCATGGAAACGGCCACGCAGCAGAACCGGCTCCTGCCTCTCGCTATACTTGGACGCCGGAAGCAACAGTACGACTTGAACGGGCGCCGGAAGGGTTTATGCGCGACTGTACCCGTGCCCTCATCGAAAAACATGCCGATAAGATCGGCGTCATGGTGATTACGGCCGAAGTCGCTCACGAGGGTATCGAGCAGGCCAAGGATTATATGGCAGAAGCCATGAAAACCGGCAATCTAAAGGACATGATTGCGAACCTGACCGGCAAAGCGAAATCGTAGCTTTGCAATTTTGAATGATGAATGTGGAATGTGGAATTGACCGGACAGCGAATTCCCCCGCATCACATATTCGCCATTCCTAATTTAGAATTACACATTTTCTCTAGACTATGGGTAAATCGCTTCCGATCTTCAACGGCCCCTTGCTCGGCGGAGTGATCGGGGCGTTTCAACAGCAGGTCACGCAGTTCCTCACGCCCGCCCCTCAAGGCGAAGGGCCCTCTGACGGCCGAACCGTCGATGACTTCAAGCCTTACCTCATCGCACTGAACCTCACGAAACGCTGTAATCTCAAATGTGACCATTGCTATCTGGACGCGACGACGAAGTCGGCCGGCGGAACCGATGAGCTCTCCACCGAAGAATGCTACAGACTCATCGATCAGATTGCCGAGGTCAACAGGGGCTGTCTCCTTGTGATCACAGGCGGTGAACCGCTTGTCCGTCCCGATATTCTTGATATCGCACGCCACGCTGTGAAGCTCGGCTTCATGGTGGTGTTTGGGACAAACGGGATGCTGATTAATGACCACATGGCCCGAACGCTTGTGGATATCGGCGTGATGGGCATGGGCATCAGTATCGATTCGCTCGATCCCCAGAAACACAATCGCTTCCGCGGTGTGCCTGGTGCATGGGAAGCCGCACTTGCCGGTATCGAGGCCTGTAAGCGGAACGGGTTGGCCTTTCAAGTACATTTCAGCGCGCAGCCCATGAATTATCAGGAACTACCCGCAGTGATCGATTGGGCGCACCAGCTTGGCGCCAAGGTTCTCAATGTGTTCTTTATGGTCTGCACCGGTCGCGGGGAAGAATTGACGGATATCACCCCGGCCCAGTATGAAGAGGTGCTCGGCTATCTGGTGAATTGCCAGGATAGTTACAAGGGTATGCTTATCCGGGCCCGTTGCGCGCCGCACTTCAAACGGCTCGCGTATGAGAAAGATCCAAACTCCCCTATTACCAAAGCGACTGGGTATATGGGCGGCGGCTGCCTCGCCGGCACCAACTACGCGCGTGTGACTCCCAATGGCGAGCTGACCCCTTGCCCCTATATGCCGCTGTCCGCCGGGAACATCCGTGAGCACAGCTTCGTCGATCTATGGGAAAAGTCCGACGTCTTCAATTCCTTCCGCTACCCGCAACTAAAAGGGAAATGCGGTGATTGCGAGTATACGGACATCTGTGGAGGCTGCCGCGCACGTCCCTACGTGGATCACGGCGACTGGCTGGATGAAGATCAATGGTGCCTCTACACCCCGAAGGGTGGCGAGAGGATCAAGATCGCTTTTAATACACCGGAAGACAGCCCTGTGGCTTGGGATGAAGACTCAGAAACACGACTCAACCGGATTCCCTATTTCTTGCGCGCCATGGTCAAGAAAGGGGTCGAAAAACACGCCCGCGAGAACAACATCCCCTTGATCACCATTGAGTTGATGGAAGAGCTCCGCAAGAAACGATTCGGCAACGACGCGCCAATGTTCAGACCCTAATATGGTTCATGGTAAATGGCTGATGGTCAATGAATTACTCGGGCATGGACCAGAGGTATTGTCACCATTAACCATCAACCATTAACCATCTCTTCATGGAATCCCTTCGAAGCCCCGGCACTGACTTCTATACGCTGATCCCGATCGTCAATCATTGGCTTCACCTGGTGTCGGCGGTCATCTGGATCGGGGGAATTGCCTTCCTGGTCATGGCCGTGACCCCCGGTCTGAAGAAGGCGGTTGCGAAGGAACAGATCAAGCCGATCACCGATGCGTTCTATCAACATTACAAGAAAGTCGCGGGAATCCTGCTCGTTGTCCTGCTGTTTACCGGTGGCATCAATCTCCACTACGTCAATCAGCTCATCACCTTGCAAACGGGGAGTGGGGTTCAGCACCATGCACAATACCTGACCGTCTTCTTTATCAAGTTGTTTCTCGTTCTCTGTCTCCTCACCCTTTTTCTCTACACTGTGGTCTTCAAGTCCGATGACGTAGAAGAAGGTGAAGAAGAATCCTACGAAGCGATCCCCTTCCAACGAGCCGCGCTCTGGATCGGGCTCCTCATCATCCTTTGTGCCTCCGCGATGAAACATCTCCATCAGTAGATCGTGCCAGATTCCTGGCGTTCCCAGCGGCCACTCAACGCATTTCCCCGTCCTGTATCTCCTAGGATTAGGAGCGTACCGAATAAGATACGCTCAGTCTTACAGTTCCCTCTTTGAAGCTTGCTGGCGAAACCGCGTCCACTCAACGACTTACAGTATGGATCCGCAATGCTATTACTCAGAATATTCTGGTACGGGGGTTGCTGTACTGCCGTAGCCGGAAGATGCTTGGCGAAGCGAAACGCCGGTGGGGCCCCATCCGACAGGTAATGGCCTGTCACGCAGATGGGACTACCTCTGGATTGTGCCCATCCGGAGCCCTCCCACCGCCATAAGCTTCTGCCATCGGGGCCGCACCCTGTCTCTTCTACAGCGGCGCGGCCCTCCATCAGGGAGGGGGAGCTAACCATCGAGATCAACCAGAGTCCATGAGCTGGTTTCTTCCAACGCAACCAGGAGAGGTGCACAATGTCACTGAGAGATCAGGCCACTCCCAGTCATTCGATTCGTAAAGAATGCCGTGATGTTGCTAGTCCGACTTCCAGGCCGAGCAAGGTAGGACGACAACAACCTCGGGTCCGGTTAACAGTGAGTCTTCCCAGTGATCTCGTCGATCGTCTGCGCGATGCAGTGTATTGGAGTCCCAGTTTAACGCTTGCCTGGCTGATCGCTCGGTCCTTACGGATTTCTCTGACCGAGATGGAATCCTTCCGTCAGGGTCCCTTCCCAAAACGAACGAACGCGCTTCGCGCGGGGAGGCCTCGATTGCTTGGCCAGACAATGAATCTGTCCGATCGTGCCAGATTCACCGGTAGCGGAAGTGCCTGGCCGGCCGAGGGGATCACTCGGTCCACCCTTGTCTCCCAACCACCTATTGCGTGACGGCACAGGAAAGGAACCACGTTTCAACGATGAATGGAGCTCCGAGCGAGAAAGGCTAGGGGGTGATAGGGGGCTTTGTCAGGGCTCTCAATGCCGTCGAGACTTCTCTGAATGAATGGGCGAGCTTGTCGAGTTGTGAACCCTTTGACATCACTTCGCCTGCGAGAGTTTTGAGTTGACTATCGTAGTTTCCGACCTCCGAGGCAACCTCGGAAACCTTCGCGAGGGTCTCTTTGCAAGCAGTCAGTTCCCTCCGCAATTGCTGAGAGTTGGTTTGGAGGGATTTGATCTCTTCCATGGCTACTTGCGCCTGTTGTGTCAGTCGACTGACATAGGCTTCTCGGTCGCGCATGTCGGACTCCAAATTGGCCCGCTTCTCTTCGCT
The DNA here is from genome assembly GCA_016219645.1 of Nitrospirota bacterium. Classification (NCBI taxonomy): domain Bacteria; kingdom Pseudomonadati; phylum Nitrospirota; species Nitrospirota bacterium. The sequence continues at coordinate 300,733 of JACRLR010000040.1, forward strand.
CTCACGTCGACGCTCCTCCAGATTACTGATGGTCTGAACCCACAGAGCGGTATCTCCGCCGAGCGTTGGCGCATCAGCCAACGGTTGCCCGCGGTCTAATGCCTTTATCGCGGGCTGGAGCCATTCAATGAAGGCCATCACCTCGCCCAGCTTGAGGTCGGTCGTTGTCGCGGGGTTTGGCGAGGGCGCGCTTTCGCGATTCGAAGAGGCCTGTGCCGGCTGCGGTCCTGAGGACGGGGTCGCCTTTTTCTGTTGGCCGTTCCTCGGCTGTGTCCACCGATGATACTCGAGCAGAGCTGCAATACAATGACGGCACATCGGCTCTTCGGGCAGCGCGCAGCTGCATTTTGACACCAGATGTCCTTCCTTGAGTCGGATCGTCTGCTCGTAGAGGCCGGAATTCCCGATGACAGCGGAGGAAATCTGGGCGTCATCAGCCTCGACGATCCGAACGCGATTTTCTGAGAGGTACTGATTGCCGATGTGAAAGGCATTACGATCAACCACCGCCTGGATCATCGGAGGATCGAGGAGGCTTAACCGCTCAGCGGAGCAGGGGATCTTATTTCTCATGCGCTGCGTTCCCAATCGCAAATGACTCCATCGAGTATTGCAGGGCAGTCTGAAACAGACCCGTGAGACTGTCAAGGATTCATAGGTTTTCAGCCGTGGTTGATTCAGCATCGGCGTGGCGGTCCCTTCGCGCTGACTGGCGTCAGCCACAGATAGTCTGCAATCTTCTCTCGGGTCATATCTTTGAACTCCTCGATGCGTCCCGCATCGAACGATGTCATGAAGATGCTGACTTGTCGGACCTGGCCACCCAGACGGCGGGCCACTCGCTTCGGAACCGGGAGGTTGTATTGAATATGCCCGCCCCCCGTATAGCTGACCAGCGGCCCGGCCATTCTATCGCTCCCGGAGCGAATCTGGTTGAGGCGATGGACCAATGTCTTGGCCATCCCTTCATCGCGAACCATGGATGCCTCGAACATGGTCTGATAGTGGCTGTCAGCTCCCCCACCATGACAGGCCTGTAGTTGCTCAAGAATACGTGCCCGATAGATGGGATCATCGGCGATGACTTCGTCCTTCATGCCCCATTGTTCCATCATAGGGTCAAGTCTTGCCTGAGCCAATCCGTTCTTGGCGACGATCCTCACCAACGGCTTTGGAGGATTCATGGCATCTACCGTCCAGTGGTATTCTCGTGCCAACCGGATCAGCGGTTCATAATCGTCGTATGAACCACCCCAGTTCTGGTGCCACTTGACGGCTTGAAGGAATTCCTGGCGGGTCATCTCTGGATCGACAACATACTGATCCAATGCTGCCTGGCCGTCCCAACCGAACATTTCCATACCCAGGGCCGGCCTACGCCCTCCCTCCTTGAGCTTCTCCAGCACCGTGCTAGCCGCCTCTATATGGAACCGATTGTGATGTTCTTCGCCGAGATAAATGATGTCTTGTTGGAGCAACAACGCACTCCATTGGTCAAGAGAGACCGGCTGCCCTGTCGCGGTATCAATGATCTGCCATTCCTTGAACAGCGCATGACGCTCGTCTTGCGAGGCTCCAGAAACTTTTGCACCCTCTCCGGTCGTGCAGGCTACGGTGAACCACAACGCTGCGACGACCATCAACAGCCTATATACGACGAAGATGGCTTGTGGTGCCGGCAGCCTGGACCTGTTGATCATAGCTCCTACCTAGCACAGGTTTCTGGGATTGGGCAAGACGCGATCCGAACCCTTGACCCGGATGAACCAGGCCGTTATGCTGCCATGAATTCAGCGCAGATAGCGCCGGATCATCCATCGGGTCCACGCACTGATCAATTCATGAGTTCTCCCGCCCAGGTGCTTGCAGACTTTCGGTCACAGGTTACCACGCTCTTGCAGGAACGCGACAAGGAGTGGGAGGCCTCACGCAAGCTTGTTGAGGCAAAGCAACTCGCTGCGACATTGAGGCGGGTGATTACAGAGGCTCATCGCGCCGATCTTCCCGTCATCGTCCGTGATGCGGTCACCCTCGCGTTGGGAAATTCAGAAGCCGCACGAATTCAGGACCTCCCAGGCCCACGCCTCAAAGAACTCACAGGGCTCCCTCCGACAAAAGCCGTGCGGGCACTCTGTGTATGGTTCGGCGTCGTTGAAGGCCCGATCTTGCAGTGGCCATTGACCTCCCTGCGGAGTGAAGAGATTGAAGCATTCGTCCACTCACACGCCAATCCATTTGACCTGTTGCAAGAGGCAGATGTGGCTTCTCTGCTCGATCTGGGAGCCGGCGACCTCTCCTTCGCGACAGACCTTGTGGAGCACTACGTAGCGCGCCTTCACAATCGACAGGAATTGATTCTCCATACCCTCGATCGTCTTACGCCAGGCTCAAAGCTGGGAGGTCCGCTTCATCCTGATCGGGAGCGACTCAACAGCCTCCGATCTCGCATCGGCCTTTCGTTTCAATTCTACGGAGGCCAGGATATGTTTGACTTGGACACACTCGACCAGCGAGGGAAACTTGCCCCCCGCTACACGATCGCGACCTGCTGGGCTCCGGCGACACCCACGTTTGCCTATGAACCGACCAGATTGTCCGATCACATCATGACCCAAGAGCTCACGCGAACCAAAGGCGCGTTTCGGCAGACAAACTTTTCAGGCGAACCGGCCCTCGAAGTCCAGCATGGAGGCCGTGCACTCCTATTCCCTGTATGGAAATTTGAGATTCGAGGCCCCCTCGCCCTGCTTGATCTGCTGGCGCGTCGCGGTGTTCTCTGTGTCATCGGTGCTGTCGATACCCAGGTCTTCTGGGAGATCCTGGCACAACTCCTTGACGACGACCGCTATCGACCGAATGATCTGCCGTTCACTCCGGATAATCTCCACACGATTTTTGGCGAGGTCTTCGACAGACTCTCCGGTCTTGCCCTCGGTGAGACCCTGAGCCTGTCAGACTGCGGCTTGTTACGTGGACGGATTCCTCGGGTTCTTCCCCTCCATTCGACGCAGGCTCCCTTCTATCGTTTCCGCTCCGTTCAGGTTCGCCGGGGAGCGATCTTCCCGGGACTTCCCGCCAGCAGTACTGCAAGACGGTTCTCCGACATGGCCGAAGAGAGCCCTCCATGGATGCTGATCCTCGTACCGGAATAGCAAAAGGCTGAAACAGTTCGCCAGCTCTCCGGAAGGTTGAGGTTTAGGCTAAGGTTAAGGCGGCGATGCAAAGAGTCTGATCTTTGCTCAACCTTGACCTCAACCTCACCCTTCTTCAGACGCTGCGGCCTTGCCCGTGGAACGGCGCGTCTCGGCGCGCCGGGGTTGGGCGGGTGAGAAGCCAGCTTTTTGAGCATCCTGCGGGGGTATTCTCTTCTTGTCCAAGACATGCAGGTCCTCAAGTAATTCTGTGCCGAAATGGGTTTCCCGCAGCCTGTGTATAGAGCGGAATGGAGCAACCCACCGGCAGCAAAGCCCTGCGAATCGCCATATCCAGCCAGGTTGATGCAAAAACACGCGTGAAAATTGACCGTCTCCAGACCCTTTGTTAGACTTCGAGCGTGTCAAATCACCATGCATGCCTGAACGATCAGGACGACTAATCCCAACATGAATTCATCTCACAGTATCCGGGCCATCCAGGATAATATTGCGCTGGTCATCAAGGGCAAGGCCCATGTGATCGAGATGGTAGTGGTCTGTCTTCTGGCCCGCGGGCACCTTCTACTCGAAGATGTTCCCGGCGTTGGCAAGACCACGCTGGCACACAGTTTGGCCCGATCACTGGACTGTTCATTCAAGCGCATTCAATTCACCAGCGATCTCTTGCCCTCCGACATTGTCGGCATCTCGATGTTTAACAGGCAAAAACAGGGCTTTGAATTTATCCCCGGCCCGATCTTCGCCAATGTCGTGCTGGCCGACGAGATCAATCGCACGACGCCGAAGACCCAGAGCAGTCTCTTGGAAGCGATGAGTGAAGCGCAGGTTTCTGTCGACAATCAGACGCATCCGCTTGAGCAGCCGTTTATGGTCATTGCCACGCAGAATCCGGCCGAATATCACGGAACATTCCCCCTTCCGGAATCCCAACTCGACCGGTTTCTGATGCGCCTCTGCATTGGATATCCTGCGCTCGAAGATGAACGCAAGGTGCTCGATCGCCCCCATTCGATGCATCCTGCCGAAACGCTGGAAGCGGTATTGTCAGCCCGCGAAATATTGGCATTGCAGGCCCATGTGGATCTGGTTCACATGGAAGAGAGTTTGATGGACTATCTGCTCGCGATCGTGCAAGCGACCCGCCAGAGCGAGCTTTTATCCCTGGGCGTCAGCACGAGAGGAGCCTTGGGGCTCAGCAAAGCGGCGAAAGCCTTGGCAGTCGTCCGGGGGCGAGATTATTGCCTTCCGGATGACATCAAAGAGCTGGCGCCGATCGTGCTGTCCCATCGTGTCATGCTGAACCGGACCCATGGTATGCGGACGCAGAGCTTCGAACAGGCGGAGCGGATGGTGCTCGACATTGTCGAGACCGTTCCCGTTCCTGTCTAGCAGGATGCGGCACAACAGCAGTACCGTTCTGCAGGATGCTCAAAAAGGCCTTCCTCGTCGTTCGTGAAACGTGAAGCGTGAAACGTCCGAATCCGGAAACGAACGACGCTTCACGAAATACGCTTCACGGGTTTTGAGCATCCTGCTGGCGGTCAATTGGATGACCTACGCGCGTGAAGCAGCCATTCTTCAACCTCACAGTCTCCTCCGCTATGACCTTCGTCCGGGGCATGTCACGGCGGCGGTCGATTCGTTTCACATCTGAAGGGACGAGGTTTCTTCTCTTCACTTTCGGGATCGGGCTCGCAGCCATCAATACCGGCAACAATCTGTTTTACTTGCTCCTCGCGATGATGCTCAGCCTGATCGTCGTCTCCGGTTTGCTCTCCGAGTGCTGTCTCAGGCGATTGGAGTTCCATCGGCATGTGCCCGATCTCATCATGGCCAATGAGCCGACCACTCTCACGATCTCTGTCACCAACCGAAACCGGCATCTGCCCAGCTTTTCTCTCCGAATGCTTGATGTCGTCGAGGGTCAAGAGGTCGACCGGGGGCTTGCGATTCACCTCCTGCCCGCGCAAAGTTCCATGCTCCTGTCCTATCCGCTTCTTGGTACAAAGCGGGGCTGGCTCCGGCTCGATGGCATCGTGGTGCAGACACTGTTTCCTTTTGGACTGTTTCTAAAAAGAGGGCGCTATTCTACAGAAGCGCATCTGCTCGTCAGCCCCCCGATCAAACCGCTCACCCTGCGTTTCGTGGATGAACTGGTCAACGAAGGGCAAGGGGCGGCACTCACCAGACGCGGAGACGGAGCCCAACTCTACAACCTTCGCCTGTATCAACCAGGCGATGACTCACGAGCCATCCACTGGGTCACCACGGCCCGCACGTCTCAGCTGGTCGTGCGGGAAACCGAAGCAGAAGATCAACGACACATTACCGTTGTCTTCTCAGTCGTGGCCCCTGAAGCATGCGAAGCGCTGTTCGAACGGAGCGTGACGTTCGTGGCGTCGCTTCTCTGGCAATTGACAGAACGGGCCCACCCTGTTCGGCTTATCGTCGGGACGGAAGACTCAGGGCTTGGGTCTGGATCCGCCCATCTCATGGCGATCCTGCGCTTGTTGGCATTGTGCAAGAGACAGCCACCTGAATCCGATCACACCAGCCAGCACGGCCTACACCCTCCGCTCAGCCACGAAAGCGAGCGAGGCTACATGCTGGCGATTGTGCCCTGGTCGGACCAGGCAACTGTCGCAACCATGGTGCAAGCGGATCGGGTACTGTATGCCGCGCAACTTGAAGAATTAACCCATGCCTTTTAATCAGGCCTTTGCCCTCAGTTCCGTCACCCTCGCTGCCACAGCGTTTAGCGGGCTGGTGTTGGCACAGAGCGTACCCTTCTGGCTCGCCCTCCCTACCGCCATCATCCTTGTTGTCTCGCTGTTTCACGCGGGAGGGGTGCTGTTCCTTCGACGGGCGATGGCGCAGATCACCGACTCTCCAACTCTGTGGAATGCTCTGTTGATCGGCGCGTTCGCCATCTTGCTGATCGACCTTCTCGTGGTGTCAAGAGACCTTCTTCCGGCAGGTATCCATTTTTTGGTTGTGCTTCTGGGTATCAAGTTACTCACGCTCCAACAGCGGCGTGACTATCGGCATCTCTATGTCATTAGTCTCATGGCAATCCTGGCTTCCGCTGCGCTGACGACAGAGGCGTGGTATGTCCCCATCTTCATGCTGTATTTGCTTACGGCCGTGTGGACACTCTTGCTCTATCACTTGACCCAGGAAACGAGCGAAATCCCTGCCGCCGTCACCCCTTCAGGTATGGGTGCCTGTCGCGCGACATTTCCGAGCCGCATCACCCACAGGGTGTTTTGGTTGACGAACGGAATCGTCATCCTGACGGTTGCCCTGACGCTTGCCATTTTCTTTCTCATCCCCCGTATTGGAGTAGGCGTATTACAAAAGACGAGCGGGGAAGCAGTGCGGACGACAGGGTTTTCCGATCGGGTCGATCTGGGGACGATCGGATCAGTCAAGCAAGATCCTCAGATCGTGATGCGTGTCGAACTACCGGACCAATCAGCTGTTGAAAAGGATCGCTTCTATCTGAGAGGCCTTGCCTACGATCAGTACAATGGACAATCATGGAGCCACAGCGGAACCCGCCAGCGCTCGTTAAATCTCGCCGCTGACGGCACATTCCTCGTCCGGCCTGCTGGCAGCTACCCTCTCGATAGACCATCCCAAGCCATCCGTCAGGATATACTGCTGGAAACCCTCGACACCTCTGTGTTATTTGCAGCCCCTTTCGCTGAGGTTGTGAGCGGCGAGTTTCTCACTCTGCAGGCCGATGCCATGAGCGGGCTGCATTTACCATTTCCCCCTTCTTCCCGTATCAGGTACTCCGTCGTCTCTCATGTTCCGCAGCTTGTCGCGAACGAACGAACCGCGGCGAGCCTGGACTACCCCGACTCAATTCGCTTCCACTACCTTCAAGTTCCCACGGGGTCTGAACAGGTCGCAGACCTGGCGCATCGCGTCACCCAACGGGACTCGACTCCCTTCGAGCAGACGCAAGCGATCCTGCAACATCTCCTGGAGAACTACCGGTACAGCCTTGAAAGCGACACGGCCCAGCTCGATCATCCGCTCGAAGAATTTCTGTTCACAAGAAAAACCGGGTACTGTGAACATTATGCGACGGCCATGGTGGTGATGCTGCGAACGGTCGGCATCCCGGCTCGACTTGTGACAGGGTTTCTGGCCACGGAATGGAACGACTACGGAGGTTACTTCACCGTGCGCCAGCGGGATGCCCATGCCTGGGTCGAGGTCTACTTTCCTCACTCCGGCTGGATCACGATGGACCCCACTCCTGCCGTCAGCGCTGCAGTCGCTCCCTCTGGTTGGGAGCCTCTCAGCCGAGTAGCCGAATCTGTTCGGCTCCAATGGGATCGCTTGTTCGTCCATTATAGTGCGAGGGATCAACTGGCAGTCGTTCATGGAGTACGAGAGGGTAGTGACGTGGTGCGTGAAAGAATGAGCCGCTGGGCTTCGTTGCTGGCTGCTCCGATAGGCCAGGTGTTCACCCGCCTGACTCAAATGGTCCAAACGTTTCATTCAGGCATGTTGGGACTCATCACGGGATCGATTGTCGTTGGCCTGTCCTTGGCCCTCCTCATGCTCCGCGATAGAATAGGGCTCTGGGCCGTCACGCACTTTCTTCCTAAATCCCACCCGCAAGTCGCGATCGCCCAGCTCTATAGCCGCATGCTCCGTATCGTGGAGAGACATGGCGTGAGCAAACCTCCAGCCGCGACAGCCAGTGAATTTGCCAGACTGGTTGAACGGGAATGGAAGGCAGCCGGTCCTATGGTGACTGATGTGACCGCCCTGTACCATCAGGGGCGATTCAGCCGTGCTCCGCTCACCCAGGACGACCTCTCTCGTGTCACTGAACAGTTGGGTCGGCTGCAATCCCTCGCACGCACAGCTCACTAATCGCCTACCGCTCCCCTTTCAGCGGCAGTGGCAGAGCGCACACGAAATTTGGGAAGAGGACTAAGCGGGAGAAACCTGTTTGATTGGAGCGGGAAACGGGATTTGAACCCGCGACCCTCGCCTTGGCAAGGCGATGCTCTACCACTGAGCTATTCCCGCTCAATCACAGCCGGTCAGAGGGGTGGAATCTTACTGATGCGGGAACAGAGCTGTCAAGCAGCCTAGCAGGCCTCAAACAGTCTTGTGAGAAATTCACCCGTTCGTGCGAGAATATTAATTTGGATTTTCCTGAGATGAAGCAGTTTGGGACGAAGTGACCAACTGTCAGCCGAAGAGCAAATAGAGCCTACTTGCCATCGCGAAGCCCGCCCTATTTCTTCATAGAAAATAACGCACGCTCTCGCTATCGTGGGCTCACCCACGATAGCCCACGATGAATCGTGGGCTATCTGACAATCGAACCAGCTATGTAGAACGTCGGTTCTGTAAATGTTCCATGTTTTTAAATAGTTGCGCATACGAATCGGGGAACTCTGAAATGGCCCGGTTTGTGCGTATACGTTTTATGCCGTAGTGGGACTGTTGTGGCTGGGTGCTGTTTCATCGTTACCGTAACTACACGTTTTGGAAAAAAGACGTTACGAGAGTGTAACGCAAAGGAATTTATCTCAAGTTATTGATTTGCTGATGAATTTACTTAGGCCCACGAACGTACAATCTTCATGTGATACGAAATATACTCAGCGCCCCACATCTACTTTCAATTCAGTCATTTTCTGTAAGACTTTTTTTGTCTATCTATTCAACTATTTATTGGAATTAATGGCGCACCATCGATCTATTGGGCTTGGTGTGAATGTTGCGTGGGTAGCTTCTACGCAATGTCGAAGCTCAATATAGACAGAAATCCTCATGCTGTTCCATCGTCGGTGCAAAGCTCGGCTTATTTATTTCTTGGCGGCTCTCCGGGATTATTCGGTGAAATCTTCATTTCCACTGCACATCAATGAAGGCTCGCGGGCTTGATCAAAGCCCTCAACTTGAGGAGGTGGGACCCATGTTTTTGTCACGTCGGCAGTTCTTAAAAGTCACGGCAGGCACCGTGGCCGCAGTGGCGGTGGCGGACAACGTGCTGGCGCTGACCGCGCTCCAGCCGGTCATCGAAGTCGGGAACCCGTTGGGGGACTATCCGGATCGGTCCTGGGAGCGGGTCTATCACGATCAGTATCGGTACGATTCGTCCTTTACCTGGGTCTGTTCCCCGAACGACACCCATGCCTGCCGCGTCCGGGCCTTTGTGCGGAACGGCGTGGTGATGCGCGTCGAGCAGAACTACGACCATCAAACCTACGAAGACCTGTACGGGAATCGCGGCACCTTTGCCCATAACCCGCGGATGTGTTTGAAGGGCTTCACCTTCCACCGGCGAGTGTATGGGGCGGCTGCGGGAGCAGGGGTATGCGCCGGAGATGATTGAGATGATGAAGGGGGCCGGGACCCGGTGCTTCAAGCATCGGGCGGGGATGCCCGTCCTCGGGATCATCGGCAAGATGGGGAACACCCGGATGAACGGGGGGGTGAATGCCTTGCTGGATACCTGGATTCGGAAGGTCAGCCCGGAGCAGGCGCAGGGCGGCCGCTATTGGTCGAACTATACCTGGCATGGGGATCAGAACCCCGCTCACCCCTGGTGGAGTGGAGCCCAAGGCTCCGATATCGACCTCTCCGACATGCGCTTCTCCAAACTGAATACCAGCTGGGGCAAGAACTTCGTCGAGAACAAAATGCCGGAAGCGCACTGGAAGCTGGAATGTATCGAACGGGGTGCCCGGGTCGTGGTGATCACGCCGGAGTATAACCCCACGGCCTATCGGGCCGACTACTGGATGCCGGTCCGGCCGGCGGCTGACGGCCCGATTTTCTTAGGGGCCTTGAAGATCATTGTCGATGAGAACATGCACGATACGGACTTTATGAAGAGCTTTACCGATTCACCCGTGCTCGTCCGGACCGATACCCTGCAGTTCTTGGATCCGCGCGACGTGGTGGCGGACTATCAGTTCCCGGACTTCTCGAAGAGCTACTCGGGCCGGATGCAGTCTCTCAAACCGGAGCAGGTGCAGCGGCTGGGCGGGATGATGGTCTGGGACCTGAATAAGAAGCAGGCGGTGCCGCTCCACCGGGAACAGGTCGGCTGGCACTATGAGAACAGCGGGATCGATGCGGCCCTCACCGGGACCTATCGGGTGAAACTGCTCAATGGGCGTGAGGTCGACGCGATGCCGGTCTGGCAGATGTACCTGGTGCACTTTCAGGATTACGATCTGGATACCTGCCATCAGATCTGCCGGACGCCGAAAGACCTCCTGGTCCGCTGGGCACGGGATTCCGGCACGATCAAGCCGGCGGCCATCCATAACGGGGAGGGCACCTGCCACTATTTCCATCAGACGATTAACTCTCGCGGGGCGGCGATGGTGCTCATCGTCACCGGCAACGTGGGCAAGTTCGGCACCGGGCAGCATACCTGGGCCGGTAATTACAAGGCCGGCACGTGGACAGCGACGCCCTGGTCCGGCGCGGGGCTTGCGGTGCACACCGGGGAGGATCCGTTCAACATCACGCTGGATCCGAACGCACACGGCAAGGAGATCAAGACCAAGTCCTATTACTACGGCGAAGAGGTCGGCTACTGGAACCATGGTGACACGGCGCTGATCGTCAATACGCCGAAATACGGGCGCAAGGTGTTCACGGGCAAGACCCACATGCCGACGCCGAGTAAATTCCGTTGGGTGGTCAATGTGAATGTGCTCAATAATGCCAAGCACCACTATGACATGGTGCGCAACGTCGATCCGAACATCGAGACCCTGATCTGTCAGGACATCGAGATGACCTCGGACGTCAACCATAACGACATCGCGTTTGCGGCGAACTCCTGGATGGAGTTCACCTACCCGGAAATGACCGTCACGGTGTCCAATCCCTGGGTGCAGGTCTGGAAAGGCGGGATCCGCCCGCTCTACGATACGCGCAATGACCTGGATAGCTTCGCCGGGGTCGCGGCGAAGCTGTCGGAGATCACCGGTGACAAGCGGATACGCGACTACTTCAAGTTTGTCTACGAGAACCGCGTCGACGTCTATGTCCAACGGCTGCTTGATGCCTCCAGTACCTTCTACGGGTACAATGCCGATGTCATGCTGAAGTCGGAGAAGGGCTGGATGGTCATGGTGCGGACCTACCCTCGCACCCCCTTCTGGGAAGAGACGAATGAATCGAAGCCCATGTGGACCAGGACCGGCCGGTACGAAAATTACCGGACCGAGCCCGAAGCGATCGAGTACGGCGAAAATTTCATCTCACACCGGGAGGGGACGGAAGCGACCCCCTATCTGCCCAACGCCATCATGACCAGCAATCCCTATGTCCGGCCGGATGACTACGGGATTCCGATCACGGCCCAGCACCATGATGATAAGACGGTGCGCAATATCAAGCTGCCGTGGCAGGAGATCAAGCGGCATGCCAATCCCTTGTGGGAGAAGGGCTACCAGTTCTACTGCGTGACGCCGAAGACCCGGCATCGGGTGCACAGCCAATGGTCCGTGAACGACTGGGTGCAGATTTACGAGTCCAACTTTGGCGATCCCTAC